>JANWKU010000080.1 GCA_025451215.1 Terriglobales bacterium
GCACCCGGCTGGTTTCGTTAACGGTCTGTGTCTCAGATCCGGCCTATCCGACTTCCTCGCTCCAGTTTTCCATTGTCTTTTTCAGGAATGCCATGAACTGGTCGGCGACGGCGCCGTCAATCAGGCGGTGGTCGTAGCCTAGCGTCAGATGCACGACGGAGCGGATGGCGATGGAGTCCACGCCTTCGCTGTCGGTAGTGACGAGTGGGACCTTCATGATGCCGCCGATTCCGAGAATAGCGGAGTTGGGCTGGTTGATGATGGGCAGACCAAAGACCGCGCCGAACTGGCCGGGATTGGTGATGGTGAACGTGGAGCCTTCCACTTCCTCCGGTTTTAATTTCTTTCCCCGGGCCCGCGCGCCAATATCGGTAATGCTGCGCTGCAATCCAAGAAAATTTAGTTCTTCGGCATTTTTGAGGACGGGCACGATTAGTCCCCAATCGAGCGCGACGGCGATGCCCACGTTGACGTTGCTGTGGTAGTGAATGTTGTTGTCAAACAGCGACGCGTTGATGATGGGGTATTGCCGCAGGGCGATGATCGCCGAGCGGACGAAGAACGGCATGAAGGTAAGCCGCACGCCGTGGCGCTGCTCGAAGGAATTTTTCAACTTATTGCGCAGGTTGACGATGCGCGTGAGGTCCACCTGAAACATGCAGTGAACGTGGGCGCTAGTGTGGCGCGACTCAATCATGCGCTCCGCGATAATTTTGCGCATGCGGGTAAGCGGAACGACATCCCCTGGAAGTTCAACTGGGGGCGCTGAACGAGGAGCGGGCGCTGGCGCGCTGGCCGTGCGCGAAGGAGCTGCGGCAGCGCTTTTTCCCGCGCCTTTCTCTTCTCCTTTTTCAAGGAAATCTAAAATATCCTGCTTAGTGATGCGGCCGCCCAGACCGCTGCCTTCCACCTGCGCTAAATCAATGTTGTGCTCGTGCGCCATTTTACGAACGAGCGGTGAGGAGCGCGCCTGGTCGTCTTCTTCGTCCTGAGAAGGCTTAGTTACTTCCGCAACAGGAGCAGGCTTGGCGGGAGGAGTAACTTTCTTTTCCGCGGGTGCTGTGGCCTGAGTGGATTTCGCGGGCGCGACAGCTTCGCCATCGCCGGCGATCGTCCCGACCACGGTATTGACCTGAACCGTGGTCCCTTCGGTGACCTTAATGTCCTGGAGCACGCCAGAGGCGGGAGCGGGAATTTCGGCGTCCACTTTGTCGGTGGAGATCTCAAACAACGGCTCGTCGCGCTGGACTTTGTCGCCGGGCTTCTTCAGCCACTTGGTGATGGTGCCTTCAACAATTGATTCCCCCATTTGGGGCATGATGATATCGGTTGCCATAATTTCCTTCCGCAAGCCCGAGGCAAAAATCCGCGACGGGCAAACAGAATATTATAGCGTTCCGGGATGCGGCGGGCCAGTTGGAGGGAACGGTGGTAATGCAGTAGCTTCTTGACGGAAGAAATCCAGCGATAGGGATGCTTCGACTACGTCCATCATGCGCAAGCGCATGATGGACTTCGCTCAGAAAGACAATATAAAGAAGAATTTAATCCTGCATCTTCATGCCTTCAGCGCCGCTATGCGGCTCTACTCCGAAGGAGTCCTTCCAGTATTGCTGCACGGCGGGTGGGAGTTTATCTAGCCGGGTGAGGAAAGCAGTGATTTTCCAGATTTGGTCGTCGCTGAGAGTTTTTCCCCATGCTGGCATGCCGGTGTAGCGCACGCCGGTGGAGATCGCGTAACGCACGTGCCACTCCGGATCATCGAGCGGGTGAATAATCAATTGCGGGACAGGCGGATAAAAAGATTTCGCCAGCGGGCTGGGCTTGTAGTTGAATGAGCCGTGGCACATGGCGCAATTCATGGTGTAGATTTTCATGCCTTCGATGAGATTGTCATCGGTCGGCGGCACCGGATTGCTGATGTGCGGGGCGTGGCGATCCATGGATGCGTCCATGGAATGCATGGCAATGTTGCGTTCAATGCTGGGCGGAGTGGCATCGGCGTTGGTGGGCATGAGGCCGAGGAAGGCGAAAGCGAGTCCGCCCGCAACAATCACGACCACGGTGACGATGACTCCGATTATGAAGTTGCGCATATTGCCTCCTGAAGATGCATTGCCGCGCTATAAGAATGGAGTATATTTGCGTGACAAGGTTACACCTTCATTCCAAGAGTATTCGAACAATGGTAATCAATATTCGGCCATTCTACGCCTGAATTGTTAAGCTCTGCCCTAAGGAGGACCACCGCTAGGAGAATGATCGCCTATTGCGAACGACCAGCGCCGACTGCGAAGATTGCCGAGTTCACAGTTATGCTGCGGAGCAAGATGCACGCGGCTAAACTTAAGTGCTTGTCTAGTTTGATTATTGGTCTCTCCCTGACTGCGCAGATTGCAGGCCAAACTACCCAAAACTCGAATACCAATCACACGGGGAGCAGTTCATCTCCTGCAGTTAGCCGGGAGATGGTTGAAGAGAATCCCTATTTTCGAGTTTTCAGATTGCAAATAACAGCTGGCGCAGCGACAGATCTCGAGTCGCATGGGCGAGATGTGGTTCTGATCGTGCTGGGAGAAAATCTCGCACTGAGCACGCAAAAATCTGATGAGGCCGCATCCCTGATAAATGGCGAAGCTCGTTTTCTGCCGATGGGTAGCATTTCTCACCTAACGAACTCAGGAACTACCACCGTGACGGCTTTGATTGCGGAGATCAAGCAACATTGGGCGTCCGCGATGCACTCGTGTTCCGAACCTGCCAAATGCACCCACCCGATACGAATGGGAGAGTCAACGATTGGCGAGACCACTTCGCTATTCACGAATGGTTTTGTCACCGCGTATCGACATCGGCTTGATCCTCGAGCAACGTTGGCTAGTTCGTATTTTTCCACGAAGGGAAAAGACCACTTGTTACTGATTGCTTTAACCGATCTGCATGCAAACTTTGATGGCAGCGACGAAGCATTGAAGGTTGGGCAAACATACGCGTCTGAAGCGACAGAAATCGATGTTGATGATGGGAATAGTCCAGCCGGTTGGATTGTCCTACGCGTGGAAACACTCTCGCATTGAGCCGCTCTTACGCCAAAAACGTATCTTCCTGTTTATGCAGCTTGCGCAGTTCTTCAGGCGGCTTCATGGGAACGCCAATGGCCGGGCCGAGAAGAGACTCCAGTGAATCAAGCCAGAGAATCTGGGTTTGGAACACTACGCCGAAATTGCGCGTGACGGCGTGGGCGACGTCCTGCATGGCAAGTTCCCCGCCTAATTCTTTTGCCATGGAAGTCACAGGCTTTGCCGTGATGCCGCAGGGGACGATGAGATCGAAGTAGCTGAGATCGGTATTGATGTTCAGCGCGAAGCCGTGGGAGGTGACGGCGCGGGAGATGTGAACACCGATGGCGGCGACTTTGGCTTCTTCGTTTTGATTACTTGATGTCGAGCTTCGCTCGACTGGACGGGCGAGGGCGCCCGTCCCCACGCATTCCGTGCTGGTTTCTGGATTCGTCCAAACTCCGGTGAGGCCGCAGATGCGCTTGGTGGAAATGCGGAAATCAGCACAGGTGCGGATTAGGACTTCTTCCAGGCGGCGGACGTACTCGATGGCGCCGACAGTCTTTCGTTTTTCGTCTTCAGAAGGCAGACTGCGAAGATCGAAGATTGGATAGCCGACTAGCTGGCCGGGGCCGTGGAAGGTGACATCGCCGCCGCGGTCGCTTTCATACACTTCTACTCCGCGCTGCGCCAGCAGATCCGGAGAGGCAACGATGTTTTTAGATTTCGCATTGCGGCCGAGTGTGATTACTGGCGTGTGCTCAAGTAAAAGAAGCACGTCGCCAATTTCGTTGTTCTTGCGCAATTCGACCAATCGCTGCTGCAGGCGGAGCCCTGTGGCGTAATCAATTGTGCCGAGTTGGAGAACGGAGATCACAAATTCCTTCGCCACGGATTACGCGGATCTTCAAACATAGATCGCGTAGAGAATACAGATAAACCAATCGAGACAGTCTTAATTTTATTCATCCTCGTGAATTTATCCGTGCAAATCGGTGGCGCGATTTTTCACATATTAATCGCCAGCCCGTACACGCTGTTCGAGGCGTCCAGCATGGCTTCCGCCAGTGTGGGGTGAGCGTGGATCGTCCACATTAAATCTTCCACCGTGGCTTCGAGTTCGATGGCCGTCACGGCTTCGGCGATCAGCTCCGTTGCTTGCGGGCCGATGATGTGGACGCCGAGAATTTCTCCGTATTTCGTATCGGAAACGATCTTGATGAAGCCTTCATGCTCGCCGACGATGGACGCACGCGAATTTGCCGTGAAGGGGAACTTGCCGATCTTCACGTTGTGACCTCTCTCTTTAGCTTTTGCTTCAGTCAGGCCCACGCTGCCAATTTCTGGATGGCAATATGTGACGTTAGGAATTTTCAGTGGATCAATCGGCCTGTCTTCTTTCTTGGCGATCTTGGAAACCGCAACGATGCCCTCCATGGCTCCCACATGCGCCAGCAGCGGCATGCCCAGCACAATGTCTCCGATGGCATAGATGCCGGGCTCGTCAGTTTCCATCCACTCATTGGTTTTGATTGATCCGCGCTCGGGCTTGATGCGGGTCTTCTCCAGGCCAAGATTGTCGGTGTAAGGCTTGCGCCCCACGGCGATCAGGATTTTCTCCGCTTCAATTTTCTGCTGCTTGCCTTCCGCGCTGAAAGTCACCGCCACGCCGGATTTGGTCTTCTCTACTTTTTCCACCTTCGCGCTGGTGTGGAAGTTGATGCCGCGTTTGCGGTATACGCGGGCGAGTTCCTTCGACACTTCTTCGTCTTCAAGCGGAACCAATCGCGGCAGCGCTTCGATAATCGTGATCTCCGAATCAAAGGACCGGAAGATGGAAGCGAACTCCACTCCTACAGCCCCGGCGCCAACAATCACCAAAGACTTGGGAATCTCGTTCAACTGGAGAATTTCAATGTTGGTGAGAATGCGGTCACCAGCTTCCAGGCCGGGAATCATACGGGCTTCCGAGCCGGTGGCGAGGATTATATTTTTCGTTTTGATCGCACTCTTCTTACCGCCGTCATCAACGTTGACCGTGAACACGCCGTTCTGCGCCGGACCCGTCAGCTTGCCGAACCCCTTGATCGTTTCCACCTTATTCTTGCGCATCAAAAATTCGAGGCCCTTGGCGTGCTTGTTAACCACGCCCGTCTTGCGGCTCTGAATCGCCGCCCAGTTGAGCTTGCGGGAGTCCACACCTTCAATGCCATACTCCTTCGCGTCTTTCAGGTGATCCCAAATCTCGGCATTGAATAACAGGGCCTTGGTCGGGATGCAGCCTACATGCAGGCATGTGCCGCCGAGGTAGGGATCTTTTTCCACCAACGCGGTCTTCAGGCCGTACTGTCCGGCACGAATGGCCGCCGTGTATCCGGCGGGGCCGCTGCCAATCACAGCGATGTCATAGATTGTTTCGGGCAAAGGACGCTCCTTACGGATTTAGATCGGGACTAATTCAGATCAGCCCACTAAGAACAGATGACGACGGGCAAATAACGATTCTACATGCTGTTCGAAGCACCCAGCGTGCCCCGTAAGGCCGGATGCGCACTGAAATTGTCCCAAATGAAATCCAACCGCTGGAACAGCACGAACGAATTACACAGCGGAATGCGGCAGGGTGGAATTCGGATTAAGTTTTGTCGAGTTCCGCGTCTAGGTGAACTCTACCGAACCTGCATTCGCGCCATTTGGAGTGCTGGAGGCTTCGCTAACTGTGGCCGGCGACGGTTTTTTCTCCAGGAATTTTGTGGAGTTCAAGAGGGTGCGTCCGAGCGAAGGATTGTAGCTGGACCAGGGACTTTCGCTGCCCTGCTCGCGTTCAAAGTGCGCGCGCATGGATTCCATTTTCGAATCGAGATCGTCCAGGTAATGGAGCAAAAGAGCCTCAGGGAACATGGGCAATTTGGGAGAGCCGAACTCGTATTGACCGTGATGGCTGATGATGAGGTGCTCAATGAGGATTTTCAGCTCATCGGGAAAGCTGGGAAGTTGAGCGATTTTCGCATGAAGCATTTCAAGTTCAATGATCATGTGGCCAAGCAACTGGCCTTTGGTTGTATAAGAAAACGAGCGGTTGTACGTAAGCTCGTGGATTTTGCCGATGTCATGCAAAAAAGCGCCCGTGAGCAGCAAGTCGCGGTTGATTTGCGGATAGTTCTGGCAAATCAAGTCACAAGAACGGGAGAGAGAGACCACGTGGTCCAGCAATCCGCCGATATAAGCGTGATGCAGAGTTTTGGCCGCGGGAGCGTTACGGTAGGCCGCCGCAATTTCCGGATCGTCCATGAACGATTCGACGAGCGCCTTTAAATAAGGGTTTTGAAAAGTCGCGACAAAACCCTTCAGCGTCGCCCAAAGTTCATCAATGTTCTTGGTGGTCTTAGGCAGATAATCGGCGAAGTCAATTTCAGCCTCGCCCATGCGACGCAGCTTGTGGATGGTGAGCTGGAAGCGGTTCTTGTACTTATTCACCAGTCCTTTGACCTTGATGAAATCGTCCTGATCAAAGTCGTCGAGAGCTTCCTCGACGTTGTCCCACATCTTGGCTTCAAGATGTCCGCTGCGGTCCGCCAAGGTGAGCGCCAGGTAAGGCTCTCCGGTTTTCTTGGGTTTAACCTGCTTGGAAGTTACGACAAAGGAGGACGTGACAATTTTATTTTCGTGTGCAACACAATCACAGATGAAGAAGTCCTTCATGGTGGTATCGCCTGATGACGTTCGCATCCTAGCCGAGCCTGAATGCGGTGAGGCAAGCTTACCTTAAATGACTCCCAGTTTTTTCCTCTTTTTCAGCTTCTTCGCTTTCGGGTCGGTGGCACTGGTTTCCACAGGCTTGGTTTCATTGGGGCTGGCGGCGGTGTCTACGTAACCTGGTTTGATGTCAATGTAAGCGTCATCGCGCAACTGTTCGAGGTAAGTGCGCAATGCCGGCTGCAACTTTTGCATGAGGACGGCATTCGATACACGCGGCTCAATGTCTTTAAAGGCGGGAATGCCGCCCTTGTTGTGCTCAGTGACCTTCAAAATTACGAAGCCTTGTTTGGTGCGGATCACGTCGGAAACATCGCCTGCCTTCATGGCGAAGGTAGTGTCTTCCAATTGTTTCGCCAAGGTGCCCCGTTTGAAATAACCGAGATCTCCGCCCTGGGCCGCACTCGGACCATTCGAATTTGCCTTGGCCAAATCTTCAAAGCTGGTCCCTTTTTTAATTTGCGCGAGCATGCCGTCTGCTTTAGCTTTGGCGGCGGCAATCTGATCGTCGGAGGTGGTTTTTTCCGTGGAAATCATAAGCTCGCTTAACCGAATTTGTTCAGGCTCCGCCAACTCTTCCTTGTGTTCGTTGTAAAACTTCTGCTCTTCCTCAGGAGTAGGCTGAAGTCTGGAAGCGACTTCCCGTCCAATCACTTGCTGCCGGATGATTCCGTTCCGGATGTTCTGCTTGAAATCTTCAAAGGAAACACCCTGCTGCTCAGCCGCTTTCTGCAAATCTTCCAGCGTGTCGAGATGATATTGTTTGCGCATCTGGTCGAGTTGCTTGATCAGCTCAGTATCGCCGGTAATTCCCATATCCTGGGCGCGTTGCAATAGCAGTTGCTGGTCAATTAAATCGCGCAGCACATCTTTTTGCTCATTCGCGAAACGCTGGTCGGCGGTGGCGGGGTCCTGTTGTTCCAACTCCTGCTTTAAATCATCGCGGCTCTTCTGGAATTCGGTGCGGGTAATGATCGCGTTATTCACGCGGGCAACAATCTCTTCAACAATTGTGTCAGCGGATGTGACCGAAGGTAAGACAATGCAAGTGCACGCAACGAGTAGAAATAAGAAAAGTTTTCGCATGGGACTCTCTAGGGGCCGCGAATTAAGACCCGTGATTAAGCTCTGACGCGCGGGACTTCTGGGATAACGACCTCCCGGTATTGTACCTCTCCCAGAGTGCGTCAGTCAGCCCCAGGACGCTGATATTATGGAGATCTTCTGATTATTGGGCCGGAATAATTTCCGCCCGAGAGGTATGAATGTTCAAAAATATCTCGTTCTTGGTTTGCCTTGTTTTCGGATTGGGAGTCGCCCTCATGATTGCTCAGGAAAAGAGTCCTCAGGAACAGAAAACCGCGGTGCCTGATCTGGCC
>JANWKU010000081.1 GCA_025451215.1 Terriglobales bacterium
GGACAGGTGCGCCGCTTCCCTGGCCGGTATTTACAATATCTTTCAATTCCTTGCTGGGCTTGAAGAAAGGGATTTTCTTTGCGGGAACTTCGACGCGCTCCCCGGTCTTTGGATTACGTCCCACGCGAGGCTTGCGCTGGCGGGTGCGGAAACTGCCAAAGCCACGGATTTCAATTTTGTCTCCGGCGCGAAGCGAGCGCACGATGCTGTCAAAGATGGTTTCGACGATGACTTCGCTGTCTTTGCGCGTTAACTCCGCCAGCCGGGTAACTTCTTCAATCAAATCGGCTTTTGTCATACGTCTTCGCTCCGTGAAATCTTGAGATTTTGAGGGACTGGTCCAGCCCTTACTATAACGAGGTCACATAAACATCTCAAATCTAAGGGCTTCTGCGCAAGTATCGGCTTTGCTCCGTTGGCCGCCGAGTTTTTTGCCGAGGACTCACTTAACGCCACAAATAATAGAATCCCACTTGCTGCTCCATAAGTTTTTCCCGGCTGGGAATCCACTTTGAGGTGTCGCCAACCAGCAAATCCAGCAGCGTCTTCCGGTCTTTTTGCGGATACACCAGCGTAGGCTCTCCCTTTATATTCACCGCTTTGGCGGTATCGTCCACCGCCGTCTGGAAGTCGCCGATCTGATCAATCAGCTTCATGGAAAGTGCTTCCTGCCCGGTCCACACACGGCCGTCGGCGATGGCCTGAATGTCGGCTGGCTTCTCATGCCGGCCCTCAGCGACCGCATTCACAAACTGACCGTACATATTATTAATGAGGCCCTGCATGAAGGCCCGCTCTTCGGGAGTCATATCCCGCGTGGGATCACCCGTGTCTTTCAGGGCGCCCACCTTCAGCACCTCGGGCTTGAGCTTGGCCCATCGCATGAGGTCGCCGTAATTCACCCATTCGGCAATCACGCCGATGGAACCGACCACGCTTCCATTATCGGCGAATATTTTGTTGGTGGCGGAAGAGACATAGTAAGCACCGCTGGCCCCAACCGTGCTTATGGAGGAAACGATGTGCTTGTGCTTCTCATCGCGCAGGCGCTTCACCTCGCGGTAAATTTCCTCGGAGGCCGCCACGCCGCCGCCCGGGGAATTTACGTGGATGATGATGGCTTTGATGGAATCGTCGTCGCCAAACTTTTTTAGCTCCTGAACGACGGTGTCGGAATCCAGGATCACACCATCCAGGTCCACGACGCCGATCTTGTCGCCGAAGCTCCCAAATGCCGACGCTTCTTCACCATTTCCTGAGCGCAGCGTGAAGTAGATCAGCATGAACACCACTACGACGAAGAGAACGAATGCTCCTCCGCCGACCAACACCCAAATCCATGTGCGCGAACGCTTTTCGTCACCCATAACTGGCGATTAGTGTAGCACCGTAAGAGGCGGCCTGACCGCTGACTTCGCACGGAATCAGGCCCGCAGAAAACAGATTTGGCTAAAAAAACGGTGCGCGCTTGCCTTCGGCGGAGGCGAAGTAGCGCGTCCAAAAGTCCGCTTTGGCCGGCTCAGCCGTGGGAATGGGGCCGGGGCTTTCTCCTAATTCCATGATTGGTTTCGAACTGGGTTGAAACTCCGCCCATCCGGGTAAGCGGTCGCTATTGGGATTGCCGGTCTTCACGAAGTTCGCGAGATAAGAAGACATCTCGTGGGCAATCTCGTGGTCCACTTGCTCATAAGGGCGGTCGAGCCGGTTGAGGTTGTCGAAAAAGTACGGCAGGTCGGCGGAGTGGAATGCACCGTACTCTGGATGCTGAGGCCAGGGAATGGCCCGCGTAAAAAAATAGAGGTATGCGGGTGTTTTCGCGGTCTCGCCACGGCCCTGCGCCCAAAGGTATGCAGACACTCGCGCCCGGTCGCGCGCCGACTGCTTTTGCGCAACCTGGGCCTGCTGGTCGGTGTCAGCCGGATAGAGCTTCAGAAATTCTTCCGCCATCGGGCCATATCGCCCTGGAACTTGCTTGCGAAAATCTTCCGCGCTCAACGGGGGAGCGGTATTTTCATCCGCGTTCCAGCCGTCAATCGTGGGCACATCGTTTTGCTTGCCCTCTGCGTAAATTTGCATAATCCCGCCGGTAAGGAACCAATCATCAACCGCTATGGGAAATTGAGGAGTTGGGGAATTAAGCAGCTTTTCGGCAGGCAATGCTCGAAGGTCGGCGATAGATTTTGCGCCCATGGATTTCGCATATTCAACGCCTTGTTTTTCGGCGTCAGCGAGCGACGGGGTGGGAAATCCGCTCACGCCGGAACCGCTCTCAGTAATGGCCCCGCGAAATAGCCCCTTGGCGAGAGGGCTTACCAGAAGCAAACCCACGCTGATAGCGCCAGCAGACTGACCACCGACAGTTACACGGTCAGGATCTCCACCAAATGCGGCAATGTTTCCCTTTACCCATTGCAGTGCGGCAATCTGGTCGAGAAATGCGTAGTCTCCAGAAGAATGATGCGGCGATTCGGCGGTGAGTTCAGGGTGCGCGAGGAAGCCGAACACTCCTACACGGTAATTAAAATTGACGACGATGATACCCTTTTTTGCCAGGTTCTCGCCGTCGTAAATGCTGACATCGCCAGCGCCTGAGGTGAACGCGCCTCCATATACGTAAACGTAGACGGGAAGATGGTCTTCGCTGGTTTTCGCCGGTGTCCAGATATTCAAATACAGGCAGTCTTCGCTGACGTCGTTGACCAGCATGAATTCCTTGGTCCAGGGAAGAAACTCGTGGACCGGCTTCTGCATGCAATTTTTAGAGAAGTGATCGGCATGCAGAACGCCCTTCCATGGGCTCGCCGGCTGGGGCGCCTTCCAGCGCAGCCCCCCGATGGGAGGCGCGGCGAAGGGGATTCCTTTGAAGATGCTGATTTGTTTGTCGGAGCCTGCCACCCCTAATATTTGCCCCGCTTTCGTTCGAATGGGCTTATGGACGCCGAACTGGGCGTAGAGCGGAGCCGCGAGCAGAATAAGGGCGAATAGAACTACTGGCACGCGGCATGAGAGGTTACTGCGGCGGAGGGGACATTTTTTTCTAGTCATTTCGGAGTTTTGCGATCTTAAATTGATAATTTCAAACTAAGCGCACTCGTCTGATTCCTTTGCCGACCCGGAGATCAATTTCTTTTTGTGCCTTGATTGCGAACACGGGATTTGTCACCGTCTCGCCATTCACTCGCACTCCTCCTTGTTCTCTTCTGCGCTGCGCGTCTGTCGCTGAGGATGCCAATCCCGCCCTGTGGACCAACTTATCAATCCTTACCGAAATACCCTCGCCTGACGGATCAGAAGCTTTGATGTCGTCCAGCCGTACCTCCACTTGCTCAATACTTTCGGGGGCTTCATTTTTCTGAAACTGTTTTGCCCAATCTTCATTCGCTTTCGCCGCTGCGTCCGCTGAATGAAAATCTTTAACAATGCGCTGCGCCAAATCTTTCTTCGCCTGCATGGGATGAGCTTCGCGCTTCAGCTTTTCGATTTCCGCAACCTGCACGTCCGTCAGAAGTTCGTAATAGCGCCACATCATCTCATCGGAGATGCTCATCAGCTTGCCGTACATATCGACCGGCGCTTCCTGAATACCGATGGCGTTGCCCAGTGATTTCGACATTTTCTGCACGCCGTCGAGTCCTTCCAGAATGGGCATGGTGAGTACCACCTGCGACTCCTGCCCATTGCTGCGTTGCAGTTCGCGCCCCATTAGCAAATTGAATTTCTGGTCCGTACCGCCCAGTTCCACATCAGCTTGCAGCATTACCGAGTCATATCCCTGCGCTAATGGATAGAGCAGTTCGTGCATGGCAATCGGCTTTTCGTCCTGAAAGCGCTTATGAAAGTCTTCGCGTTCCAGCATTTGCGAAACGGTAACTTTCGCCGCCAGACGAATCCAGTCCGCTGATTTCATTTTGTCGAACCACTCGCTGTTGAACCGCGTCTCGGTCTTGTGCGAATCGAGAATCTTGTACACCTGCGCCATGTATGTCTTGGCGTTGCGCATGATTTCTTCGGAAGTCAACGCAGGCCGCGTCACCGAGCGCCCCGTAGGATCGCCAATCATTCCCGTGAAATCGCCGATTAAAAAGATGACCGTGTGCCCCAGGTCCTGAAAATGCTTGAGTTTGCGAAGAAGTACGGTGTGTCCAAGATGGAGATCGGGCGCGGTGGGATCGAATCCCGCTTTGACGCGCAGCGGCTTGCCGGAGGCGCGAGACTTCTCGAGCTTCGTGCGCAGCTCAGACTCCTTCACAATTTCCGCGGAGCCTTTTTTGATATAGGTCAGTTGTTCGTCAACGGGGGCGAAAGTCGGCATGGGAAATCATTATAAGGAATGGAGAAGGCAGAAGTCAGAATGAAAGCCTTCTACCCACAATTTTAAATTTTCCTTGCAGCACAAGGTTGATCGCTTCCGAATACGCAATGTGCTCTTGTTCGAGGATGCGGAGCGCGAGTTTATGCTCATCATCTGCATCCAGCACCGGTACAGTTTTTTGCACGATGATCGCTCCATGGTCGAGTTCTTCATCCACAAAATGCACTGTGCAACCGGCAATTTTCACGCCGTAGGCAAAAGCCTGTTCCTGCGCTTCAAGGCCAGGGAATGCCGGCAAAAGCGATGGATGAATATTCAGAATGCGTTGCGGAAACTGCTGCACGAACCAGGGCGACAACAATCGCATGTATCCGGCCAGGCAAACAAGATCAACATTGTGCTGCTGTAGCGTTGCCACTACTTCCCGGTCGTGGTGCTCTCGATCTTTCCCTTTGGAGGGAATCGCTAGAGCTGCAAGTCCCAGCTTGCGGGCTGTCTCCAATCCTCCCGCATCGGCTTTATTGGAAATTACGATCGCAATGCGCGCATTGGGAATTTTGCCGTCGGCAATGTTCCGCGCGATGGCTTCAAGATTCGAGCCGCGACCGGAGAGGAGGATGCCGATATTTCTAATGGTTTCTGCGGCGTGGGTCATGAGCGTTCACAACTATTATTCTCCACTTGATGCAATTTCACCAACCCGCGCGAAAACTGCTTCGCATCTCCTCCAAACTCAATTCTGGCGAATTAGATTTTGTGCTTGTGTCCGTAAATACCACGTAGAGCATTCCAGCGAATGGCCAGCACGTCCCAAAAGGCATGGATGCCGTCTCGAATAGGGTGCAGCCGTGTGCCTGCGCTATGCGCCCAGTGCACCGGGACCTCGGCGATTGTGAAGCCAAGCCTTTGCGCCACATAGATAATTTCTGGATCAAATCCCCATCGTTCGACTTTTTGCAGTGGAAAGATTGCTTGCGCGGAGCGCCGGGAAAACGCTTTGAATCCACATTGTGTGTCCTTGAACTTCAAACCCAGCACCAGCCGCAACGACATATTAAAAATGCGGCTCAGCGCCCGCCGGTAAATAGGCTGTTTGCGCGTCAGCAGGGTTGGATCCAACCAACGCGATCCAATCGCGATATCCGCGCCGTTGTGAATTGCCGCAAACAGTTTCTCGGCTTCTTCAATGGGCGAAGACAGGTCCGCGTCGCTGAAAAGCAGCAGTTCTCCCTTGGCTTGCAACATCCCATTACGCACGCTGTAACCTTTGCCGTGATTACCGGGGTTCTCCAGCAGTCTGACGCGTGAGTTTTTCTGGATATAAGCGTGGACAATCTCTTTTGTGTTATCGCGGGAGCCGTCATCCACCACAATAAGTTCCCATTCCCAACGCTGCCGCTCCGCATAGGACAGAACCGCGTCCAGCGTCGCTCCCAGGCGCAGGCTTTCGTTGTAGGCAGGAATAATGATGCTATAGGTTGTATAGGTTGGCTGTCCCAAGGATTGTTCTCAGGCGTAATAGTGCAACGATTCTGGCCGAAGAGTCAAAACAGAATGGCCGAGGGCTGCGCCGAACTATGCCACAAGTTGCTGCTTCTGCAGCATGAAGAAAAATTCGTTGACCAGAACTTCATCCCAAAGGCCGGCCGTGGCCTCATCCCGCATGGTGGCGGCCGCCCGTTCGTGGCTAAGAGCGGCTTTATACGGACGCACCGTGCGCAACGCGTCGTACACGTCGGCGACCTGGAGAATCCGGGCCAGCAGTGGAATATCTTGCTTTTTCAATCCATCGGGATATCCGCTTCCGTCAGAATGCTCGTGATGATTGCGAATAATTGGCAGCACCAGGCGTAGGGACTTTAACGGTTGACAAATGTTTTCTCCAATCACGGGATGCTGCTTCATGATCTCCCACTCGGCGGCGGTGAGATTGCTCCCTTTTTTCAAGACTTCATCTGGGATGGCGATCTTGCCCAGATCATGCAAGAATCCGCCGCGCCGTAGCGCCACAACGGATTCGTCGTCAAGTTCAAGGTGCCTCCCCAGCGCGCTGGCGTGGAGCGCCAACCGCTCGCAATGACCTTCGGTATAAGGATCGCGGCTCTCGACGCTGAGTCCGAGCGTGCACAACACGGATTCCGCGGTCTCCAGTTCGTCCGTGAATTCTTTCAATTTGAGCAGCGACTTCACTCGGGCAAAGAGCTCTTCCGGGAAAATCGGCTTGTTCAGAAAATCGTCCGCACCAGCTTCAATGCCATGCACCCGGTCCTCGCGGTTGCTTAACCCAGTAATCAGTACAAAGGGAATAAGCCGCGTCGCGGGGTTCTCCTTCAATTCCCGGCACAATTCGTATCCGGACTTGCCGGGCATAATCACGTCAGAAAGGATCAAGTCTGGAGTGCTATGCAGTATTTTCGCTTCCGCCTCCTCTGCGCTAGAGGCAGTGATCACCTCATAGCCCCGAAGCGCGAGCAGTTCTTGCATCAGCATGGCGGTATCGGCGTTATCGTCCACCACGAGCACGCGGGGCAGCCGCCGGGACGGTACTAGCGTTGACATTCGCTTGTAAGACTGGTCGCCTGACGAAAGAGTTGCTCGAAACTTCGGCGGAAATGACATATGCACGGCAGATGGTTAAGGCCATCATTGTAACGGATTTTTCTGAAAGAATAGTTTTTCCCCGTAAAAAGCGGGTGATGAGCGTAGGCCGGCTCCCGTGGTTTCATAACGTTGTGCCAAACGCTCCCATTTTGGGACACATTTGTGGGGACAAAAGCTTTCATTTACGTTGCGCGACCAGATCGCGGGAGAAATCCCTCTAGGGCAGGATGAGGAAGGGGACGACTCTAAGTAGAACGGGCTATTTCTTTTCTTCCATTTCTTTGGCTTTGCTCAAGGCATCATCCGCTTCCTGCTGCATGCCCTTATCTTTGTAGGCAAACGCCAGGCCTCTTTCCGCTCCAGCGTTCGGTGTGATCTTCAGAACATTTTGAAATGCCGTAATTGCCTCATCAGGATGATGGCCTTGCAGGTAGGCTAACCCAATGTCAAATTGGCCCTCGGGCGAGTTCGGATTCTTCCGTACGTAACTCTGAAAATATGGGATGGATTTTTCGTAGTTGCCGGCGTCAAGCTCATTTAATCCGTTGCCAAATGCCTGCACATCGGGGTGTTGCTTCCGCACAAAAATCAGTCCACCTGCCAGCAGAGCGGCCGTTACCGCAAAGATAAGCCACTTTGACCGATTACGTATTTCCACGGGGGCTGTTACGGTTTTCGCCAGTACCGCGCCTAACGCAAGACCGGTGATCAAGCCGCCGAGGTGCGCTGAGTTGTCGATGCCGGGGATCAGCCCGAACAGCAGATTGTATCCCGCGAAACTGATAAGGCTTTTGAGCGTCGGCTTAATCGCAGATTTGGGAATGGGGAGATTGCCCAAATAAAAAATTGTGATCATCAGTCCCGCGAGTCCAAAGATCGCGCCTGAAGCGCCAGCGCCCACAACCATGGGATGCCACCACAGGCTGGCCAAACTTCCTCCGATGCCGCACGCGGTATAAGCCAGCACGTACGTCCAGCGATCGAGAATGCGTTCCACCAACAAGCCCAGGTTCCAGAGGCACCACATATTGAAAAAAATATGAATAATGCCAATGTGCAGATAATTGGAGGTCAACATGCGCCAGGGTTGCGCGCCCAAAGATTGTGGCCCCCAGTTTGCTCCCCATTTGATCAACTCGGCTGTATTTCCTCCCATGGGAGAAATACCTGTTGCGACCATCGCAACAAAAACGAGGATGTTGATGCCCACCAGGACTGTAGTTACTGAAAAAGGAATGCCTCGCGCGGCTCGCCTGGGGCGGACAGGAACGGGAATTTCCGTCTGCGGACTCAGGACCGTACCGGTGACCGGCGAACGTTCGGCGATGCAATGCGCGCACAATCCGCTTGTGCTCCAGTAGGAAGAAGGAAGCTCGCGTCCGCACCTTGCACAACGCGATGTGGCCGAATCCGTCATTGGATCAGGATACAGGAAGCGTCAGTTGCCACACGTCTCCGCGGGAACGACAGGCTGTTTGGTTTTCACCGCGGCACTATTCACGAGGACCACAGAGACAATCACAATCAGGCTGCCTGCCAGAATGAATCGGTCCACATGCTCGTGCAGCACAAGCCATCCCAGAAAGACCGCCACGATGGGATTGACATACGCATAGGTGGAAACTTTCGATGTCGTCACATGTCCCAGTAACCAAATGTAAGCGGTATAACCGATGAGCGACCCACAGACAATTAGATACGTCACCGCGGCCAAGCTGCGTGCCGGCCAGTGTCCTTGCCCGAAATCGCCCTTTACGACGGCGATCACCAAACATCCAAAGCCGGCAATGGTCACCTCCCATCCCGCCGTGCCCAGGGAACTTCCTGTCTTCCAGCGTTTGGTGAGCACCGAACCTAGTCCCCAACTGAATGATCCCACAAGCAGCGCGAAACAGAACCAAAGTTCCTTGCGCCCGAAAATGGTTGTCTGGTGCAACTGTGGCCAAAGAAGAGTAAAGGTTCCGCAGACCCCCAAAGCCAATCCAAGGAAACCCTGCAACGGCAAATGGTGGTCCTCTAACAGGACTGCTCCCTGGAGAATCATCCAAAGCGGGATGCTGGCGATGAGCAGCGACGCCAATCCAGTCGGAACATATTGTTCCGCATAAGCCAGCGTCATATTGCCGCCTGTCAGGAGAAGCAGTCCGATGATGGCTAACTTCCCCAGTTGCGCTCGGCTGTAACGAATATTTTCGCCTTTCAAGCGGCTGTACCCGAGCATCAAACCACCGGCGATCAGAAATCGCATCGCGCACATCAACGCGGGCGGAATTCCCGCGACTGCAATGTCAATCGCGAGGTAGGTTGATCCCCAGAAGAAATAGACCAATCCGAAACAAAGGATGGTGAGAAATCGGCGATGCTGTTCTTCCGAAGTCATGAAAGTCGCTGGAATAGACATTAGACAGTATGAGACGACAGATCATGAATGACAGATTCAGAACTCTTGAAGGAAAAATGAGATGGAGAAAATCGTCGAACCGAATGCGACGCTCAAGCTGGCTTGGTATATGACCAGGCGCGAATGGTGAAGGGGCCAGGGTCAAAAAATTTCTTTACTCACCTCTACCCATCGGGTGACCGTTTGCCTATGGGAAAGAGCGCGGTCAAGGTTTGCGCGTCGCATTTTTAGCTGGATGTGCAACGCGGGAAGCGCCTTTTCAAGTTTTTTTAGGTTGTCCCAGTAGAGGGCCGCTTCTTGCGATGGTATGTGATCTTGCAGAGTTGAATTTGTCAGCCCGGCTTGGCGGACCTGCTGCAGGGCGCTTGTGACCGTGGAAATAATATTGTGGGCGATTGGTGAATCCATCGTGGAAAAAGCGGACAGCAACTGCAATGTTCTCTGCATCTGAAAATTGGCTTCGTGCAGTTTGGCTTCGATTTTGCTGATCACATTGTCCATTTTGTAGTGGTCCATTCCATTTCAGCAGTCGCGGCAGGTGATTGCGTCACACGCTCGATTTCTGTGTCCGATGCCTGCTCCAGAGTGCGATTCACTTCGCACCATGCTTCTCGAAGTTCCAGCAGGTCGGTGATCTGTCCGCGAATGATTTCGGGCGAGATCTGGGCTTGCGCAAGCACGAGATTATTTTTGGTGCGTTCATAAAAGTGCCGCAGGTTGCGCGCGACCTGGCCACCCTTTTCCATATCCAGCGTCCCGTTCAGTTGCCCCAGAATCGCGATGGCGTGATTGATTTCACGAGTGCGCTGCTGAACATCGTTCAGCCTAATGGCAGTCAGCGCGCGTTGCAGGTCTTGGACCGCTTGCTCGTATAAAAGCACAACCAGCCCCACGGGAGTTGCTCCCCGGAGTGCGGCTTCACGATAGATGGTTTGCGGATCTTTCATAAAGTTGTGCACGAATTACGGTGTTGGGTTATGCGGCGCTTATGCACTTGTCGTTATATTCCTGAAGGCGCGGAAGAGTTGTCTGAAAATGGAGTTCCTGTCGCGGGCGCCCCGCCACTATTGTTGCTGCTCGAAGAGGATGTCGGCCGTCCAAGTTGCGACGTGACCTCCTGCAACAAAAACGGGTATTCCTCCAGCGTGGCATTCACCTGGCTGAACTGAGTGATCAGTTGCTGTTGCTCGGCGTTCAACCGGTCCTGAAAATTGTTGATTTGATCGGTAAGGGTTTTCTGCTCGGCGCTGTTCTGTGCCAGGTCCGTGCTCAAAACTCCCGTTGTCGCGTCGCTAACGTTCGTGAGGTCAGCATTGAACTTGTTGGCAAATCCAGTGACTGATGAATTCTGAAAGAAGTTGAGCACAGCGCCGGGATCGTTCGTCAACGCATTGTTCAGGGTGCTACTGTCCACGGTCAGAGTGCCATCGTTATTCATGTTGATTCCCAGCGCCGCCAGATTCACGTAACCGTCATTTCCCGAAACGCTGTAAGTAGCGTCAGTGAGCAAGCTGGACTGGAGCGAACGCAGGGAACTATCGGAGGCAAGGTCGCCTTCCGCGTTCGTGGTCGGATCAACGGTGTACTCCTGATTCAGGAGACCGATGAGCGAGTTGTAGGAGCTGACGAAATTGTTAATGGCGTTCGATGCCTGCGTGGTATCGGCGCCGACCGTGAGCTGCACTGCATTGCCCGGTGAAGCCGTGACCAAGTTCAAGGTAACGCCGGGTATCGCTCCGGTTACGGTATTGCTGGCGCTGCTGAAGGGAATGCCATCCACGGTGAGCGACGCATTGGTGCCTCCGATGGGAGCCTCGAAATTCAGACTGGTCGTGTTGTTCACGATGGCAAGAGCGCCGGCACTGCCGCTGCTCTGGCTGGAGATGGCCAGCCGTGAGCCATTTGCGTCCGTTACCACACTGGCCGTCACTCCCCAATTCTGATTATTGATATAGCTCCCCAGGGTGTTCAACGTGTCATTGCTTCCTTGCGTGATGGCAATGTCATGCGTCGTCCCTGGGCTTCGGCATCCTTTTAGCCCTGCTCACAATAACCGGTGGATACAACTACGTTACAACCGTCCGGTTGATTGGCAAGGTGGACAAAGCAAACGATGCCATGAAGAAGAAAGAATTCTCCGTTGA
>JANWKU010000082.1 GCA_025451215.1 Terriglobales bacterium
CTGGTGGCATGAGCTATGGGCAATTGTGTCCATTTCTCCACGAGCAAGGATTCGCTTTACATAACCTCGCATCCTTGCCGCACATTTCCGTGGCGGGAGCCTGCGCAACAGCCACCCACGGATCGGGTGAGACGAATGGAAATCTGGCGACCTCGGTTTCAGCGCTTGAGATGGTTACGGCAACCGGCGAAGTCATCAATGTATCCCGGCAGGCCGACGGTGAATGCTTTCGCGCCATGGTGGTAGGGCTGGGATGCTTTGGAGTAATTACGAAACTTACCCTTGACCTCCAGCCTACATTTCCGATGCGGCAATTGGTGTATGAAAATTTGCCGTTTAGCGAATTACTGACGAACTTCGACGCCATCCAAGCAAGCGGATACAGCGTGAGCCTTTTCACGGATTGGCAAGACGAGAAGATAGACAGAGTCTGGATCAAGAGCCGCATTCAGCACGACGAGGGCGCGAAAGAATTTAAAGCTGAGCCAGAATTCTTCGGCGCGCGTTTAGCTACACAGAATCTCCATCCAATCAATGGGTTCCCTTCGGAGAACTGCACTGAGCAAATGGGAGCGCCAGGTCCCTGGCATGAGCGGCTGCCTCATTTCCGCATGGGATTTCTGCCCAGCGCCGGGGATGAATTGCAGTCGGAATATTTTGTCCCCCGTCATCATGCGGTCGAAGCAATTCTGGCGGTAGAGCGACTGCGCGACAAGATTACCTCCCATCTTCTCGTTACAGAAATTCGTGCGATCGCAGCCGATGATTTATGGCTTAGTCCCTGCTACAAACGGCCGAGTATCGCCATTCACTTCACATGGAAACAGAACTGGACCGCGGTCAAGCAGGTGCTGCCACTTATTGAAAGGGAATTGGGCCCCTTTTCCGCACGACCCCACTGGGGCAAGCTATTCACCATGTTACCGTCGCAACTCAAGCCACTGTACGAGAAACTGCCAGAGTTTGTTCAGTTAAGCAATCAGTTCGATCCGACGGGCAAATTTCGCAATGAGTTTCTGAACACATATGTCTTCTAACAATTAGGATAGGTTTCCAGCGGATTGTTCTGTAGAGCCGTCGGCCTATCCTTGTGAGTCATTCGTTCGGTAAGGGAATCCATCTCGGAGCATTGGACATGCGTTATCTCATCCGTAGTGTTCTAGTAGTTGTATTCCTTTCATCTATGCTATCGGCCAGGGTGGTCATTTTCTCAGAACCAACCTTTCCTTCCGTGGATACTCAGCCGGTAAGCACTCATACCCTTTCTGCCGCGCTCGGGGCGGATGTGGTATTTGCCGGTCTAGACGTTTTGCGCAATGAAAGCACGCTTCGAGCAGCGGACTTGCTGGTATTGCCGTACGGTTCGGCTGTCCCCGTGGATACGTGGCCCGACATTGAACGCTATCTCCACGCAGGCGGAAATCTGCTGATTATCGGCGGCGAACCATTGCATGTTCCGGTTGCGAGAAATGCTGGTTCATTCGTCAAGGAACGGCCGCAAGACACGTACAGCCGGGCGCTGGGATTCCAGCATGTCTACACGGTACCGGTTCCGGAAGATGTGGATTTCGCTTGGCGCGAAGGATATTCGTTTCTGCCGCGAGTCGCGGTGCGTGCGCAACGTTACTTCGCGGTTGAAGGCAGACTCAACGGGCTCGGATATGTGGAAACGGAAGATGGAACGAAGGCCGCCGCTCCAGTCATTGTTTCCGACCATCTCGGTGATGGGATGCCAGGATCGCGAGTGGTGGCACTGGATTTCGATCCCAAGCCGGGCTATTGGGATTCGGCCGATGGCACCTCTTTAATCCGCGCGGCCGCTGAATATGCGCGCAAAGGCGCAACCGAATTTTGGGTTGAAGCTCAGTATTCCACGCTCCGTCCGGGAGAGTTACCGGACCTGACTTTGCATTTGCAGTGCCCAGGCGCGCAGACGCAGGGTGCGGAGTCGCAAAACGGGCACGGGCAGGAGAGATCACAGGACTACGCAATGATCGAGCTTTTATCGGGCACCCAGCGCATTGACAGCGCCCGAATCGCGCTAATCGGTCCGCGAATGGATGCCGCTTTACCCTTTCACAAAGTTCTGCCGGCGGGTTTTTATACCGTTCGGGCGACTTGGTTCCAAGGCGGAAAGGCCCGCGAGTTCTATGCAAACGGTTTTCGAGTCGAAGATATTTCCGCGCTCGAACGCGGAGACGCGCTTGGAGTGGATGGGGACTATCTTACTCTGGGCGGAAAGCCATTCTTGCCCGTGGGCACGAATTATTTTTCGACGGAAGCGAATGGATGGGATTTTTCTGGCCCGCGCAATGCGTTGGTTTGGGAAAACGACTTTGCGGACATGGAGCGGCATGGCGTCAGCTTTGTGCGCACGGGCGTATGGATGCCGAACGCAAAATTCGTTGAGCCTTCGAGCGGAGGGGTGAACGAACGCTTCCTGCGCAATGTGGAAGCATATCTTGCCGCCGCGCACCGGCACCATATTGCCGTTAACTTTACGTTTTATGCCTTTACACCGAAAGTGGGCGAGCAGCATGACAGTTCAAAGGCTACCGGCCCGGAACCCCCGCCGCAAAACCCCTGGCTCGATCCGGGACTGGTGCGCGCCGAGCAGGCGTACATTCTGTCAGTGGTAAAGCGCTTCGGGCATGTTCCCTGGCTCTCATACGATTTAATTAATGAGCCGAGCTTTTCCAATCCGCGCAGGATATTTCATGGCAATGTTCCGAACGGCGATCCCGTAGAACTGAATGCGTGGCGGCAATGGCTTGAGAAAAAATACGTAAGACCGAGTGCGCTCGCTTCAGCATGGGCGGTGGATCCTGTCCAGTTGGGCGGGTTCAATTCTATTCCGCTGCCGGATGAAAAAGACCTCAAATATGAGCGTTACGGCAACCAGCATGAGGTGCGTGCCCTTGACTACAACTTGTTTGCTCAGCAGATGTTTGCGGACTGGGTGCGCAGTATGGTGCACGCGATTCGCGATGCCGGCAGCAAACAATTAATCAACGTAGGGCAGGATGAAGGTGGAGTGACTGATCGCGTGTTGAACCAGTTCTACGCAACCAGCGGAGTGTCTTTCACCACCAATCATACTTACTGGCAGGACGACGCGCTGCTGTGGGATTCGGTCGTGGCGAAGCACGCGGGAATCCCCAACATCACCGGAGAGACCGGTTACCAGCCTGTGTGGACCCCCGATGGCTCATGGCGCTACGACGAATTAACAGGGCAGCCACTGGAAGAAAGGAAGTGGGTTCTGGGTTTTGCCGCGGGTTCGAGCGGTGCCATGCAATGGGACTGGGACCGGGAACCAGATTTCGGTATCGAGCGGAGCGACGGTTCGGCCAAGGTATGGGAGGACATGATGCGGAACGTGGGACGCTTTGCCAAGCAGGCGGCGCCATACGCCACAGGTTTGCAGACACCGCAAGTTGCACTCGTGTTGCCGCAGTCGCTCCAGTTGTCGGTGTATAACAGCGAGGCTCTGGAAGCGCAGCAGACAGCGGTACGAGTGCTCAACCAGTACAACCATGCCGCAGCGTACGCCGTAGGCGAGTATCAGATAGACACGCTGGGATCTCCAAAGCTGATCCTGTTGCCCTCGGCTTATGGACTATCGGATGCCGCATGGAGCGCGATTGAAAAACGCGTCCGCGACGGTGCTGTGCTTCTCATCTCCGGCCCTTTTAGTGATGATCCGCATCTTCACCCCACCGATCGCGCTGCTGGCGTGGGATTGAATTATGTAGAGGCCCCGCTTCTCCTGCGAGAGCAGAATTTTCACTGGGCTGGAGGCACGCTTGCCCTGAGCTATCGTGGGATGAAGACCACCGTGTTAAGCCGTGCATTGCTGTCGAGTGGAAAAGATTGGATGGAAAAGCCTCTGGGAAAGGGGAAGATTCTCTTTTCCGCCCTTCCACTGGAGTTGAATGACCGGCTTGATACCATCGCCGCGGTCTATTCCTACGGTCTAAAAGCCGCGGGAGTAGAACCGGTTTACACGACGACGGTAACGGATCCAGGCCTGTTAATCTATCCCACCGTGCTGCCACATGCCACGTTGTATGTTTTGACTTCTGAGACGGATGAAACTGCTATATCGTTTCGCGATGAGAGAAGCGGCCAAGCTTTCAGCGGACACCTGGAAGCCGGCCGTGCGGCGCTCTTATTGGTTGGGCAGGATGGAACTCTGATCACGAGTTACGGGTGGAATGGGGCGGAGGCCTCTGAGAACTTAAAATGACGTCTTCCCACCTTTTTTGCCGGTAATGAGCTACAATTCTGGCCGCAAATGAGATGCTGTTTTTTGATCGTCAAGATTCGCAGCTTCGAGCCCGTGTGACTGTCCCTGATTTTCTTCGAGCCCATCCCGCGAACTTCCGGCACCTCACTGTGCGCATTTATCAGGAGGGAAAATATGGCAACTGCTCTGAAATTTACTCGACCCGACGATGAAGCTCCAAGTTTTGTTTCCCGAACACACAAGATGTTGATCAATGGAAAGTGGGTAGAAGCGGCCTCCGGCAAGACCTTTCCCACCTACAACCCCGCCACCGGGGAAGTGTTGAGCATGGTAGCCGAGGGCGACCGGGAGGACATTGACCGCGCAGTCAAGGCTGCCCGCGCCGCTTTTGAGACCGGTCCCTGGTCGAAGATCACCGCATCTGAGCGCGGCCGGCTAATCTGGAAACTCGCGGATTTACTGGAACAGAATCTGGAAGAATTTGCCGAGCTGGAGTCATTGGATAACGGCAAGCCTCTCACTGTGGCCCGCGCCGCTGATGTTCCCCTGGCGGTTGACCTGTTCCGCTACATGGCGGGCTGGTCCACAAAGATTGAAGGCAATACAATCCCGCTTTCCGTGCCTTATACGCCAGGAGCTAAATATCTGGCGTACACGTTGCGCGAGCCCGTAGGGGTTGTCGGGCAGATTATTCCCTGGAATTTTCCGTTGCTGATGGCGGCCTGGAAGTTGGGTCCCGCGCTGGCTACAGGAAACACGATCATTCTGAAGCCAGCAGAGCAGACGCCATTGTCGGTGCTGCGTTTGGGTGAACTGATTCAGGAGGCTGGTATTCCGGATGGCGTCGTGAATATTGTCCCGGGATACGGAGAAACAGCAGGAGCAGCGCTTAGCGCGCATCCCGACGTGGACAAAGTAGCATTCACGGGTTCCACGGAAGTTGGCAAATTGATTCTGCAAGCGGCCGCCGGAAACCTGAAGAAAGTTTCTCTGGAGTTAGGTGGCAAGTCGCCAAATGTGGTTTTTGCCGACGTGGATATTGACCAAGCCGTTGCCGGAGCGGCCAGCGCCATATTCTTTAATCAGGGACAGTGCTGTTGCGCTGGCTCGCGGCTTTACGTGGAAGAGAAAATCTTCGACAAGGTCGTGGAAGGTGTTTCCGAAAAAGCCAAGAAGATTAAAGTTGGGCCGGGACTTGATCCCTCGACCGATATGGGACCGCTGGTCTCCGCCGAGCAGTTGAACCGTGTCTGCGGATATCTCGAGGCAGGCTTCTCTGAAGGCGCGAAGGCAACCGCTGGGGGAGAGCGCCACGGGGACAAGGGATATTTCGTGAAGCCCACCGTGCTGGTAAACACAAACGAGAATATGAAAGTAGTGCAGGAAGAAATCTTTGGGCCGGTAGTCACGGCAATTCCGTTCCGCGATGCCGAGACGCTGATCGCACAAGCCAATAACTCTGCCTACGGCTTGGCGGCTGGCATTTGGACTCGCGACATCCAAAAAGCGCACCGGCTTGCCTCGCAATTGCGGGCGGGTACGGTGTGGATTAACTGCTACAACATCTTCGACGCGGCCATGCCCTTTGGCGGATACAAACAATCCGGCTGGGGACGCGAGATGGGACACGAGGTGCTGGAGCAGTACACCGAAGTGAAGGCGGTGTGCGCGGCTTTGTAAGAATTATTGGTATTGCATCGTGTTCGAAATGCACCGGGCTGTCACCTGCGGAAATCTAAACAGGTAGGAAGCCCGGTATTTTTATTGCATGCTACTCAGTCAGGTAAAGAAGATTTATCACGATGTTCAATCTTAGCCAGGCAATTGTGAGCTTTCGTCTGTACACACATGCTGGTTAAATTCCTTGAGAAGATAAGCTTGCGCGTCCGCGGATCGACCTACAACGTTCATCGGCACTTTGAATGTGCGGCCGCACTGCGCACAGGACGCTACGGCTGGGGTTGCTCCCAACCATTTCGTCACCGTAAGACGTCGCTTGCCCATCAGGCTACGTCTCTGGTTCCAGATTGTTTGTCGGTTCGATTTTTGTTAGCAGATCCGGCTTCTCGTTGACCTTCCACGGTTGGCGGGAAGGGAACCGGTCGCGTTCTCGGCGGAGACAACTTAGTCCTTAACCGCCACAAGGCCCTGCGCAAAAACCCTACTTTCGGAGGTGTATGAGCATGGGCAAGCAATAAACGTA
>JANWKU010000083.1 GCA_025451215.1 Terriglobales bacterium
GGCTCTGTTTGGGAAATCGTGATCTCCCGAGTAATCGCGTGCAAGGGCTCTGGCGCAGCCTCATACCAGATTCGCAACTTATAACGTCCCACAGGCACGCCGGGAATGGAAACGTCCCCGTTCGCGTCAGAAACGCCGTAGTAAGGAGTAGTCACCGAAACCACCACGGCGCTCATTTGAGCGTGGATATTGCAAAAAATATAGGAAATCCCTGGCTTGTCGAACCGCACCTGGCGGGTGCTGCCGGCCTCATACAGGCCGAGGTCAAAACGCTTGCCTTCGAACAGCGAAAAAACATTGTGAAAGAAGGGATCATGGTTGGGAAACTCGACCACCGCGCCCACCGGAACCACCAGAATATGCGGCTCGAAACTCTTATTATGCTGAACGAGCTGAAAATGTTGCAACGAAGATTGCGTAGCGGCGAAGTCGAGGGGAGTGAGCCACACAACAACATTTTTGGAACTGTATTTTATTGCGCTGGCACGCGGGCCGTGGACAACGACGTGCGTTGTGAAGGTCACATCCTGGGCGCAAGCGGCGCTAAAAGCGAAAAGCAGCAGCGCGCACCAACTTGCGGGCATAAAATTCCGGGATTTCAAAACAGGATGCCCATTATCATGTTGATCTGGTTAGCCTCGTAATGATCTCCCAGAAATCCAGCGGTGGCCAGGTGCCTGTATTCCGCAGAGAGTATGACATTTGACCGCGGGCGATAGATCAAGTTTCCCAAAGATCCCATATTCCTGACGAGAGTTGGCCCCACATAAGTGGCGCCGCCAGAAAACTGTTGGGCATCGCTGCCGTCCGGATTATCGAGACCCAAGGCCGCGTTAAACTCGAGCTTGGAAGTGGCCTTCAATTTTAACTGCGACCATCCGCCTCGCGAATGTAGTCCATAAGCCACCGTTGTGCTGAGCGCAGGATTACCGCTATACAGCACGCTCCTACCGATTCCCGCGCCGATTCCAGCGATCGCGCGACCGCTGTAAAACTCTCCGGAGAAAGCTAATCGGGCAGGCAGAGGGATGTCCCAATCAGCCATTCCCGCCCAGCCGTCCACTTTTCGCCCAAAGCCCCAGTTCTGATGACTGAAATATCCGGCTGCTCCCAGCGTCATGGGCGAACCAAAAAGACCATGCGTCCATCCGACACGCGCGGCATAGGCTGGTTGAGCGGAGTTCTCACCTGCTTGCGGCGTGCGGTCGAAGGAATTCGTAGGGAAGCCGCCGGTGAGGTTGTCGAGAATGCCGCCCTGGAATTTGACGTCTTCGTCGTTGTCCTTGCCGAAGTGAATGTCGTGGTCAATTCGCACCTGCGGAGTCCATGCCCACAGATTGCCGGCGTAGTTGAAGGTGGGAATTGCGATGGAAGCAAACGACGTAGGCGAAGAAGGCGAGATAAACAACGAATCCTGCCCCACGACGACCGCGGTGTTCTCCCAGTCCATGCGGATATTGGCCTTGAGCATCCGGAAGAGACCGGAATCCACTCCGTTCCAGGTGCTGGGAAATCCGCCGGTGAAGTCAGCGGTCATATTTCCGGAAACTTTCGCGCCCGCGATTTCCGGCCCAAAAACTTCCAGTCCAATTTCTGATTGCCGAATGGTCGCGCCAAAATTACTGGTCGGCTGTCCGGGATTTCCCGGTATAGCGAAGCTCGGCAAGTCGGCATTGTCGGTCGTGCCCTGATTGCCAAAAAGATTCATGAGCACCAGCCCGGAGAGACGAACGCGATATTTTGAAGCGCTCTCAACCCGTGTTTGCGCTTGATCGTTCAGCTTATCGTTCAGCAGCCCGGTTGTTTCTTCCAAGGATTCCACGCGCTGCGCGAGGGAAGTTTTTGGCTGGTTTGCCGCGGGTTCGACTGCGGAAGAATTCTCTGCGGTTGCGGAAGAGCCGGCGGGAGCGGCAGCCGTTTGTCTGGACGGTGTTGCACTGGAAGCAGCGGCCTGGCGGGTCAGTTCCAGTTCTTGGCGCAACTCGTCGGTTTGCTGGCGATATTGCGCTGCCTCCGAATGCATTTCCGCCACTGCGGAGCGCAGTTCCTGCACCTGCTGCTGCAAGTCATGCACTGCGGAGGTTAGAGCCGCCGTATCAGCCGCGGCGGGTTGCGAAGGGGCGTCCTGACACCATGCCAAGGGGCTGGCAATCCCCAGCCCCATCAAAAGACTGAGCGTGAATACCCATATTGGCAAACCATTTAATGGCAAACCATCGCGCTGCTTCACGATTCGCCTCCCGAGATTGTGGAATTCCACTTACCTTTTAGACTGCTCCAGGATTTTCCGCTTTTACTTTACTGATTCGAAAATGTCGGTGAACGCCACGGCTCCGGCTGTTCGTGATCATCGCGCGGAGGCCTAAAAGGGATCGCCAATTTAAAGACTGTTCCTTGTCCGGAGGTTCTTTCTACCGTAACGTCGCCTCCGTGGTCCTGAACAATTTTCTGAACAACGGTAAGACAGAGTCCCGTGCCATTTTCTTTTCCAGAACTGACGAAAGGCTCGAAGATTTCGTGGCGAATGATTTCCGGGATGCCCCTTCCATTATCCGCAACCATGATCTCTACACCCTGCGAAGTCTCGCGCAACTGGATTTTGACAGCGCCCTCTTCTCCGTAAACCGCTTCACAAGCGTTGAGCACCAGGTTAAAGAGAGCCCGCTCCAATCTCCGCGGATCAAACCATCCCGTGCTTGCACCCTGTTCGTCCACAGAGATGTTCACGTGCTGGAATTCGGGATGAGAGCGAACGGTTTGTATGACACGGTCCACACTTTCGCGCACGCTTCCATAACTAGGATGCAGCGTGGCGCGCGTCCGCGAAAATTCCAGAAGGGAATCAATCAACTCCGTCATTTGCTCCACTCCCCTCCGGACCTCTTGATAGAGTTCTTCACGCTGTTCCGGGGAGAGGCGCGGCTCGCAGAGAAATTCCGCGTTGGCCAGGATGGCAGCCAGAGAATGCCGCAGATCATGCGAGATGGAACTGGCCATGCGCCCAATGGTTGCCAACCGCTCGGCTTCCAGCAGCTCTTGCTGGGCCTTCATCAGGGTATGGCGCATGCGATCGAAGGCGCCGGTCAATTCGCCGACTTCATCGCGGGTGAGGGGGCCGAGCTGATATTGGAAATCGCCTTTTTCCAGGGCATGCACGCCGTTCACAAGTACGCTCACGGGACGAGTAATGCGGTCGGAGATTACGAAGACCAGAATGCTGCCTCCGATCACGGCGGCAAGCCCCAGCGCGAGCAGCAAGCGGTTTAAATCATCCAGAAAGACGACTGCCCGGTCATAAGATTTCAACACGGTCAAGCGGACCGGACTACTGTCTGGCGCATCAAGTTCCAGGGAAGTGGAAAGGAAGTGTTCGCCGGCCAATTGAATTTCCTGGGGCCCGGAAAGATTGCTAATCTGTCCTGCGATTTCCTCACCCGATAGCTGCGCTTCCTGGTCTGGGGCCAGGGTACTGCGCACCAGATGATCACCGTAATAAAAAACTACCTGGCTGGCGGCGACCCGGCTTAATTGCGAGGCTACGGAGTCGTCAATCTCGTAGCCGATGATAAGGAACCCAAGGATCCGGTCTTCCGACGCCGGGCCAAAGTAAATTGGCTTCACAAATACTTGATAAAGATGTTGCGCCCCAAACCACCACGTTCCTGAACCTTGATCGTTTAAAGAAGCAGCCAGCGACTGTTGCGCCATCTGCCGCGTGAAGCCCGGAGTATTGGTATGCAGCGCGACGACCGTTCCCGTTCGTCCAGCCAGCGCAAACAGATCGCCGCCGGCCAGCCGCCACAACGGTTCTGACCCATCCTGTATGGTGGCAGCATCCTGCGTGGTCATAAGAGCGCGCAGATTGGGCAGGTCGGCAAGCAAATCCGCGGAGCGGCTGAGTGTTTGCGCGCGCTCGCGTTGAAAATTATTGAAGGTACTTACGGAATTCTGAAGGTCGGAATAAATCTCACGGCGTACCTGGGTTTGAACGCTCTTGCGGACCAGCAGAAGACTGGTGCAGGTGAGTCCGGCGGAGACCAGCAGCATGGACAGCAGGAATTTTGTGCGCAGTCGCAATTTCACAAGTGCCTGCCTCTTCGCTTACCGTTTTTATCCGGCGCATCAGGGTACGAATTTGTATCCCACGCCATGCACAGTCCGAAAATGCACGGGATTTGCCGGATCGGGCTCCAACTTCTGGCGGAGTTTCAGGATATGATTATCAACCGTGCGCGTGGAAGGATAATTCTGATAGCCCCAGACTTCATTCAGCAATTCATCGCGCGTGATGACACGCTCGGAATTCTGCATGAGGAACTTCAAGGTCTTGAATTCCTGCGCGGTGAGCGTTACCAGCACGCCATCCCGGGAAACTTCCATCTTTTTAAAGTTGACGCTGACTTTGCCGAATCCCGTGGCTTCCATGTTGCCCGCGCGGGAGTTTCGCCGGAGAGCAGTCCGCACACGCGCCAGCAATTCCCTCGGACTGAATGGCTTGGTGACGTAGTCATCCGCGCCGATTTCCAGCAAGAGCACCTTGTCGGCCACGTCGCTGGCAGCGCTGAGCACCAAAACTGGAGTCATCGGCGACCGCTGCTTTAACTCATGGCAGATTTCCCGGCCAGACATGCCGGGCAAACGAAGATCAAGGATGACTGCCGATGGACGGAAGGAGTTGAATGCGTCCACAGCTAACTTTCCGTCTCCGCACACTTCGACCAAAAGGCCTTCCGCCTCAAACAGGCGTTTAAGGGCTTTTTGCACCGCACGGTCGTCTTCCACCACCAGGATCCGTTCCATATGAGTGGCTGGTTTAAGAGGTGGAGTCCCGAAAGGCTGAGTACGATACGCACTTTGCTCGGGAGCCGGCGCTCTTTCCGTGGGAAGCATTTTGATTTTTTTCTCCCGGCCCGTGAAAAACTGTTTACAAGCTTACTACTAACTTATTGAGTCTACGAACGGTAATGGCCCAGTTGACAATCTTTTTACAATCCAGGATTCGTTCGCAAGCTGCCGAAACCAGCGTTATTTCGGCGTTAGGGAGGAGTGACCTGCGGAATTCGAGCTTCTAGCTTTCCGCATGATGCGGAGCGAATTGCGAGCTTGGTTCGGGCGAGCCGGGCGAGACCTTGTTTTCTGACCGGGAGAAAAACTTTGCCGTCAATAACAGGCCCCCAAAGGTTCCCACCAGCAGCACCAACTGCCGCCAGCCCATCACGATGGCGTAATTGCCCATAATCGTAAGCCCAATGAAACAGAACAGCAGGTGGGCACAAAAAACTTGCAGAGATGCCTGCCCAAGCAATACGAGCGGCCGCACGGAAAGCGCTCTGGGTATCTGCTTAAAACGCCAGAGGAGAGCCGAGATGCAGGCGGCATCCAGCAGACGGAAGGCGCCTAAATGCCATTTGTCGAAGGCCACTTCAAGACTTCCCAGTTCAATCGTGCGACCCACGGCGATGCGCAGGGCCAGCAATATAGGAACAATGAAAAGAGCGGGAACGAAAAGCCGCTTGGCCCACACGTCCAATTCCAACTGATCCTTCGCCCACTTCACCCCGAACCAAAGGCCGAGTATCCAAAGAAATTGCCACGCCCAAAGGTCAAACGATCCCATTTCATTTACGGGAATGGTGAAGCCGAATGCGCGCGCCAGAAAATCATGCGAAGCCTGGCGCAGGCCTAATTCCGCGAACACCCACAAGGTGAAGCTGCCCGCCATCACAAATTTCCATCCCACCTTCGCGCCGAGGGTAAGCGCCAGCGGCGTGAGAATCAGAAGGATGATGTACATGGGAAGAATGTCCAGCAATGGAGGACGGTAGACAAGGGCAGCGCCCAAAAGGATGGCATGCTTTGGCCCGACGACGAAATAGTAGTCCAGAAGGTTATGAACCCCGGGATGATCGCCGCGGGCGGTGAGCGAGCCTACGGCAAAGGCAAATAACAGCAGGCAAATGTGGTAGAGGTACAAGCGAAAGGTGCGGAGTCCGAGGCGGCGATACATGGCGCTATAACCGTCGCGGTCGGCCAGACGAAAATAGATGCGGCCGGTAAAGACCGCTGAGAGAAAGATGAAGCCCTCCGCCGAGGAGATAAATCCAAAAGGCTGGTTGGCGAATTGACTGAGGACGGTGGGCAGATGAGTAAGCGTCATCCACACCAGCATGAATCCGCGTAACGCGTCAATTTCTTCCAGCCTGCGTGTCATAACTTGAGTTCGATCCTATTTGCGCCAATTTCGCGCCGAGCAGTCCGCGCGCTCAGTGTATTAGATGGTCAGATGACGCGCGGGATGCGATGGTTGGAGAATCATGATATTTGCAATAAACTTACATTCGCTGACGTATTTTTACAGGGGCGCGTAGCTCAATCGGATAGAGCACCGGATTTCTAATCCGGGGGTTGCAGGTTCAATTCCTGCCGCGCCTACCAGATTCCACCTAGTCGTTTTGGAATCTTAACGCTCACTTTTTTGCGCCTTCCGCGTTTTTGTGGGGACAGGAAACCGTATTCAGGCATTCGTCTGCGATCATCAGCCGTTCCACCGGTTTTCCTCCCAGAATATGAGAAGTGACAATCTCCTCTACATCGCCGCGCTGCACGCCTCCGTACCAAACGGCGTCGGGGTAGACAACAACAGTCGGCCCATGTTCACACTGGTCCAGACAGCCGGAGTGATTGGCGCGGACTTTCCCTTTGAGCCCCCTTTCAGCCAGCTTCTGCTTGAAAAGGACTTGCAATTCTTTTTGCGCGGCCGGGTCGCAGCAGCCACGTGGGTGGCCGGGCGGGCGCTGGTTCCCGCAGACGAAAATATGTTTTTCAAATTTAGGCATGGAAATACTGTAGCGGATTTCTGGTGAACGTATTAAAGCTAGTCTTTGAGCGGGACCATGGGGCGGTCGCCGCGGCAGAAGGTGGCTACATGGTGCAGGCCGCTCTGAACGTCCGGCATGGTAACCACCGGTCCGAAGCAGTAAACGGCGTGGCCGCTTTCGGCGAGATACCACACGCCATGCGCTGTAGATTGCGCAATGGGCTTTGCAGCCGGCTCAGGTGATCGAGGAGCCGGCGCAAAGTGAATTCCCGGGAGGGAAAAAAATAATGCTAGGGTCGCCGCAATTTTCATAGGGCTTTCCGCCCGTCTTTCTAATTTCTAAAGACCAAAATCTGTTCAGAACCTGAGGGTTAAGTTAGCTCTTGCCTAATGCCCTGCGCGCATCGGGATTGTCTTCTACGCCTTTGGGCTTCTGCAAAAATCTCCGGCCTACTTTGCTCGAGTCAGCTTCGATCCTGGCCTGGGGTTTTTGTTGGGAAGATGGAGCTTGTGCCTGAGTTCGTGCTTTGGCGTGCATCTGCGCTTGTGCCTGACCTTGGGCTTGTCCTTCCACGCGCCGCCGCTGGATCTCTTTGCCCTTCATCGCGGTAAGTTCCAGGCTGTCACCGTATAGCTGGCTGATCAGGGTCTTCTGCGCGGTAATTGTGTGGTCCTGCTCTACCACAAGCAGGGTCAACAATCCGTAAGAGATAAGGAAGAGCACTATCAAAAGAGGCAGAAGGGAGGATTTTCGCTTCGATTCCACCGCCATCACCGGTTCTGCTACAAGCGTCGTTTGCACTGACCACCCCAGTCCTGAGATTCTCAACGCTTTCTAAGAATGCAGCTTTACCACCAAGCCGCATTCCGCGCGTAAGTATTTAGTGGCCTTGGATTTAATGGAGGTTGGTCGGTCGCCGGACTTTATTTCAAGTGCAATTCACTGCACATTTTCGGTAACATCCGAGTGTTACTGGGGTGACTTGAAAGCTGGGAAGTCCTTCAAAAGCTGTTATTTCCGCCCAAGACCAGCTTGGCGATCGTGGCCAACTGCATGTTGGATGTGCCTTCGTAGATCTTGCCGATTTTCGCGTCACGCCAGTATTTCTCCACTGGATAATCTTTGGTAAAGCCGTAGCCGCCGTATATTTCGATGGCCAGCGAAGTGACGCGCTCGGCTACCTGAGAGCTGAATAACTTGCCCATGGCCGCTTCTTTCACGAATGGTAATTTGGCGTCTTTCAATCGCGCCGCGTTGTACACCATAAGCCGCGCGGCTTCGATCTCTGTCGCCATTTGCGCAAGCTGGAACTGAACGCCTTGAAAATCAGCTATGGCGTGGCCGAACTGCTTCCGCTCCTGCGCGTACTTCGCCGCGTATTCCCACGCACCGCGTGCCACACCCACCATCTGGGCACCAATTCCAATACGACCTTCATTCAACGTCTCAATGGCGATCTTGTAGCCTTTGCCTGCTTCTCCCAGCACATTTTCTTTCGGGACGCGGCAATCTTCCAGAATTAACTCGCAGGTGGATGAGGCGCGAATGCCCAGCTTGTCTTCTTTTTTCCCAACCGCAAATCCTGGGAATTCTTTCTCTACAACAAATGCGGTAATGCCTTTGTACCCCGCCGCCGAATCCACAGTGGCGAACAGCACGAACAGACCTGCTTCTTTGGCATTCGTGATCCAAAGCTTACGTCCATTCAAGAAATATTCATTGCCCTTCAATTCAGCCTTGGTCTGCAACGCGAATGCGTCGGAACCGGAACTCGCTTCGCTGAGCGCGTAAGCGCCACACAGGCTGGAGGCTAGGCGCGGCAAATAGCGCTTTTTCTGTTCTTCATTTCCCCAGCGCAGCATCGCGTTATTCACCAGCGTGTTCTGCACGTCTACAACGACGCCAGCGGAAGCGTCCACGCGCGACAATTCTTCGACCGCGAGAATGGACTCAAAGAACTTTCCTCCGACACCGCCGTACTCTTCGGGAATTTCAATGCCCATGATTCCAAGCTGGAAAAATTGTCCAATCAATCCCGGATCGAACATGCTGCGCTCGTCCATGGCCTTGACCAGAGGGCGGATTTTTTCCTCGGCAAACTGACGGATATTGTCGCGAAAAAGAATTTCGTCTTCTGTGAGCGCGGCGGGAGTAAGGGCGGGCGACGAGGGCGAATTCTTCTCAGCCATGAAAAACCTTCCCAGCAGGCATCGGACCGGCGCCTTTGCAGATTTCTTGCTGTCAGGCGCGATTCTACCCGAACACTATGAAAATTCCAGCATCGGCTTGGTCGGCCTCGATATTCATGAGTGGAAGTGCGTGTAGAGGGTAAGGATGCATCGAAGTCGAAGCATCCCTACCTTATGCAAATGCCGAAGTTGTTGCGCCTGCATCATGCGGCCAATCGGGCTTTCCGGACGAATGTCGGTAAACGAGGACATCTGGGAGAGCGTAGGGATGCTTCGACTTCATCAATCCATGCGCTCGCGCATGGATTGATTACGCTCAGCATGACAATGTGGCCAATTTTCCAGGATCGCGGGAAGGTACGCGCCGCAGAGTCTAGCGGGAGACGAGCTTTAGCCCATCGGCTTTCAGGATGCGCTGCGCTTGATTGCGCGCGTGTGTGGCCCAGGGGCCGACGGTATCAAGTTTGGAGTAGGCGCGCCAATGCGTCAGCGCTTTTCGAGGTTCTTTGATCTTTTCGTAGGCCAGCGCCAGATTGTAGTGCGCGTCGGCATAGGTCGGAGCAAGCTGTAGCGCGGCTTTGTACGCCTGAACCGCCTCCGCGACCCGCCCCGTTTCATCCAGCACATTGCCTAAATCAAAGTAAGCAAGGGCGTACCGGGAATCTATTTCAATGGCGGCGCGGTAGTATTTCTCCGCCAGCGGGTATTCCTGGCGATTGTAATGCACTGTCCCTAGATTAATGTTTGCGGCGGCGTGTTGGGGATCAAGCTCCAGCACTCGTTGATAGGTTGCAATCGCCTGCGCCTGATTGTTCGGGTCTTCTTCCAATGCGATGCCACGAGCAAAAAGCTCGGCCACGTCCGCCGCCGGAGGTTGCGGACGCGTCTCGGGAATCGGCGAACTGGTGATCACTTTCTCGTTGGGATCGAAGTCGAACATAAACTGGCCGGCGATCGGCTCCAGAACCTTTCCGTCATGGCGAAATGCCACGCGGTGTCCGGCGCGAAAGGAACTAGCTTCGAGCAACGGGTTTTCCATCCCAGCCACGCGTTTTTGCATGGCATCCAGCGACTGCCGAATGACCGCGGGACGCACCTTGAGCGCGCACAAATCGCGCACTTTTTTTATCTGGAGAAGATCGAAAAAAGAATAGCCCTCGCTGGCGGCCACCAGTCCAGCTTTTTCCCACGCTGACAACTGACGCGCCGTAAGCCGAAGAATCCGGAGCAAGTCCGCTCGAGTATATCGGTACACGGTAATAAGAGACTCTATCTATGATTATCCGCAAACAGGCTTGTGCAGTAAAGTGGAAATCGAGGCGGAAGCGAACCTGACTGAGTAATGCAGCGAAAATAGTGCAGTTTTAAAGCGGCATCACGTCTAATCCAGTGTGATCATATCTGCAATTATTTGCGTACGAACAGGTTTAGAGTTCCATTCCCACCACCGCCATCATAACGGTAACCATCGGCAACCCATTCAGCTTGAATTATTGCAAACTTCTTCTCGATGTCGAGCTTGCTGTTGTACCAAGAATTCATTTCTTTTTGATCCTCGCCTGTTACCAATAGGTAGTTCGAATTGTCGTTCGTCGAAGAGTAAATATGAATGTGTTGTAATTTCGGTGAACCGTCTTTTCGATATTGAGCGCTGAAAACGTTCGTTCCTCGTTGAATCCCAGTCCGGGTGGGCTGGAGGTGGCGCTCGTCCCAACTTCTAGCTTCACCGTAGCTTGTGGCATTGCCGTACCGTTCAATAATGCTAAGCTGCACGGCGCACCCGTCCTTAGATACCTCCACTACGTGGACTTTGTCGCAACGTACGGGTTGACCCCAAGCCTGCGAGGAATTGTATCCAGCAGGAACAAACAGCGTAAAAATGTTGCTATCGTTCACTTCGGCCACAATTGCTCCTGCGGCGCCCCAATGGTTCCCACCCTCAGTCACTAAGGCACGCTGCCCGACGTACTTCTTTAGAATCCGTGCATTAATTTCCGCTTCGCTGAGCGGTCGCTGGGTATTGGCGGCGATCTGCTGAAGATGCTGGTTCAATTCTGCTTGCAACGCATTTGCACGCGTGCGGTGATTGTTTGCCTCGGTGCGGAGATTGTTAGCTTCCTTGGAATGCTGTAGCTCAAACCCAGCGAGAACTGGCGCAGCAATGCCAGGTATGGCAACAAGGAAGCTGTGCCACCATGGGTGAGTCCATATGAAGCTTTTAATGTCGTTATACAGCAGTACCGCAACCAAGCAGAATCCTGCGATCACAGCGATAGCAAATACTCGTCTCATTCCGAGCACAATTCTATAGAAATAACTCGTGCGCTTCAGTAATGATTTTCTTTGCCTAAGAAGGGAAAAGTAAAGGCACAAGCCTCAATTGAAGAACTCACTCATGTCCGGCGCGTTTGTGGAAGCTCCGGGAAAGTTCGTAGCACCCAATGCAGACAAAATAAGCCGCAATACGCTTTCATGCTGATAAAAAGTTTGCGACTGAAATCCCGGCTTGGCCTTTGGGCCCACAATGACTGTCGCAACGTGCCCTCCACCATGAGATGTATCAGAATCTGCGGCTTCATCGAATGTGATGATCAGCAGACCGTCCTTCTGGAAAGTCGCGCTGGCAAGCAACGGTGCGACATTTTGTTTGAGCCATAGGTCGGCTTGCGAGAGGCTGCCGTCGTGGGCGTCATTGAGCAGGTCGGGAAGGATAAAGGAGAAATCAGGCAACGTATTGTTCGCAAGATCAGAAGCAAACTGGCTGAACGGGACCAGATTCGCTGCCTGCGTGCTGTCGTTCAGGACATCAGAAAAATATGCGAATGGATTATGGTGCCGCGCATAAGGGTATACGTCTCCTCCGGTATATCCCGGGCTAGGCAGGTCCTCCGCATACGACTTCCAGGATTTCCCGACGTTCTTCAACTCGCGGACAAGATTGTCGTCCGAGACGGTCCCGGAAAATGAATCATCATTCGACTCGATTTTTCCGGTTGTGAGCATGAAGTAGTTGCCGATGGAAGGGTGCGTGTCCGCGAAATACTGCATCGCCAGCCCATTCTGCGTGGCCAAACTGTTCAGGTAAGGCATGGAAGAGTCGCCGATGACGTCGGAGAATCCGTGGTTCTCCTCAACCAACAGGAAGACGTGGCCAAAAATGGATTGAGAAACTCCACCACCGCCGCCCGTGCCTCCGCCTCCACCGGTACCGCCGCCTCCGCCTGAGCCCGGTGCAGACATGCTCCCGCCGCCGCAGCCAGCCAGAAAAAACATAAGCATGGTGAAGCAGCTAAACCGAAAGATCCGTGCACGGCGTTGCAAAAGAGATTTCATGCAATGCTTTTAAGAGCATTGGATGCTTATGGGGAAAAAGCGGCTATTTCAGGATGGACGAAAAACTGGAATTGAACCGCTGACCTGCCGATTACGAATTGTCCGAACCGAAGGCATTCGCCCTAACCCCAATGACTTACAGTCGCACCAGATATAAGGAGGGGCGCGGGTAGGGCGCAGAGAAATGATTTTTCTCTATAGAGCCGGACGGCTGGTCATTTTAGTATGGATCCCACCTTGAACGCTTCGACGCGTACATTCCCGAGCGAGACCGCAATCGTCCCGCTTTGCCGAATTCTAGATCGTAAACGCCCAGACGCAAAGTGACGCCGCAAACCATAGATGAGCAGTTTTTTCACCACACTCTACAAGCATTCTCGCGCACCATTGGCTGTCCCGCTTTGCATCCGAACGCTTTCTGGAACTCTGGCATGTTGGAAACTACTCCATTCACACGGGCTTGTGGAGTGGCGTGCGGGTCAGACTGGGCGGCCATGCGCAGATATTGGGAAGTAGAGTTAGCACACCAGGTTTCGGCATAAGCAACGAAAAACTGCTGCTCGGGAGCAAGCCCATTTAAATCCACTCTGGACTGCGGAGATTTCGCAAGCGTATTTTCGAGCGCCATGTAAGCAATCCGCAAGCCGCCGTTATCTGCGGTATTTTCCCCAAGGGTAAGTTCTCCGTTCAGTTTTACTCCATCCGTGGCATCCATGCCCGAATACTCATCGGCGATGCACTTCGCCCTGCCCTCAAATTCCTTGGCATCCTGCGGCGTCCACCAATCCTTTAAGTTTCCGGCCGCATCGAATTTTCTGCCCTCATCATCGAAGCCGTGGGTAAGTTCGTGACCGATAATCGCACCAATCGCAGCGAAATTTTCCGGATAGCTAAGTTGGGGATCAAACAATGGAGGCTGCAAAATGGAAGCCGGGAAAATGATGGAATTCTGCTGTGGGTCGTAAAAAGCATTCGGCATGGTAAGCGAAATGTTCCATTCGCTGCGATCTAGCGGCTTGCCAATCTTTGAGAGTTGATGCTGAAGTCCGAATGTTCCACTGCGATAAGCATCTCCCAATAAATCCCCGCGGATGATTTGCAAATTCGCGTAGTCGCGCCAATGATCGGGATATCCGATTTTGTCGGCGATTTTGTCCAGCTTGGCAGTAGCGGCCTTTTTGGTTTCAGGACTCATCCAATCCGACTGCTGGATGTCGGTGTTTAAAGCAGCCTTGAGTGCGTCCACCATTTGCAACATGCGCTGCTTGCTATCGCCCGCAAAAGCGCGCGTCACATATTCCTGGCCCAGGGCCTGATCGAGGTTACGGTCCACACTTTGCGCACATCGCCGCCAGCGCGAGCTTTGCACCTTCTGGCCGCGCATGGCCTGGCCATAAAATGCGAATCGTTCCGCAGCAAAAGGTTCGCTGAGAAGCGGCGCCGAAACATTGATCAACTGCCAGCGCAAGTAAGTCTTCCAGTTTTCAAGAGGGACATCCGCAATCAATTGATTCACTCCCTTAAAGAAATCCGGAGTCATCACCAAATAGTGGGCTGTTGTAGGAGAGCCAAGCGTGCGCAGATATTCATTCCATGAAAAATCCGGTGTAAGGGCTTGGAGGTCTTGTTCAGAGAGGTTGTGATTGAGGTTGGCTGGATCCCGGCGCTTTACAATGTCCATGGATACTTTCGCCAGTGAAGCTTCCAGGTCCATGACGGTCGTTGCATCGCTTGCGGCCTGATCTGACGGTTCGCCCAGTAACATAAAAGTTTTCTTCACATGTTCTACGTATTGCTTGCGAACGGCATCTGATTTCTGGTCGGTCTTCAGGTAGTAATCGCGATCGGGGAGGCCAAGACCACCTTGATCCACAATCGCCACAACTTGCGCGGCATTATTGAGATCCTGACCAGAATCAAAACCAAATAAAGCAGTAGTCGCACCGGAATCAGTGGCGGCAGTCAGGGTGTAAGTAATTTGATGAAGGTGCGCAATTTCTCTGGGTAATTGGTTTTTGTTCTTGATCGCATTAATGCGATCAAGTTCTGGCTTGACCGGGTCAAACGTTCTTTTATTAATCTCATCTTCATTCATGCAGGACGCGTAGAAGTCGCCGATCTTCTGCTGGATCGGATTGCGCTGCGGATCATCGGCGGAGGCCTTCTCCAAGATGGTGTGTACGACAGCCTGATCCCAAAGCATCAGCTTGGTTCCAAGCCACCAATTCACCTGGTCGGGTGGAATACGGTTTTTGGCCATCCACTTTTTGCAGGCAAATTGATAGAAGTCTGCGCAAGGATCGAGACTACGGTCCACTTGGGTAAGGTCTAAATGATCGGCTTGCGGCGCGGGCGAATTGGCGGACTGTGCCAGGCTCGGCTTCGCCAGAAATAAAATGCTGCCGCACGCGACAGTCAGTGAGACGAAAAATGCTTTGAGTGGACGCAAAATGAGCTCCTGTCTTTGAATTATCTTTGAAGAAGAACGCACAAGATCGTAACCAAAACTCCAGTTAAAAGCCGGATGCAACTTATAACAATACTAGGAAAGCATTAGTGATACTGTGCGGCCCGAAGTGTAGGATTGCATCTCTTTTCGTATAAGGAGCCGCATTCATGCGCAGAGCAATATCCCGGGTGTTCGCAGGTGTGTTCATATTTTCCGCTGCGTTTGTGCAGCAGGCAGGAGCGGAGTCATGCCCTTCGCAACAACATCCGTCGTTCAGCGTGTCGATTGCTGATGGTTTAATGAGCAACCCGGTTTCCGGTCGTCTGCTCATCATGATGTCCACCGAAAATGAATCTGCTGAAAAACTTGCTCCCAGCTATGGCCCGGATGCCCACTCGGTATGGATCGCCGCCAAAGAAATTTCTAATCTCACTCCCCAGAGCCCGGTTACTCTCGATCCTGACGATCTGGCATATCCCGATCTATTTTGCAAAGCCCCGCAAGGCACTTACAAAATCAAGGCTGTTTTAGACGTTAACCATAATTTTGCCTATTACTATGACTCGTCCGATGGAGATTTGACCGGCACGCTCGCAGAACAAGATTTCAATCCTTCTTCCAGCGATACCATTTCCATAACATTGACGGAGCGTCAAACCGACCCGCCATTGCAGTTGCCTCCAAACACAGAATTGCTGGATTTCGTCAGCCCGACGTTGTCGCGTTTTTGGGGACGACCGGTTCACATCCGCGGAGCTGTCGTCCTTCCACCCAGTTATAAAACCGGCAAGGATCACTATCCGACTGTTTATTGGAATCACGGGTTCGGCGGAGACCTTAGACGTATCGTCGGACGCTATCCGGTAAGTCTTAGCAAAGACATGGAGACTAAACAGTCTCCGGAAATGATCTGGGTATTGCTGGAAGAAGCTTCTCCAACCGGCACGCATGAATTTGCTGACTCTGTAAACAACGGCCCCTGGGGCAAAGCGCTGGTGAGCGAACTCATTCCGTATCTGGAAAAGAAATATCGAATGGATGCGCGTCCCAGCGGACGGCTGCTGACCGGACATTCTTCGGGAGGTTGGGCATCGCTTTGGATACAAGTCAGTCATCTGAATTTTTTTGGCGGAACATGGCCCACGGCTCCCGACCCTGGTGATTTCCGCAACTTCACCGGCCCTGATCTCACCAAGACCCCATTGCCGAATTTTTATCGTCACGATGATGGCAGCCCGGACATGTTGATTCGCATGGGCGGCAAAGACGTGCAATCTTTGCAAGACCTCGCCATTCAGGAACGCGTGTTAGGAGACTACAGCGGACAGCTTGCGTCTTTTGAATGGGTATTCAGTCCGCGAGGAAAAGATGGCCGGCCGATGCCGCTGTTCAATCGTGACACCGGAGAAATTGACCCTCAAGTCGCGGCGTATTGGCACGCGCACTACGACATCGCCTATCTTCTGCGAACACACTGGAAAGAGATCGGTCCGCAGATAAATGGAAAAATCCACCTTACCGTTGGAACCCAAGACACCTTCCATCTGGATGAACCAGCGCGGCTGCTCGAACAGACCATCAAAGACCTGGGCGGGAAAGCGGACTTCACATATTTGGAGGGCCGCACGCATTTCGACCTATACCAAGGAGGACTCCAGGAAAAGATCGCAAATGAAATGTACGGGGTGGCGCGTCCGCAAACACGCACGAAAAAGCAGCCGGGACAGTAAGAAATAACCCCGTAACTTATTGACAGATGTATAGGAAATTCAAAAAACAATTCTTCGAAGGCCGAAAGTTAAGCATCGAGGCCTTCGCCCCGGTCCAGTTTCCCGCCGACGATGACCCCATAGTTGCTGGACTCTCGAGGTTAAGGGGACTCCTCTTTAGGATTATGTGACAAGTCGCCAACTGGACAAATTGTCTCAAAACTCTTCACCGAATCAGCAGAATGCGGAAAGCGAATTTGTGGA
>JANWKU010000084.1 GCA_025451215.1 Terriglobales bacterium
CGCCAGCGCCGCATTCGCATTCTCAATCTGAAGAAGGTTTCTAGTTTCCCATCATGGCGGTTGCTGAGCGGCACCCGGAAAGTCCGCAGCCAGGAAAGCGCAAAACCGATCATGCTTATTCCGTAGTGTCCATTGGTGGCGGCACGGGACTCTCCACCCTACTGAAAGGCCTAAAACAATATGTGCCCTTACCCGGGGAAAATACCCCGCCGCGGGCACATTTCATCCGGGAACTCTGCGCGGTGGTTACGGTCACTGACGACGGCGGCTCCAGTGGCCGCCTGCGGAAGGAGTTCAACATGCTTCCGCCAGGCGACATTCGGAATTGTATTGTCGCGCTCTCAGAAGACGAAGCTTTACTCTCCAAACTCTTTCAACATCGCTTCGAAAAAGGCTCAGGGCTGGAAGGTCACAGCTTCGGCAATCTTTTTCTCGCCGCGCTTACCTCCATTACGCAGGACTTCAGCGAAGCAGTGCGCCTGTCGTCGGAGATTCTGCTCACCCGCGGACACATTTATCCGGTAACTACTTCCCACGTTGAACTCGAGGCGCTGATGCAGGACGGCAGCCGTGTGCGTGGGGAGACCAATATTACGGCTTCCAAGGGGCGGATTGAAGAGCTATTTCTTATTCCGCCGGATGTTCAACCTTTGCCGCAAACTCTGGATGCGATTGCGCGCGCTGATCTCATTACGATTGGGCCGGGATCGTTATTCACCAGCCTCATTCCTAACTTATTGGTGACGGGTATTGCGCGGGCGATCATAGATTCCAAAGCGACCAAGGTTTACGTCTGCAACCTCATGACGCAGGCAAATGAAAGCCTGGGCCGAAGCGTCGCCGACCACATTCGTGCCCTGACTGAGCACGTGGGCGCGCAAATTTTCGATTACGCCCTGATCAATCGCACACCGGTTTCGAAAGAGCTGCTGGCTAAATATGCGGAACAGGGCGCAGCTTCCATTGTGAGTGACATGGAGAGCGTGAAGGCCCTGGGCGTTCAACCCATTCTGGGAGACTATCTCGAGGAAGCGGGCGTGGCACGCCATGCCACCGACAAGGTGGCGCACGATCTGATGGCGCTGATCGCCAGCCGTGAACCTCGCGCAGTCTCGAAAGCCTAAGACTTCAAAAGACAGGCATAGCAGCTATGCGTTTTTCGCCGTCCTCAAGATTGTCAAAATCTTGTCAACCCTCATCCTGATGGTAATGAGGAAGTACAATCTTCCCATGAAAAAACTGCCGATTCTTTTCGCCGCTATCCTGTTCGCACTGCTCTCTGCTTCTGCCCTGTCGGCAACTTGCGGAGGCGGAGGCGGTGGTGGCACCGGCGGAATGAATTCGATGGGCATTCCTGATCAGATTTATAACGTGCCGTGGCGCGTGCACGCGCCTGAGGCTCCGCCCGTAAATGCCGGACTGGTTCTTTACTGGTTTCCGTCCTCGGCGCAGGAGGTACAGAAATCTAGCTTGCGTACCTCGCGAGTTCTTTCTCTATATGCCGCGCAATGCGTTTCCATGGAAATTATTGATGAGAGTTCTCCCCTGGGAAAACAACTGGCTGGGGATGCGAAGCTGCCGGTAGCCGTGTTAGCTACCCCGGACGGGAAGGCGCTTGGCAAAACGGAAAATCAAGATGGCTTCCTTCGCGCGGGGCCAGTGGAAAAGCTTGTAGATGATGAAATAAAACGTCGCGAGAATTCGCTGGAGCAACAATTAAAACAGGCCAAAGAGCGGGCTAAATCCGGTGACAACGCAGGAGCCATTCCCATCTATCGCGCGGTGCTGGAGCAGAAGTGCCTTTTCCCGAAGAAGGCGAAAGACGCGTCCAAAGAATTAAAAAAACTCGGCGTGACCGATATTGGAGAAGTCGCCGACCCGCCGAATTTTGATCCTGCGGTGAGCGCACGGATCGAGAGCACCATGAAACAAGGGCTGCAAGCTGAGAACAATGCGAAGTATATGGAGGCCGCGCAGCTTTACCAAAAGGCCCATCTTATGGACCCGGCGGATCCTACGCCGCTACGCTACTTAGGCGAAGTGTATCGCCATGAAACCGGCGATTGGGACAAGGCCACGCAGACTTTTGACGCGATCCTCGCCATGCCCGCCGATCCGCTGGCGCGAGCAGTTGCCCTGCACGGCCTGGGGAAGATGACGATTCATGATGGCGAGTTCAAAAAAGGGTTGGGACTGATGGAGCAATCGGTGCAGGTGTTCCCTATCGCGCTCGCGTACCGCAATCTCGCCGTGTATTGGAACTCCGAGGGAGATGAGGCCAAGACCGATTACTACGTGCGCAAAGCCCTCAGTCTGGAGCCAACCGACGCTTACAATCTGGTGTTCGCAGCAGGCTTTATGGCCGCGCACGGACACGGAGACGAAGCCCTGAAGATTGCCCAGCAAAACGAGGGAATGATGCCAGCATCCTACAATCTGGCAGCGATCTATGCGCAGCTGGGACAGAAAGACAAAGCCCTGGCTCTGCTGAAAAGGCATTTCTTCGGGTATGAGCGTTTCCAGGCCGTACGTTCAAAGGAGATGATGGAAGCCCGCGTGGATGCGGTTTTCGCTTCTCTGATGAACGACCCTGCGTTTATCTCGCTGACCAGCGGAGCGGATGGGCGGCTTCCGTTACCGCAAAGGCGAGGCATGGCCGCTGGAGCAGGCTCGACGCAATAAGCTGCCACTGACTGGATGACGATCGCTGCGGGAGGCAATGGCGATGTACCGCAAGCCCGGCCCCGGTGATTGCCATTTTAGGTGCCCTTGCCGATGGAATGAAAATTCCTGCGGCATCAATACGGGTATATTGTTTTCATGAGCAAGCAAAGTACCCGGGCGAAGCACTCGCCCAGCCTGGCGATCATCATCATGGCCGCGGGAAAAGGGACGCGGCTAAAATCCAAACATCCGAAAGTTCTGCATGAAGCGGGCGGCAAGCCGCTGCTTGCACACGTAATCGCGACGGCCCGAAAAATTGTTTCTCCCAAAGACATTTACGTAATCGTTGGACATGAAGCCGCGCAGGTAGAGGAAACAGTTTCCCCGACCGGTGTGAATTTTGTTCTGCAAACGGAGCAGCGTGGCACAGGGCACGCTGTGATGGTCGCCCGCGACGCGATCAAGGCTTATGACCAGGTAATTGTGCTTTCGGGCGATGCCCCCATGATTCGCACGCAGACCCTTGAACGGCTGCGTGATTTCCATGCCGAAAAAAATGCCGCCATGACGATCCTAACGGCTGTTCTCTCCGACCCGACCGGGTATGGCCGCGTAATTCGCAAAAGTGCAACCAGCGCAGATGTACAGGCCATTGTGGAACATAAGTCGGCCACGGCAAAGCAACAGAAAGTCCGTGAAATTAATTCGGGGATTTATGCGTTCTCGGTCAAGCCACTGTTGCAATATCTCGATAAAATTCGCACTGACAATGCGCACGCAGAGTTTTATCTTCCTGACATGGCTTCCATCCTCGGCAAAGCGAAGCAGCGTGTAGTTGCAATTGACGCCGGGAACTACCACGAAGTATTGGGCGCCAACACGCGGGCCGAATTGGCCGAAATTGACCAGAACATGCGCATGGCGAAGTGCGAAGAATTAATGGCCGCGGGCGCGACAATCTTTTATCCGCAAAGCTGCGTGATTGATTCTGATGTGGAAATCGGGACCGATACGGTGATTGAACCCTATGTGCAGTTGCTGGGGAAAACCAGCATAGGGGCCGACTGCCGAATCCGTTCCTATAGCGTGATTCGCGATTCCAGTGTGGGCGATAGCGTGACCATACTCCCTGGCTGCGTGATTGATGAAGCGACCGTGCGTGATGGGGCAACGTTGGGGCCGTATTCGCGCCTGCGTCCGGGCAGCGAAATTTGCGAGGGCGCGCGCGTGGGAAATTTCGTGGAAACAAAGAAGACGCGCTTGGGGAAGGGTTCGAAAGCCAACCATCTTACCTACCTTGGCGATGCGGAAATTGGCGAAGGGGTGAATATTGGCGCGGGGACTATTCTCTGCAACTACGACGGCGTGCATAAACACAAGACCACGATTGAAGATGGCGTATTTGTAGGCAGCGATTCAACGTTGGTCGCACCCGTGAAAATTGGCAAGGGAGCGTACATCGCCGCGGCTTCCTGTATTACTGACGATGTTCCCGCCGATGCCTTAGCTCTGGGGCGCACGCGGCAGACAGTGAAAGAAGGTTGGGCAAAAGAGAAGCGGCAGTCGCAGAAGAAAGAACATGCGGCAAAACATGCGTAAACTGGTGCTTGTATTCGCGCTACTATTTTGCGGTTGCATTGGCGCTCAAGCGCAATTTACGAGCACGGTAAACGAACCTTCTTCCGGATTACCCGCCGATCCAGGCGCTTCAAATCCGGCAATGGATACTCCGCAAGAAGATCTTCCGACCCATACCTTCTGGGACAAGGAAAATGTCCTGCTGTTTTCGGGCGTCGCCGTCTTCCGCGCCCTTGATTACACGTCCACGAAAAACATGCTGGCGCGTGGCCGTGGAGAAATCCTGCTTCCCGATGATGTGGTGGACAACTCGGCGGGCTTTGCCGCATTGGAAGCCGCAGCCACGGCAACTTCCATTGGCATCTCGTATGTGCTACACCGCACCGGACATCACAAACTGGAACGATGGCTTTCGATCACGCACCTAAGCGTGACGGCTTTTGGCGCGGCGCGGAACTATGCGCTCAAGTCTTACCATCCCGGCACAAATTCTCGCGGAATTTAAATACCTCAGCGACTCTCGAAACACAAATCCGGAGAAGGGTCTTTGCACAACCGCCCTTCTCCGGAAAGTCGCTACGCTCGGCGTCCGTTGTGCTTGTCGCGATAGATGCGCCTTGAATCGCGGTTCTGCTGGCGATTCACGCGCGCTTTTTCACCTGCGGTCAGCTTGCCGCCATTGGCCGTGCGGTCTCTATGGACTTCGCGGTTGACGTGCGCTTCGTGGTTTTCCAGGTGGGCAGTTTCTCCCGGCTTTAGTTGCCCGCTCTTGATTCCCTGCGCAATGCGGTCCTGCTGGTTCTCCTGCCGCTTGCCCACTTCGCTTTTGGGATCGGCGTTCTGCGTTCGATCGTTGTGTTTGTCTTTATAAATTTCATTTGATACATGGTTTTGCTGCTGGTTCACCGTAGCTTTGTCGGCGGCGGTCAAATGACCATCGTCCAACTTACGCATGTCTTTCTCTTCGTGGTTGATGTCGGTCTCCTGCTTTTCTAGATGACCGGTTTCACCAGCTGTCAACTGCCCGCTCTGCACGCCGTTGCCAATGCGGTCCTGCTGGTTTTCTTTCCGCTGCTGAATGGTTTGTGGTGAAGTGGTGGAATTGGTGGTGGTTTGCGCCGCCGCTGGTAAAACCAGCGCGGCAAATGCTGCTGCAAATAGAATGCATTTCGCGTGCTTCATTGCTCTCTCCCTATGCCGTAATCGCCCCGTCCGGCCTGCTCACCGGACGTTTGAACAAACACAGGTATATGGGGAATGTTTCGAGAAAAAATGACAATTTTTGCGCGGCAGCTTCTGTTTGGAACAGCGGGATTACTTCAGATTACCGGCCAGCGGCGGCAGCAACAGCGTTTGTAGAGCGTGCCAGAAGCTGCGTGATGGCCTCATGGTCCACCGGGCGGGAGAAGTAATAGCCTTGCGCCATTTCGCAATCGAGTTGCTTCAGATGCTCTACTTGCTCAATTGTCTCCGTGCCTTCGGCGACCACCTTCAGGCCGAGATTGTGGGCCAGCATGATAATGATGCGCACGATCTCACGGCTTTCCGGGTCGGTGTCCATGTTGGAGATGAATGCCCGGTCGATTTTTAGCGAGTCCACGGGGAAACGTTGTAAGCGACTTAGTGATGAGTATCCCGTGCCAAAGTCATCAATGCTGAGGCGTACGCCCAGCACCTTCAATTCGGCGAACACTTCTTCAGCGCGGCGAGCGTCGCCCATGGTGATGGTCTCGGTGATCTCCAATTGCAGGGTGTGTGGATCCAGTTTGGCCTGCTCCAGAATAAGTCCGATTTCCGCCGCGAGTTCAGGCTGGGCGAATTGTTTGGAAGTCACATTCACGCTCATGCTGAGTGGCGGATCCGCGGGAAACTGTGATTGCCAGGCACGCAACTGGCGGGTTGCCTCCTGCATGAGCTTGCGGTTCATGGGAAGAATGAGTCCCGTCTCGTCAGCCACGGGAATAAACTCGACTGGCGGAACCATGCCCGTAGGCTTTTGCCAGCGGGTGAGGGCTTCAAAGCCGGAAATTTTTCCCGTCTGCAAATTAACCAGCGGCTGGTAATAAACACGGAATTCATCAAGGTCGAGTGCTTTGCGGATGTCGGTTTCCATGCGTAAGCGTTTTACCGCGCTTTCATGCATGCCGGAATCGAAAAGCTCGCAGCGCGCCTTGCCCGAGCGCTTGGCGCGGTACATGGCAATTTCTGAGTCGCGCAGCAGGTCTTCCGCGTTGTTGTAGGAAAGCGAACTTAATGCGATGCCTACGCTTGCGGTGATTACGATCTCCTGCTCGTTGCTGTCTTGATCGCTGATCAAAAAAGGCACCGCGCATTTTTCCTGAATGCGTTGCGCCACGCGGATCGCATCGCTCGGATCGCGCAGGTCGTCGAGCAGCACGGTGAATTCATCTCCGCCCAATCGCGCGATGGTCTTGTCCGCTTTGAAGAATTTGCTGGTGGCAGCCCGGGAGATACTATCCATTTCCCGAACGGATTCAGTAAGCCTGCGTCCCATTTCGATCAGCAACTCATCGCCGCGCGCATGACCCAAACTGTCATTGAGCACCTTAAATTCGTCCACGTCAATGAAGAGCACGGCAAACTGGTAGCCGGAATGGCGGCGCGCCAGCGTCAATGCGTGATGAAGACGATCCACGAACAGCGCGCGATTTGGCAGGTTGGTCAGCTTGTCATGGAAGGCGCTGTGGGCCAGCATCTCTTCCATGCGTTTGCGGTCAGTCACGTCGCGGTTGACGATGACCATTTTGTCCGGCTGCCCCTTTATGCTTGGGACCACACTGGACGTGGATTCCAAATTGCGCCAGGAGCCGTCCTTGTGCAGGATGCGATATTCCAGACGTTCGCCTCTTCCAGTCGCGCGCGCCTTGGCCGCAGCTTCCTGCACCCGCTGGCGGTCGTCAGGATGGACCTGGTCGAGCGATGAAGTGTTTAACTCTTCGGCGGAATAGCCAAGAATCTTCTGGTAAGCAGGGCTGTTGTACAGGCGACGGCCTTCCCAATCCACGACCGCGATCATGTCGGCGGCGTTTTCTGTGATCAGTTGGAAGAGTTGGTCGCGTTCCAGCAACTGGCGGCGAATGCGCTGGATTTGGAGGTGCTGATACAGCGTGTAAATATCAAAGAGAAGCACCAGGGCGGCAAGGCCACGCACCCATTCTTTAAGGTCGAACCAGTCAACGTAGGAATGAAGGTCGACTGAGGGGAATGACAAGGCGATAATTCCCACGGTCAGAATCAATGTGACTGCAACGGCAAAGCCCCAAAGCCACCACTCCCGCCCCTCAATGACGCGCATAGGGACTGGTGTAGGCAGATTTCTAACCTGATGTTCCTGGGTGTCGTTGGCGTTCATGCGATAGTGCGCAACTTGCTCTTTAAGATTCTAGAGGGCTTAAAAAGAAGGGAAAGTTACGAAGGTTGTGCACTGACTGAGGAGACAAAGCTCATCGCTTCTATGGATTAGCCGTCTCTAACCATCTCATCCTCAAATTTAAAAATCGAAATAAACGGGCGCGCCCGACCTTTACCGATGGCGTTCCAACATGACGTTTGACGAATGACATAAAAGTTACACCGAATGCCCGTGCAGGGTCCTACAATGTGTGCTGCGGAAGAAGCGCTTGTGAAATCCTAATGTTCTGGAGACGACGTGAAGCGAAGAGTGGTGATTACCGGTATGGGAGTGGTAAGTCCGAACGGCATTGGAAACACCGAATTTGCGGAGGGAGCGCTCGCAGGGCGCAGCGGCGTCAAAAAGATTGAGCGCTTCGATGCCTCGGAAATTCCAATCCAAATCGCCGGCGAGGTCCGCGGCTTCGACGAACTTGCCTGGGTGGAAAAGAAAGACCGCAAACATGTCTCGCGAGTATTGCCTCTGGCGCTGGCAGCGGCCACCGAAGCTCTTCACGATGCAGGCATGGACACCGCAACCATGCCTTTGAAGGAAAAACAGCGTTTCGGAGTAATTTTCGGCTCGGGCGGCGGCTCCCAGGAATTCACTGAAGAACAATACCGCCTGTTCTTCTACCAGCAATACAGCAAGATGAGTTTATTTTGCGTGCCCACGGGCGTTATGGGATCGCTCTCAAGCGAACTGAGCGTGCGCTTTGGGCTTCGCGGCCCAAGCCATGTGATCACCAGCGGGTGCACCTCCTCCACGGATTCTTTCGGATACGCAATGCGGCAAATACAGTCAGGACGCCTGGACGTGACGCTGACCGGCGGCGCGGATGCTCCAATCTCGTTGGGAATCATCAAGGGCTTCATCCTGATGAAGATCATGACCGAAAAATGGAACCATGCGCCCGAGCGCGGTTCGCGACCCTTTAACGGCGACCGGGACGGCTTTGTGCTGGCCGAGGGTGCCTGGATGTACGTGCTGGAAGAATACGAACATGCGCGAGCACGAGGAGCGCGAATCCTTGCTGAAGTGGCAGGATACGGCTCAACTTGTGAGGCGTTTCACCGGGTTCGCTTGCAGGAGTGCGGCGAGGAGCCTGCGCGGGCCATTGAACTGGCCTTGAAGCAAGCTGGCATTACTCCGCAGAACGTGGACTACGTGAACCTGCATGGCACGGCAACCCAACTGAATGACCGCATTGAGACCCGGGCGTTGAAGCTGGCGTTAGGAGAAGAGCAGGCGCGGCGGACGCCGATGTCGTCGCTGAAATCGCAGATTGGGCATCCTCAAGGAGCATGCGGGGCGGCAGGGATCGCAGCAACCATCGTGGCCATGAAGAGTGGACAACTTCCGCCCACCATCAATATCGAAGTGCCTGATCCTGATTGCGATCTGGACTATATTCCCGAGGCGGGCCGGAAGAAGACGATCGAACACGCGGTTTGCAATTGCATCGCGTTTGGATCAAAGAATTCAGCGCTCGTGCTCAGACATGTCGCATAGGCGTAGCCGCCCGACTTATTGCAGTTGAATCCTGAGCCGTCCTACCTCCGCTCGGTCATGCGATTTCAATTGGCTTGGAAAATCGCAGATAAGCCATATACAGGACAATCGCCGCATTTACCGCGATGACCGCCACATGGAAAAGGTTGGGATGGCGGGCAAAGCGATAAAACTCAAAGGGAATATAAGCGCCTGCTGAAAGAAGGGCAATCCACTCCGCCCACCCGCGCGCCTTCCACAAACCATATCCTTCGATAAAGCGTAGCGTGGAATAAACGAATGCAACGATCACGATGGCCCATAGCTTTTTGTCGGTCAGGGTGTCCGCCCAGTCAAGGAACACCTGCGCGAGGTGACGGTCGGGACTAATATGCAGGAACCCGAGTAGATCGGCAGCAACGTCCCATGGATCATGATGAATCACCAAAATAATGATTCCGAGTGCCCCAATGACGGCCGCCAGCCCCTTCAATAGCTCCAGCGTTGCGATCGCGCGGAGAGCCTGGAGCTGGGCGCCATGGTCAGGGTGAGAGGGTGGGAGTTTGAGGCGCACGTGTTTATATTTTAGCTTGCGGAAGGCTTCCCGAAGGTTATAAAGCTAAGAATTCGCTGCCCGCACGCTGGCGCGGAGTTCAGCCACAATTTCGTGCGAAGCTTTCACTGCGGCTTCGTACTGGGCCACATCAAAGGAAATCGCGCCCACCCTGGCGTGTCCGCCGCCGCCGTAGCGCTCACAGATGCGGGCAAGATTCACCGTGGGAGGTACCGGGGCCCAGGGATTCGATCCTACCGACACTTTCACTCGAAAGCTGCTCTTGCTAAGTCCCACGCTATAAATAGATTCCGGATGCAGATAGTAGGGCACGAACTTGTTATATCCCTCAAGCTCATGGTCGGTGACATCGAAAAAAATCGTCCCGTCCTTGGATTCAATGCGCTCCCGCAAAATACCCATAGATTTTTCGTGGCGCTGAAGCAAAGGCGGCAGCAACTCCGCTACGAAAGGTTCCGCGATGATTTCTGCGAGCGGCTTGCTGGCAAGCAATGGAATGAGGCGCGGAACGAAATCAGAGTCCTTCGCAGACTCGATAACCATGGTGAGCTTCATGGCCGGCGCTTTCATCTCCACGGCTTCGCGCGCGGTCTTGTAGAGGGCCCCATCAATAATGTCAGTCCAGCGAACAAGCTCAGCGACCGGCGCGGGATTGAACCCAAAGCGCTGCTCGGCAATGAGGGCGATGAAGCTGGTGCAGGACTTAAACGCGGGGTCGTAAAACTTCTGGTTGCTCTGATCGTGCTCGAAATGGGCGGCGTCTTCGGGTGTAAGGAATGCGCTCTCATGGTGGTCAAACCACCAGGTAATTTTGGGAGAGCTGCAATATTTGAAGTCCACAATGGCGTTCTCGTCGCCGTCGAACTGGGCTTCGTCAAACAAGGCCCCGGCGCGGTGCAAAAGACCGGTGAAAACGAATTCCACATCCTCGCGAATGCGCTCCCGGTAAAAGCGGGAGAACAAAGCGGCCGAAGAAGCGCCATCAAAACATTTGTCGTGGAAGAATACCCGAACTTTCAAATGAGACCCTTTCAGAATTTAAGGCACGGATAGAGCATTTCATCTTACAAGAACAAAGCTAACAGGAATGCCATGTTGGGGGAGAGTATGTCAAGTCGCCAAAGAACAATGATAAAGAAAAGCGGTCTCTATATCGTAGAGACCGCTCATAACCCTCGTTCCTGGATCGACGCCCGATATTTTATGCCGGAATAGCGTTTGCCTGCTTTTCTGCCATGTCGCCGATGATTGGAATCTTCCACATCTGGCCCTGATTGGCTTTGATCACAAGGATGATCCAAAGCACAAATGATCCCAGCCAGATAATCATGTGGATCGGGAACATGATGAAAATGAGTCCTGGAATAATGTCCAGGATCAGGAAGCCCACCCAGAGGATGATCATTGCAATGCAGAAAAAGATGCACTGAAATGAGTGGAAACGAACAAACCGGCTCTTATTGTAGGGTGCTGTCACCAGAAAGATGATGGCCGGAATAATCGTAAAGTAGGCCAGCATCCCAGTAACATTGTCGGTCATTCCCGCACCCGCGGGCTGCGCAACAGCAACCGCGCCGGTTGCTGAACTGCTGCACACCGGACAGACGTTTGTTCCATCCGGAATCTGTTTTCCACACGAGCTGCAAAATGCCATATTCCCTCCAAGCCAGGTACGGCGAGCACGGTCAGCTTAAAAAGGGGGAGAGCTGACCGAATTTTGCGATTCGCGGAAGTTACCAGAAACCCGTAAGCAAAGCAAATAAAATGCGCGGCAGCGGAAAATCACACCAATTGGGAGCCTTTGTTCTTCTTGCGGCAATCCAGGCATATACCGTAAATCTGGAAGGTATGACGGGTGGGCAAGTAACTGTGCTGGCGGCCAATCTCCGCCTCCAACTGGTCTACCTCAGGAGAAAAAAACTCCACTGAGCTACCGCATTCCGTGCACACCATATGGTGATGGCTGCGGC
>JANWKU010000085.1 GCA_025451215.1 Terriglobales bacterium
CACGGAGAATCCAGCCTGAAAACCTGGATGTACCGGATCGCCATCCACGAGGCGTCAAACCGGAAGCGCTGGTGGTTCCGTCACAAAGCGCAGGAAGTATCCATTGAAACCCCCATTGGAGAATCAGACTCCGATTCGGCTCTTGAGTTAAAAGACCTTCTGGTGGACGGGACGGAGTCTCCCTTCGACAACACCGCCCATGAAGAGATTCGCGCCAAGGTAGAAGAGGAATTGCGTAAAGTGCCGGAACCGTACCGCACGACTGTGGTACTGCGCGATCTGGAAGAAATGTCCTACGAGGAACTTGCGGAGGTAACGCGGGTATCGCTGGGCACGGTAAAGTCCCGCCTCACGCGCGGACGCGATGCACTGAAACGCCGTCTGGCTTCTTATGTGCGGCAATCGCAACCACAGCACCAGGCGAATTCCAGGCATCCGGAGACGAAAGGGAAGATCAGCGGCAGTTGCGCATCCCGCAAGGGAATTGAGGTGGCATCATGAATTGCTCCCAGGCAAAAGTATTGTTTTCGCCCTATCTTGACGGGATGATTAGCGGAGCGCAGATGCATGCGCTGTCGCAACACTTGGGGAATTGCACGCAATGTCAGGATGAATACCAGCTCTTGCGCAATACGCAGCGTTTATTGGCGGCGACTGGACGAAAAAAGGCGCCTAATGACCTGGGCCTGAAGCTGCGATTAGCAATTTCACGCGAAGCGGCTCGCTCGCGGCAACCCGCGCTGGACGGCCTGCGCATTCGGTTTGAAAACACCGCGAAAGCTTTTATGGTGCCAGCGACCGCGGGATTGGTGCTCGCTATCACCGTATTTGTGGTTCTCATGGGATCTTTTGCGGTGCCTTTGCAGGCCAATACCGGCGGCGATGTCCTGCTGATGAATACCGCTCCGGAATTTGAACAGGCCGCTTTCGGGATGAACACAGATTCAGTCAATGACGATGCCCTGGTTATTGAAGCCTACATCGGACCTACCGGGCGCGTGGACGACTATCGCATCCTCTCGGACCCCAACGGCAGGAAAGATTTGCCGAGCGAAGTGAAGAACATGTTGATCTTCACGACCTTCCGGCCAGCAACGTATATGGGCAAACCCACGACGGGGCGCGCTGTTTTGTCCTTCGCCAAGATCAACGTGCGCGGATAGCTTTCTTTCGTAACTCCAAGCGGGCTATTCCGTGGCCCGGTTGGGAGTTTGTATTTCGAGGTTTGGCCGTTCATAGTTTGACCCTCCGTAAATAAGCCCTTAGACTTAGACTAGTCATTTCGACCCGCCAACTGGTAGGAGGCCTCCTGTTTCGTAGACTCGTCATTTTGGGGAGTGTGGCGTTTTGCGCCCTGGCGCAAGTCTCTTTTGCGCAATCGAATTCTCCTGCCGTACTCGACGCCAATGAAACCGTCTTCGCGGTAGTCTCCGCCTTGAATGTTTGCGGATACGATGCTGACCTCGCCATCTCAAACCCGGTGCGAGCGCAGATTCGAGGGGAAATCGCCGCGGCGGTACAGGCGTCCGAACAAGCGCAATCGGCGCAGCAAGGCATGTGCCAGTTTTATTCTGATCATGGGGAGCAGGACCCCAGCCGCACGCTGTCCAAGTTCATTTCTCTTTCATTGTTCTTAGGCGCTCCTCCGACGTTCACCCCCAAAGCCAAGGAAGCGGACGTCGCCCCTGACGCGCAGCCTCTGTTGCCGTTTGCTCCGCTTCTGCAAGCGTTTTATGCGCAGGCGGGACTTCATGCCATTTGGGAAAAACATCGCGAGCAATATGCGTCGCTGGTGGAGCAATATCATGACCCGGTCACCAAGATGCTTTTTGATACGGGCATCTATCTGAAGATCCCGCAATCGGGATCTCCGGGAAATCAATTCTCTGTGTATATCGAGCCCATGGGCGCGCCGAGCCAAGTAAACGCTCGCACGTATGGGGCTGACTACTATATCGTGATTTCCCCAGGGGTCGATGACGGACTCAAAATGGAGCAAATCCGTCATGCCTACCTGCACTATTTGCTGGATCCTTTTTCCCTGCGATATCCCGCCGAGATGCAACGAATGGGCCCGTTGCTCGAAGCGGTCAAAGCCGCTCCCATGGACGACAGCTACAAAAATGACGCGGGTTTGCTGGTCGTCGAGTGCTTGATTCATGCGGTGGAAATCCGCACGACCGGGTCCAAGAAAACTCCGGAAGTCGAGCGGGATAAAGCGATTGACGCCTCCACTGCGCAGGGGTTCGTCTTGACGCGTTATTTCTATGATCAGCTGGTGGTGTTTGAGAAGAGTCCGCTCGGTTTCCGCAACGCATTTGGCAAGATGATCGAAGGAATTGAACCACGCAAAGAAGCACGAGAGTTGGAAACGTCTCATTTCAAATTCGCAAGCACCGCCGCGCCTGATGTCATGACTCTGGCGCAACCCGCTCAAAATAAATTGCTGGCCTCAGCCGAGTTGCGGCTCGCCATGGGCGACGCTGAAGGAGCGCACAGATTCGCCCAGCAGGCGCTTGCGGAGAAGACTAGTGACCCGGGACGCGCGTACTTTATACTCGCGCGAGCGGCCATCATGAATAAGGATGTGGAGGGCGCCCGCGACTACTTCCTGCATACCGTTGCGGTGGCCCATGAGCCGAAAGTGATGGCTTGGTCCCACATCTACTTGGGAAGAATTTTTGATTTGCAGCAAGACCGCACAAGCGCCGTGGAACACTACAAAGCAGCCCTGAGCGCAAGTGCGGATTTGCCAGAGGCAAAGGAAGCAGCGGAAAGCGGCATCGAAAAGCCTTACGCGCCGCACCATTCGCAGTAGACATCAAGGATTTAGCAGACAAACTGCAATCCAAGGAGACAGACAGCATGAAGCGAGCAAGCATTATTATGGTCGCGCTGGCATCAGTATCGTTCGCCGTAGGGCAACAGGCCCCCGCCACCCCGAACAACGGGAAACCAAGCACAGCCACGCCGGGTGCGGCGGCAACGCAGGCAGCGCCCGCGGCAGGCACAACCGCGGCACCGGGAAAAACCCCGCCTCAGGCGAAAACCCAGGCCGAATATGACGCCTTTAACGCGGCCAAGGCAACCGCGAGTGATCCCGCAACCCTGGAGAAGGCCGCAGACGACTTCGCGACGAAGTTTCCCGAGAGCGAGTTGCGGATTCTGCTATACGAGGCGGACGTTGCCGCTTATCAGCAGAGCAACAACAGCGCCAAAATGGAGGAAATCGGCAAAAAAGTTCTGACGATTGATCCCGATCAGCCTGATGCTCTGGTGGCCGTGAGCCAGGGCCTCGTGGACACCACACAGGACAGCGACATTGACAAAGACCAGAAGTATTCTGAAGCGACGAAAGATGCGCAACATGCTTTAGAAACCATTGACACGGATATCGCCGTGCCCGCTGGCACGCCTCCAGACCGCGTAGAGGCTTACAAGGACTATATCCGTTCCACTGCTCACTCCTTTCTTGGGACCATCCTATTCAAGAAGGGTGACTTCGTCGGAGCGCAAGCTGAATACCAGAAATCATTGGACGCCTTCCCTTCGCAGCCTGATCCGGTCGTAGTATTGCGGCTGGCGCTTTGCCTTGATAACCAGAAGAAATATCCCGAGGCATTGCAACAAGCCAATAAGGCGGTTCAACTCACGCAGGAAAATACAACTGCCGGAGACTACGCGCGTAAGGAGCGGGACCGTCTGGTGCAACTTACGGGGGGAACGGTTGCCCCGGCTAAGGGAGCGCCCGCTACTCCAGCCAAGCCAAATTAGAAAGTTGTCCGGAACGGTGCGGAAGTTGCTTGTCATGAAGACGAGGTCATGAACACCAGGGAAAATACGGAGCTTGAGGAAATTTTAGGACATCACTTTTCCCGGCCCGAATTGTTGCGGCAGGCAGTCACGCACACCTCGTACGCCCGCGAAGCGGACGCGCTCGCGGTCGCGCAGGAAGAACGGGCGAAAGACAACGAGCAACTCGAGTTTCTTGGCGACGCCGTTCTCTCTTTGGTGACCACGGAAGAATTGTTCCGCCGCTTTCCCCATTTCCACGAAGGCGAGCTTTCCAAACTTCGGGCCCATTTGGTGAGCGAAAAACATCTGGTGGGCGTCGCGCAAAAGCTGGAGATTGGAAGTTTTCTTAAGCTCGGACGCGGGGAAGAAAAAAGCGGTGGCCGCGGCAAAACAACGTTGTTAGTTGACGCCCTGGAAGCCGTGCTGGCGGCGGTGTATCTCGATTCGGGTCTGGATGCCGCACGCAACGTCATTCTGACGCACATCGTTACTCCGGAGTTGGAAGTCCTGCAAAGCCGGGGTAACGTCCGTGTGAGCGACTTTAAATCCACGCTGCAGGAAACTTTGCAGGCGGGCGGGCACGCACAGTTGTCCTACGCTCTTGTGGAAGAGCGCGGCCCCGAACACAATAAAACGTTTGTCGTGGAAGCGCGGCTTCGCAGCCGTCCCGGAGACGAAGTCGAATTCGTTGGCCGTGCCAAAGGGCCGACCAAGAAAAGCGCGGAGCAAGATGCGGCCCGGCAGGTGCTGGAATATCTTGCTTCGGAACAAGCCCTGAACTTGAGCCAGGCCCGCGAACGCGTGCAGTCATGACCATGCCAATTGAGGCGCCGCCCGTTCCTGCAATCAGCGCCCCAAAGGCCGCGCATCACTCCGATTGGGCGTTTGTATTGCAATCTTTCCTGGTAGTCATTGTGATTGCCGTGTTCGCCATCACATTTATCGTTCAGGCATTTCAAATTCCCTCTGATTCCATGGAAAACACGCTGCTGGTCGGCGACTATCTGCTTGTGGATAAACTTTGTTATGGGGCCAATCCAGGGGCCTTCTTCATGCCCTACCGGCCGGTTAAGCGTGGAGACATTATTGTTTTTAAGTTTCCGGTTGATCCAACGCAGCACTTCGTAAAACGCGTGGTCGGCATTCCCGGAGACCACGTAAGGCTCATAAACCGCACAGTGTACGTGAATGGAATCGCGCTTCGCGAACCGTACACTCACCACATTTCTTCCACCACGGATGATTTTCGCGACAACTTTCCGCAACTGAATCTTTCCGTGGCCGGACTGGAAGGCAAGTGGTGGCTGCAAATGAAAACGCTGGTTAAGGACAATGAACTGGTCGTCCCTCCCAATGATTACTTCGTTCTCGGAGATAATCGCGATGACAGCGAGGACAGCCGCTACTGGGGATTTGTGCCCCGTGCAAACATCGTGGGAAGGCCGCTCATTGTCTATTGGTCTATGCGCGAGGCCGACGCTGACGGCACCCCCACCGGTGCAAGTGATAAACTTTTACACTTCGCGTATGCAGTCACGCATTTCTACCAGATCACGCGCTGGAACCGCACCTTTTTAGTCGTTCGATAACGGGCAAACCATGCCCATAGGAATAGACTTCGTGGCCAAAGAAGAA
>JANWKU010000086.1 GCA_025451215.1 Terriglobales bacterium
TCCACGGTTGGCGGGAAGGGAACCGGTCGCGTTCTCGGCGGAGACAACTTAGTCCTTAACCGCCACAAGGCCCTGCGCAAAAACCCTACTTTCGGAGGTGTATGAGCATGGGCAAGCAATAAACGTAGATCATCCAAATCAGGCGACGACACGGGGGTAGCTCCTGGGGAGTGGGCAAACGTAGTGTAACACCGGCCTGTGACATTTTCATCATCATTCCTATTCTTGAGATTGTTCGGCGGCGGATGATCAGGCAATTACCTTAGAGCGACTTTCAATTCAACTTCGATCTTCGATGAATCACTCCATCCTCGACAGCAAAAAGATGGAGATGATTCAGCCTACGCAATAGCCGCCTGACGGTGACCCCGGCTTAGGAAATACGTGAGCAAAATCGTCCCGCCGCCAATTCCCAGTACAACGTCAATGCCCGGCATCCCGCGAGCGCCCCAATGTGCGTAGCCGATGCCGTCCACCAACACCATATAAGTCACCGGTACATTGCCTAGTGAGTTGATGATGGAATAACGCGCACTGCCGCTTTTTCCCGAACTGCCACGAAATTCCAGTACGACGGCGGTGAAGAGCGCATAGGCGGCTCCAACCGTAAATAGAAACAACATTGTGCTTACCAAATAAACCGATGGCCGCAATGGGCCGAGCCATAGCAATGCCAAGGTTGCCTCATTCACAATGCAGACAGTGAGGTAAGCCACGGGGGCGCGTACCCGGACAGGAAGAAGTGTCGCCGCGAGCGCGCCAGCAGCGGTCAGCAGGGAACCGGCCACGCCGTTGATCCATGCGACTTCGTGACCGCTGATGTGATAATCGGCGGCCAGGCCCGGCAGAAGTTGAATCATGGCCCCGCTGCCCATGGGAAAGGTCATTGCCAGGGTGTAGGGAATGGCTTCCCAGCGGAAAAAGGTGGTTTTGAACTCACGCCAGATTCTGGTGCGAGTTTCCCGCAAGGTGCTTTCGCTCACGATCTCCTGTTTGGGGGCAGCGAGCGCAGCCAGCGACGGCAGGGCAATCATGGCAGCCGCAAACCAGCCGAGAATTCCGAGCGAGAATCGCTCCGAGAAGAAAGCCAGTACGAATACCGCAAGAGCGCCAAAGGCTAGCGATCCGCCCTGATAGAAACTGCCTGCGCGGCGGCGGTTTACTTCAAGATGAATGGTCCCCATCATTCCGCCGCAACTGGAAACAATCAACTGGCCCAGGCAGGCGCTCAGAAACATAAGCCCTACGGCCAATGTAGTGGCTAGGCTTGCCTGCCGAAACGCAATGTACATGACCGCCCCAGCCGCGATTCCAGCAACCAGAAGCCAGCTGCGGCGGCGGATCCAGAAATCAGTGATCGGGCTCCAGAGGAAATAGATCATCTGGGGCAAATTCAGCAGCGCGATGATCGCTGCACCGCGTGCCGGCCCCACGCCTTGATTACGAAGAAGGTACGAAAGCACTCCGCCAATAATGCCGTTCGAGAGCACCGCCATCGGCGCTATGAGCAGGCCGAACAGCCAGGGTCGCTCAGGCGAGGAGCTGGCAGCCGGCGTGAGATCGAATTCAGGCATGGCCCGAGAGTACCATGCGGTTCATCGAACACAATTACCTTCGAACTACCGCCAATCAGCTAAGTCTAACTTTTGGAATTACACCTTGGTAACGACATCCTTCCCATTTCAGCTTTTTTTTCGTCCCAATCTGCCGATACTTCCTCTTGTGTACTCGTGGTTACAGATTGGCTAAGGCCTATTCACTGCTTTCAGATCCGAAGCACGTTCGCAAGATGACGAACATCTCATCCATGGTTCAGCACTCTAAGGCGCAAGCACGGACGCTCATCAAAATACGTTGGCTCGCCAACATCGGGGGGCAATGGCGGAAAGTTCCCGTCTTCTTATTGTTGCTCGTGTTCTTCCCGGCCTTCTTATCGAGACACGCTCACGCGGCCGAAGTAACAGCTTCGCTGCCCGTCCTTACGAAAACCGAGCAGGTGCACAATCTCACGTACAGCGAGGCTTTGCGAAATTATCCCGTACACCTGCAAAAAGTACAGGTCCTCTATTACAATCCGGCGCTCGGAAATTTATTTGTTCTAGGTTCCGGCCACGGAGTTTACGTGGACATGCGCGGCGAGCCGGTTGCTTCACTGGAACCAGGCACTATTTTGGATGTGGATGGAGTGACCGGCCCCGGCGGCTATGCCCCGGTCGTAGAGCACCCTTCAATACGCGAGTTGGGATGGGCTGCACTGCCACATGCTCCGCGTTATAGTCTCGACCACCTGCTCACCGGAATGGAAGATTGCCAATGGGTCGAAGTAGAAGGAATCGTGCGCTCAGTGGAAGACTCGAAGCGCATTACCGCTTATGCGAACCAGGCTGCTTCGGGCGGAACAACGGTTTTGGTTACGCTGGCGACGGGAACAGGGCGACTCGACGTGATCGTGCGGCAAGCGGATGGGCGTGACTACCACAACTTGGTAGATGCCAAGGTGATCGTACGAGGTGTGAGTGGGCCGCGCTTCAATGACCGCCGGCAGCTTACGGGTATCCATCTGTTCACGCAGAGCCTCTCACAATTTCAAGTACTACAACATGGGGCAGCCGACCCATTTGCTCTCCCCATACGCAATGCGGCCACGGTAATGCGATATACACCCGACGTGGCGCCTGGGCACCGCATTCGCGTGCGCGGGGTGGTGACGGCAAACCGTGATGGGCGTCTGATTTCCATCGCGGATTCCAGTCATGGCCTTTTTATTCGAACGAACAATGCGCGCGATCTTAAGGTGGGGGATCTGATTGACGTGGCCGGTTTTCCTGCCATGGGCGAATACACGCCCGTATTAGAAGATGTGATTTACCGGAAGATTGGCACCACATCCTTGCCTCCTCCAATCGTGCTTACCGCGAATGATTTGTTCAAAGGCGCGGCGGATGCGGAACCGGTACAAGTCCATGGGCGGCTCTTAAAACAGACCCGGACAACGCAGGAATTTGCTCTGTTGGTCTCAGCCGATGACCGCACATTTGCCGCCGTGTTGCCCGCCGACGAGGCTCAGGAGCTTTCCTCACTGCGCGATGGAAGCACGCTCGAACTTACCGGCATCTGTTTTGTCGAAGTCTTTCCTGACAAAACGCCGCGCGGGGTGATGATTTTGTTACGTTCTCCGTCGGATGTAAGAGTGCTTCATGGGGCCCCGTGGTGGACTGCCGCACGTGCGATCGCCGTGCTGGGGATTTTGCTCGTGGTAGTGCTTGGCGCGTTGGGATGGATCGCGCTCTTGCGCCGTCGGGTTCGCCTACAAACAGATGCGCTGAAAAAAGCACGCGAGGAAGCGGCGGCTATCAACGACTTGGCGCTGGCTATGCAGGAAGTTGCAACAAAAAGAAAATTTACGGCTCGGGTGTCCGCGGCGGGTAGCGAGGAAATTGCGCAACTGGGAATTGGCTTCAACAAAATGCTCTCCGAATTGGAAGAGGGCGAACTTGCCAAAAAAGAAGCTGAAGCCCGGCTGCAACAGCAGGCGGTGACTGACGAATTAACCGGATTGCCCAACCGGCGGCTGTTCTCCGACAGGTTAGCGCAGAGCATGGCCATCGCTCAACGGGAGCAGCGGGTTCTGGCATTGCTGTATATAGACCTGGATGGCTTCAAGCTCGTGAATGACAGCCTGGGACATACCGTTGGGGACCTTTTGTTGGTCGAGGTCGCGCAGCGTCTCCGCTCGCGCATTCGAAGGGCAGACACACTGGCCCGCATCGGAGGCGATGAATTCACCGTGGTGCTGACGACTTTGCGCACGCCCGATGAGGCGGACATCGTTGCGAAAGATCTCCTCGAATCTCTTTCCCAGCAATTTATGATTGAAGGTCACGAGATCGGGATCGGGGCGAGCATTGGCTTCAGCGTTTTTCCCCGCGATGCCGCCGATCCGGTAGGCCTGCTTCAACAGGCTGACGGCGCGATGTATTCCGCCAAGCATAGCGGCAAGAACCAGGTGAAAAGCTTTACGCCGGAGCTGGGTTCTTTTACGCGCGAACGTCTGACTGTTGAAAACCAGTTGCGGGGAGCGATTGCCCGGGAAGAAATTCACCTGCACTATCAGCCGGAATTTGATGTCCTGTCACATCGTTTAGTACGCTTTGAGGCCCTGGCGCGCTGGATCCATCCCACGTTGGGTACCATCCCTCCCACGAAATTCATTCCCATTGCGGAAGAGAGTGGCTTGATCGTGACTCTGGGGGCGTATTTGCTCGAACGAGCCTGCCGCGAAGCAATTCGATGGCAAGATATCGCGCCGTATCCTATTCAAGTCGCCGTAAACGTTTCGAGTTTGCAATTCGCAAGGCCTACCTTCGTCGAGGAAGTCGCGGAAACGCTTAAGCGTGTGGGGCTCAAGCCGGAATTGCTGCAAATTGAGCTTACGGAATCCATCATGTTGAGCGGAGCCGACCGCGCCGCCGAAACCATGAAGCAATTGCGCGCCCTGGGGGTAAGCCTCGCGATTGACGATTTTGGCACCGGATACTCATGCCTGAGCTACTTGCCGCGGTTGCCTTTTAACACTTTGAAGATTGACCGCTCATTCGTGAATGAAATGGAATCGCGCGCCGGCGCAAAGGCGATTGTGCGCTCGTTAGTTACGCTTGCCCATAGTCTGGAAATGCAGGTAATCGTGGAAGGGATTGAGACCATACAGCAGTTACAGGTAGTCGAGAAAATGGGTGGCAATGAAGTGCAGGGGTTCCTGCTGGGTCGTCCCACGCCTGATCCCGTGTCACAGCTACGCGCACAAAAAGAATTGTTGAAGTTCAACAACGACGCCGAAAAGCTCCAGCGCTACCGCTCCGGCCAACAACCGGATGACAATGGAAGCATGGATGATAACGAAACATTGCAGTAGCATTCGCACTTCTCTGGCTTCTTGCCCAGGCTCTAATTGCTCTTGTGTTCCAACTCCGTCCATCGCTCGTAGAGTGCGTCTAACTTTTTCTGTGCGGATTCCACTTCCGCATGGGCGCTCAGCAGGCGAGGGCCGTCGCTGACAATCGTTGGATCTTCAAGTCGAGCACGGTTCGCCTGCAATACCTTCTCGGCCTCCGCTATACGTTGTTCGATGCCCGAATATTCCCGCGATTCCAGATAAGAAAGCTTCTTTTTCGCGGATTGTTTATGCACTGTCTCCGCGGGCGGTTGGGTCTTTGCCGCTGCAGAAGCGTTCAATGGGGCACGCTGTATTTTTGACCGTTGTCTGCTTTCTCGTTGCCACTTTTCCCACTGCGAGTAATCAGCAAAACTCTCAGCGCCGCCTTGTCCGTCCAAACCAAGCACAATGGTTGAAACACGGTCGAGCATGTAACGGTCGTGCGTAACCAATACCAACGATCCGCGGAATTCGAGCAGGCTTTCTTCCAGTATTTCAAGAGTTGGAATGTCCAGATCGTTGGTCGGTTCATCGAGCAGCAGGACGTCGGCAGGCTGGAGCATAAGTTGCGCGATTAACACTCGCGCTCGTTCGCCTCCGGAGAGCTTTCCCACCGGCTGATTCAACTGCTCGCCGGTAAACAGAAACTTTGCCGCCCACGATGCCACGTGGACTACTCGATCCTGATAAACCACCGAATCGCTCTCCGGCGCGAGTGCTCGGCGCAAAGTAACATTCGGGTCCAGCTCACGGCTCTGATCGAAGTAAACAATTCGCAGCCACTCGGCGCGGCGAATTGTGCCGTTTGCCGGCGATAGTTCGCCGCGCAGGAGTCGAAGCAATGTTGTTTTGCCGCTGCCGTTAGGCCCTACCAGGCCGACTTTCATTCCGGCAGAAAGGATAAAATTGAGTTTCTCAAACAGAATACGGTTCTGCGTTTCTTCGGCGGAAGTACCATTGGCGACGATCTCATAAGAAACATCCTCCAATTCAATCAGCCGCTTGGTCTGCCGCTCCGTCGCAGAAAAATCAATTTGCGCGGTGCTGGTACGCGTTCTGGCGTTCAGGTCGGCAAGTTCTCCCATTAATTCATTGGCCTTGCCAATACGCGCCTTGGACTTTCTCGTGCGGGCCTTTGCTCCCCGGCGAAGCCACTCAATCTCATTGTGGACAAGATTCTCCAGCGCTTCATGGCGCTTGGATTGTGCGTGCAGGAACTCTTCTTTCTTTTCCAGGAATGTGCTGTAACTGCCCCGCACACGCAGTAATCCATCCGGGTAAGCACGGTTTAGCTCCGCCATATCGGTGGCGATATTTTCCAAAAAGTAGCGATCATGGCTCACCACCACGCAGGCAAACGATGCCTGCTCAAGCAATCCTTCCAGCCATTCAATCCCGGCAAGGTCCAGGTGGTTGGTAGGTTCGTCGAGCAGCAGAACGTCGGGCGCTTGCACCAGGGCTTCTACAATGGCCAATCGTTTTTGCCATCCGCCGGATAGATCGTGTGCCTGGGTCGCGGGATTATCAAAGCCTGCGCGCCCCAATGTTTCGGCAAGCCGGGTGCCCCGCTCCGATTCCGGGAGTGCGCTACGCTCCATGGCATTTTCCGCGATGGAGCGAACTGTATCGCCGGATTCAAATTGCGAGTCTTGCTGGACGTAGCTAAGGCGAACGCGTTTAGCGAAGGCAATATTTCCGTCATCATGGTCAAGAGCGCCGGCAAGAATCTTTAAAAGCGTTGACTTTCCTGAGCCATTCGGACCGATAAGGCCGATGCGATCACCTTGTGAAACCGTAAAAGAGACGTTTTTAAAAAGCGGATTTGCTCCAAAGGCCTTCGAGATATCTTGTGCATTAATAATTGGCGGCAAAGACTTGAGGTCTCCTGGGTTCTATTTTCATGGTGCTTAATTCTAAACGTTTAAGTATTGCCCTTGGCGTGATATCCGGCTTCACGCAAATCGAGATCACGTTCGAATTCACGCAAAATCTCGTCATTAATGCGGCCCTGGTTCCGCAACCGCACCGCGGTTTGCCGCTCTACGCGTAATAATTCATGCGATAGCTGTGAGAGTCGTTTGTGGAATTTGGCTCCGCCTTCCGAATGATCTATGTCCGAGAGTGCCGTGAGGCGTTGCCGGTAATGTCCGTTAAGGTCGTTATAGATCTCGGTGAATTCTTTGTCATCGTTTTTGCGGGCCTCCAGTGTGCTGGGATCACTGTAGAAGGCGAACAGTTCTGGCCATTGACTTTGAATCACCTCGCCCGTCACGACACGATAGACGAGTTTGAATTCTCCATCCGACCGTTCGATGGTGAATGCGTTGGTTTTGAGTTGCTCCGCTTTTTGCCGCCACCGCTCCGTCAAGTTGAGCGGCAAGGCACCTCGGATGACCGCATATCCTGTTTGTTGAAATTCCCGCCGCATACGCTTCGAGGCTGGCGGAAGCAAGTTCATCGCGGAACCCTGGCAAGATAATCCGAAAACCATCCCCGCTTGTCTCTCCAAACTTTCTCAACCGCAAACCCAGCATGGCGCAACATGGATCTCACCATACCATCGCTGTATTTGTAGCTGTTCTCGGTATGGATCAGTTCGCCGGCTTCAAATTCAACGCTGGCATCGAGTGATTCGATAAGCACAGTCTGTCGCACCGTCGATTCCAGGTACATTTCAATGCGGGATTCATTACTCTTCCAGCGCGCCAAATGCTTGAACTTGGACAAATCAAAATGGCCGCCTAATTCCTGGTTGATGTGGGCGAGAATGTTTTTGTTGAACGCAGCCGTCACTCCATGAGCATCGTCGTAAGCGGGCAAAAGCACCCGTGGGTGTTTTCGCATGTCCGCTCCCAGCAGCAACCCATCGCCCGGATGTAGCGCGCGCCGAACGCGCAACAAGAAGGCGACCGCCTGCATGGGCTCGAAATTCCCGATGCTCGAGCCTAAATAAAGAACCAGACGAGGAGAGGGAATATTGCTGGGCAAAATCAGCTCGTCCGAAAAATCCGTGACGATAGGCGTATGCACCAACCCAGGAAATTCCCGGCATATCGCGTCCCGCACCAGGTGCAATGGCGCGGCCGAAATATCCACCGGGAAGAACTTGAGCTTCGATTGTGCGCGCAGAAAAGCGGCAATCAGCACCCGTGTCTTGCTCGAAGTTCCAGCGCCAAGCTCGATGAGGCTTTGGAGAGGCTGCACCGCAGCCGCAATTTCATTGGCATTGTTGCGAAGAATAGCTGCCTCAGTGCGTGTTGGGTAATACTCCGGCAGTTGCGTGATGCGTTCAAACAAAGCTGAGCCTTCCGCGTCGTAGAACAGCTTCGGAGGTAATGATTTGGGCTGCTCGAAGAGGCCGGTTACGTCAGATGCGAGCCCCAGTTGAGGGAGAAGTTCACGCGCGATCATCGGCTAGCCGTACCCCCATGAACTGCCAACGTGCGTGCGGCGGGAAGAAATTTCTGTACGTTGCGCGAATGTGCGATTCCGGCGTAGCGCACGAGCCGCCCCGCAGGACGAACTGATTGCACATAAATTTTCCGTTATATTCACCGAGCGCGCCCGCTGACTGGCGGTAACCGGGATACGCGGAATAGGAAGAACTGGTCCACTCCCACACATCGCCGAACATCTGTGAGCGGCTCGCGTCTTCGGAGGCGCCTGGATGGAAGCGATTGCTTTCCGCGAAGTTCCCCTTGACCGGAAGCGCTGCGGCCGCAACTTCCCACTCTGCTTCGGTGGGCAAACGCCTGCCCCGCCAGCGCGCATAGGCTTCGGCTTCGTAATAACTGACGTGACACACGGGTTCACCAAGATTCAGGGGCTGCATTCCGCTCGTGGTAAATACCTGCCAGCCATTTTCGGCTTTTTCCCAATACATGGGCGATTGCCACGCATTTGCTGTGATGTGGTCCCAACCGTCAGAGAGCCACAGTTCTGATCTCCTGTATCCGCCCGCTTCCATGAATTCCATATACTCCGCATTGCTCACCAGGCGGGAGGCCAAGCGGAATGGAGAAAGCAAAACTTTGTGCCGCGGAGTTTCATTATCGAAAGAAAATTCTCCGCCAGTATGTCCGATCTGGCTGACGCCGCCAGCATACTCAATCCATTCCATCTCCGACGTTTTATCGGTGGATTGTGGGCGCGCTTTTATGAACGCCGGGCGAAGAGGATTCGTCCAGAAAGCATGCTTGATGTCGGTGACAATCAACTCTTGATGTTGCTGCTCATGATTAAGACCAAGCTCCAGCAGAGCCGCGATTTCATCGTTCAGCGCGGGTGAATCCTCGCTCAAGAACGACTCCACCGCCGCATCCACATGTGCGCGGTAGGCAGAAATATCTTCAAGCGATGGGCGCGAAAATGCCCCTCGAACGGACCGTAAAGGATGTCCATCCAACTGCTTGTAATAGGAGTTAAAAAGATACTTGAAGTGTTCGTTGAAGGGACGATATTTGTTTGCGTGCGGGCCGAGTATAAAGGTTTCAAAGAACCAGGTAGTGTGCGCCAAGTGCCATTTTGTGGGGCTGGCGTCTGGCATGGACTGCACCATCTGGTCTTCTGGCGTAAGACGCGATGCCAGGGCTTCGGTAGCGCTGCGCACCGTACAGTAGCGCGTGGCCAGTTCGGAATGTGGAATGGTAGAGGAAAGTATGGACATGGGAATCACAATACCGCCATTGAAGCCCGGCGAATGCTTTCAGTTGTTACCCCATAAATCAAATGCGCCGCAAATGCGGATGCGTGCGATGACAGAGGGTATTTATTCGGCCCTTTCGCCAAACCAAGTAGGGGAACTGCCAGTTCATCACCTGCCGCGAATAATGCTGTGCCAAACCCCGTGCCGAAACCACGAGTCACCTCCGGATAAATTTCTGCGGCCATGCTGTATAAAGCTCCCATGCTCGCGCCGAAGGCATAGTGCACGATTGGACCGGCCTCTTTCTTTTCTTTCTTGCTCAATTTTCTTTTCAGCACAATCCCAATAATTCGATCGGCCGCTTTCAAGGTCGCATCTTCCGGCCCTTCGTCACGAGAATTAGATTGTGGTGAAGTCCCTTTGGGTTCGTCTTCTTTTGCTATTCGCGAAGCTTTGGAGAGTGCCGCCTGAAATTGGTTCATTGTCCAGGCGGCAATAAGTCCGCTGCCCAATCCAACCAGCAACACTTTACCGATTTGTGGTTTTGCGCGAGCCATTTCTGTGTCTCCAAAGAAATGTTAGATGGGTACAAGCAACCAGATGTTGCAGAACGAAACGCGCTACTTACCGGATGCAAGATACTGTGCTTATACAACCCGCAGGTACTTACGCAGACAGCGAGGGCAGGGCGTGTAGCCATCCTGCATGGCTTGTTGAGCGGTCATTGCCACGGCGCTCGCGCGATTGTTGATCGACCTGCAGGTCGGCAAGTGGAAAAGTTTTCCGCCCAGGGAAACGAGAACCCCTAAATCGGGGGGAATTTGGCGATCCGCAGGTTGTGAATGCTGCGAAACGTGTTCCGGAACACCCACGGATGCCGACCTTGCAACTTCAAAAGCACCGCCTACCAATATGGATGCCGCGAAGGCAACCATCCAACCCATAAAGCCGCGGCGAGCGGGAAGCATATCGTTTTCAAGTCGCCGATGCAGGCGCTGGCCGTACCCGAGTGGGACTTCGGACATCCGCTCGTCCCCATAAAGTTGAACAATATTTTTCAAGCCGGCGAGCACAGTAGCGCAACGCGGGCAACCTTGCGCATGCTCTTCGATCGCTTTGCGGAGATCGGGAGACACATCTCCATCAACGTAATTGGAACTTTCCCGCCACACTTTTTCGCAATTTACTCCCATGGCTTGTTCCCCTTCGCAAACGACAGCTTGGTGGTCCAGCCTCCGCCAAATCCCGGACTCAGCAGGTCGCGCAGCATCAGGCGTGCGCGCAAAAGGCGCGTTTTCACGGACGCAGTGGAAATATCCAATATCTTCGCAGTCTCCTCGATGCTTAAACGTTGCATGTCACGAAGCACAAAAACCTCGCGGTACTTCTCGCCCAACATAGCCAAAGCTTTCATGAGCGCGTCTCGAATCTCATGGCGCTCCAGGATCTCCGAAGGAATCTCGCGCCAGTCGGCGAAATCCCGCGGAATATATTCGCCATCTTCATTCGGCTGGTCGGCAATGGGCTCCATGGCGTGAGCGAGTTGTTTCCGTCTTCGCATACGGGCCTCATTGATGGTGATTTGCAGGAGCCATGTGCTGAACTTTGCTTCTTCCCGAAATTGGCCGATATGCTTGAAAGCCTTTAAAACAGCTTCCTGAGCCGCATCCTCTGCTTCAGCTTCGTTTCGCAGAATGGACAGCGCGGCAGCATACACTCGCCGTTCGTAGGGCTGTACCAATTCGTAGAAGAGTTCGCGCTCGCCGTCCTTAATACGTTTGAGCAGCGCATCTTCGTGCGATGATGCACCCAGATCATTCTGCAAAGCCGTCCTCATTGCTCCTCACCGAATGGGATTTTCTTTGCCAAGAGCGGCCACTATTCCGATAAATAATCCGGGTCCTTCTTCCACCCGGTGAACATGGAAGCAAAATTCTGCCATCCATGGAGAACGACCATAATTAAATGTCCGGCCACGAAAGCCAGAATTCCCCACATTGTGAGGAAGTGCCAAAGGCGCGCCCAGTGAAAACCTCCTATCAGCCATGCCAGCCAGGAGAATTGAATGGGCTTCCATACTGCCAAACCGGTGAGAACGGACAAAACCCCCAAGATGATGGCGGATGTGTAAGCCTGCTTCTGCAGCGGATTGTAGGCGCCATGCTGCACAGGTTTAGGCCCGAAGAAAAAATAATGCCGGACCATGGGCCAGACCCCAGGAACATCTTTCCAGGTGAACAAGATTTGCCGGTAATTACCGCTGAAAATCTGATAGCCGAAGTAAAGCAGGCCGGTGCCCAAATAAATCCACATGAACGTAAGGTGCCACTGCAATGCTCCACCTAGCCAGCCGCCCAAAGCCAAAGATTTGGGCCAATTGACTAAAGTTTTTTCCGGAATTTTTGCTCCAAAGCTAGGGAAGGCGCGAAAGATTTGCAGGCCGCTGCCAATCATCACAAAGAGCGCGATGGTATTCAGCCAGTGACATAGCCGCACGATGTACGGATGCTCATACACCGCCGACGTGGTTTTTCCCGTCTTCTGGTTTTCAATGAGAACGGCGTTTTCTTTCAAAGAGTCCTCACAACTAGAGCGAATAATAGTCCGAATAGCCCTGGTCTTCCCAATAGCCCACATTTTTCAGGACATTCGTCACACTCAGGCTGGTAATGTATTTCGCCTGCTTGTAGCCAATCTTCGTGGGAATCCTTAGACGCAAAGGCGCGCCATGCTCGCGCGTTAGCGGCTGATCGTACATCTCATAACACAGTAATGACTGCGGATGCAGCGCGGTTGGCATGTCGAGCGACTCGTAATAGTCATCAGCGCAACGCACAGTAATAAATCGCGCGCTCGTATCGGCCCCGATCATGTGTAAGAAATCAGAGAGACGGGCGCCGCCGAAACGGCCGATTACGTCCCAACCTTCCACACAAACGTGGCGCGTATTCTGCGTGAACTTGGGCAAAGCCTGAATGCTGGCCAGCGTGTAGTCACCCGCTTTTTGTACCGCGCCCCCAACTTTAAGGGTCCAATGCTCAAGATCAACCTCGGGATCATCCACGTCGTAAGTGTTCACATAAAATTTGTCGAGAGGTGTTAGTTGGGAGTCGCTGAAAGTAGTTGCCAGGTGATGGCGGCGAAACAATCCTTTCGACATCCAATCGCTGAAGCTGAGCCCGGACTTCAGCAACGGCTCTTGCAACTTAGGAACCGCAAAAGCCCCAAGCGCAATCAAGGGCGTTAGCTTGAGCAATTCCCGTCGGGTGGTGGATTTGAACTTACGACTTTCAATTGGTGATTGCATATTTCATCTGAGCTTAAACGGCTGCGAAAGACGCCTCAAATAGTACTCCATCTAACCCGATCAGGAGCGCCGTAAATGCTGTTCCTTGAATGAGAGTGCTGGCATCCATAGAAGTTGCATATAAGCAGGTGCCCTTTAGAAAAACGATCTTGTAATAGCCATTAAAATCAGCAACCTAGATTTTTCGCAGGACTAAGCGGCCCAAAGCGAGTACTATGGACACGTTTTCTCAGTCATCCCATTAAAAAGGAATCCTATGCGTTTGGGCCGAACCAATGTGGCAAGTGTCTGTGCCGTAATTCTTGGTATTGCATTACTCCCTGCTTATGCTCAATTCAACGCTCCAAAACCAACAGGGCCATGGATGAACACCAGTTTGTCGCCGGATGAGCGCGCCGACCTGGTGATAAAGCAGATGACACTCGACGAAAAAATCACGCTATTGCACGGTACTGGCATGTTTGGACTTGGCCCTGTAAGTGCCCTTCACACAGGATCGAATGGAGGCGCAGGTTACGTGGTTGGGATTCCGCGACTGGGCATTCCAGCCATTCAGATGTCTGATGCAGCGTACGGAGTAAGAAGCAGCGGCGAGAACGGACGCTACTCAACAGCTCTTCCCAACAACTTGGCCAGCGCGGCAAGCTGGGACTTGAAAGCTGCGTACGAATATGGAGCGCTCATCGGACGGGAGTTGCGCGATCAAGGCTACAACATGTCACTGGGCGGAGGCGTGGACTTAACGCGCGAGCCTCGCAATGGCCGCAACTTTGAATATCTCGGCGAAGACCCAATTTTGGCGGGGAAGATGGTTGGTCAAGTCATGACCGGCTTGCAGGCGCAGCATGTGCTAGGCGATATCAAGCACTATGCGATGAATGATCAGGAAAGCGGGCGCAATTCGGTCAATGTAAATATTGACAAGCGCGCCATGCGGGAAACTGATTTGCTCGCCTTTGAAATCGGCATCCAAGACGCAAATCCAGCCGGCGTGATGTGTTCGTACAATCGCGTGAACGGTGACTATGCCTGCGAAAACAAGTATCTGCTGACCGATGTTCTAAAGAAAGACTGGAAGTTCAAAGGGTTTGTGTTGTCGGACTGGGGAGGTACTCACAGTACCGTCAAGGCATCTGCCGCCGGACTTGATCACGAAGAGCCCGCTGAAATTTTTTATGGCGAGCCGATGAAAAAAGCCGTAGAGGCGGGTCAGGTTCCTATGTCGGAACTCAACGACCACGTTCATCGTATTTTGCGCGCCATGTTCGCAACCGGCGTGATTGACGATCCTCCGCAAAAAAGCGTGGTGGATGTTGTGGGCGGATTTGAAGTCTCCCAGAAGATCGCGGAGCAGAGCATGGTGCTGCTCAAGAACGAGAACTCCCAGTTGCCGCTGGATGCTTCCAAGGCGCAGACAATCGCGATCATCGGCGCGCACTCTGACGTGGGGATGCTCTCCGGCGGCGGTTCGGCGCAGGTAGACCCTCCAGGCGGCAACGCCATCATGCCTCCCGGCAAAGGTGCGACGGTATGGCAGGAGCATATTTGGTTTCCGACATCGCCGCTGAAAACCATAAAGGCGAAAGCAGTGAAGGCCAAAGTTGAATACGACGCAGGCACCGATCCGGATTCGGCAGCCGCACTCGCGAAAAACGCGGATGTGGCAATCGTGTTCGCATCGCAGTGGGTTAGTGAGGGTATGGATCTTCCCAACCTCGCGCTGCCTCATGATCAGGACGCCCTGATCGCAAAAGTTGCGGCGGCCAATCCGCATACGATTGTTGTGCTGGAAACTGGCGATCCCGTCACCATGCCATGGGTGAATGATGTAAGCGCCATTCTGGAAGCTTGGTTTCCGGGTAGCCGAGGCGCAAATGCTTTGGCGAATATCCTTTTCGGCGACGTAAACCCCAGTGCGAAGTTGCCGATCACTTTTCCCAAAAGCGAAGCCGACTTGCCCCATCTGAAAATTGTTACCCCTCCGCCGACTTCAAACCCTAGGTGGAGTCCAGATGCATGGAAGCAGATAGCCGCCGGATTGCCAGCGTTTCAAACAACTTACGACGAAGGATTAAAGGTTGGCTATAAGTGGTATGACACCGAACACAAAGCTGTTTTGTTTCCCTTTGGCTACGGCCTTTCCTACACAACTTATTCCTACTCGAACTTGAAAGTTGAACCGGGCAGCGATGTTCGCGTCAGTTTCACGGTTGCAAATACCGGTAGCCGCGCGGGCGCGGAGATTGCTGAAGTTTATGCCGCATTGCCTGCCGGAACAGGCGAACCGCCAAAACGCCTGGTGGGATGGAGCAAGGTGGAATTGAACCCTGGAGAAAGCAAAGATGTAACCGTGGAAGTTGAGCCGAAATATCTTTCGATCTTTAACGTGGAGAAGGACGCCTGGCAGTTAGTTCCGGGAAACTATACATTCATGGCCGGGCCTTCCTCGCAAACCTTGCCATTGAAAGAGTCAGTGAATCTGCAATAGCTCCAAATGTGAAGCATGGGGTGACCTTTGAGGCCGCCCCATCTTTGTCGATTGCATGCCTTTATGAACAAGCCAATGCTGCTGGTACTGATTTGCAGTATCTGTCTCATGGTGTTTTTCGTGAATGCTGAAGCTCAATCCCACGCCAAAACTAATTCGAATCACAATATCGGCCCTTTTCTTCTCGTCGCCAACCAGGGCGATCGGAACATCAGCATGATTGATCCTTCGGCCGCGAAGCAGGTAGCGGTCATCGCGGAAGAAGACATCACCGGCCATGAAGTCGCCGCCTCTCCGGATGGGCATACGGCGTACGTGCCAATTTACGGCGATTCTGGCGTGGGCTTGCCGGGGACCAATGGCGACCACATGCTGGTCATTAATCTGGCCTCGCGGAAGATCGTCGGCAACGTAAACTTCGGCCACGGCGTGCGTCCGCATTGCGTAATTTACGACCGAGCAAACAACCTGATTTACGTTACGGTCGAATTGGACAATGCGGTCGCGGTCATTGATCCGCACACGCTGAAAGTGATTGGCTCGGTCCCCACCTCGCAAGCACAATCCCACATGCTTGCAATCTCGCATGACGGACATCGCGGTTATACCGCAAACGTCGGCCCCGGGACCGTGTCTGTGCTGGACATGCGCGAACGTAAGACCATTGCAGTTATTCCAGTCTCAACGACCATCCAGCGCATTTCCATTTCTCCGGATGACCGGTTGGTATTTACTTCAGACCAGACCAAGCCTCAACTCGCGGTGATTGATGCCGCGGCAAATAAATTGAAAACATGGGTGCCACTCCCTGCTCCGGGGTACGGCACTGCTTCCACGAAGGATGGCCGCTGGCTTCTGGTAGCTTTACCCTCCATTCAAAAAGTAGCGGTGATTGACCTGAGCAGTTTGAAAGTGATTCGCACGATTGACACGCCGCGATCACCACAGGAAATTCTGATACGGCCGGACGGCTTGGTAGCCTATGTCTCCTGCAATCACGATAAGCAGGTTGCGGCAATTGATCTGACGCATTGGAAAGTCGAGTCGCTGATTGAAGCCGGTGCGGGTGCTGATGGCTTGGCTTGGGCTGGAAAATGGTAAAAGCCTAAGAATCAGTGAACCCAAGCGTCAATACTGTTTGCCGATCAACGCCTCCTTTTTGGAGTGGTCCTTCGTAACTTCCCATTTTGCGTCAGGAAAATTAAAACGCACGCACCATCGTTCGGTCTTTCTTGACTTGGGCGCTTCCTTGTTATAACCTCCGCCCATCTCTGAAACACGCTGGAATTCTTCAGCGTTTTGGTTTCTCTTTCCACAATTCAATCTGTTCGCGGACAAGGAGGTCCGCATCCATGAAAAAACTCATTGGAGTTTTATTCGGGGCATTGTTTCTGTTTGCCTGTCTGGGCATAGCGGTCGCACAGGACGCGAACGAGACCATGCCTCCGCCAAAGATACTTGTCATCTACCGGGAGTACTTAAAACCAGGACGCGCTGGCGCCCCTCACGAAAAGACCGAGAGGCCATTCGTCGAAGCCATGTCAAAGGCAAAGTGGCCAACCCATTATTTCGCCGTGGACTCACTGTCAGGCCGCCCACGTACTTTGTTCCTGACCGGTTATGGCTCCTTCGCGGACTGGGAAAAAGATCATGTCATGATGATGAAAAACCCAGCGCTGGGAGCGGAACTCGACCGTTATTCCATTGCGGATGGCGATCTTTTGTCGGGTACCGATCAGGCTGTGCTCAGCTACAACGAAGACCAGAGCTTGAACCCGAATGTTGATATTGCTCACATGCGCGGCTTTGAAATTACTGTTTTCCGGGTCAAGGTTGGGCATCGCAAGGAATGGAATGACCTGGTTAACTTGGTGAAACCTGCATATGCGAAAGTCCCCAATTCTCATTGGGCGACTTTCGAAATTCTTTACGGCGAAACCGAAGGTCCTACTTACGTGGTATTCTCGGCCTTCAAATCCGGCATGGAACTTGATCAGGAAAACAGTCAGGACAAGCAGTTTATGGATGCCATGGGCGAAGACGGCATGAAAAAGCTTTCAGAATTGGAGTCTTCCGCCGTGGAAGCTACCCAAACGAACCTCTTCATGTTCAACCCGTCTATCAGTTATCCGCAGGACGCATGGGTCAAGGCTGATCCGGATTTCTGGAAGCCGAAAGCTGCCAAGCCCATGGCGCCCAAAAAGCCAGCGGCAAAGCCGGAAGCAAAGCCTTAATCAGAAGGGTTAGTAAAAAATTGAAAGAGAGCAATGCCGCTTAGGCGCTATTGCTCTCTTTTGTTTTGTGGTGTCGGTCGTTCCGGACTGGTGTAACACTTTTCTCCCCGGCAACACTATTCATCGAGAGCAGTCAATCTGGAGCGGTTAATCTAAAAATGAATGCCATGCTATTTTCATGCTTGAACAGAGCGCACGACAAAATACGGCTGGTTCATCAGATTTGCATCAAGCCCTGGATACAGCCACGCTTTCTCCTGCCCCTGCTTAAGCTCGAAATAATACTGCAGCGGATACTGTGATTGCGTATAGCTCGCGGGAATGACTCCGTGAAATCGCTCGCCGCGATTTTGTAGCTCCAGGCTCTGATAATGTTCCGCTTGATTTACGTGTCTGTAGTACAAGCGAGCGGACACTCCTGAATGTTTCACTAAAAGATCAAGCAGCAACTCTTTGCCGGGAGTGAATTGCGAAGGAGTCGTATGTTCGCACGCAATCGCGCGTCGCGTGGGATGACTAAGGGCTTCCGCGACAGCCGCCTGTGCTTGAGTGGATTGCGCAGTGTCGTTCGGTGCCGATTCAAGCAGTTTCGCCATGCTGGCAATGTCGTCGTCCATCGCCGGTAAGCGATCAAGCCAATGGCCACGCTCGTAAGGACGCGGTCCGAAAGTAATATCAGTTATATAAACCCGACCTGCATCGCCCGCAAACTGCGCCCAGATGTCCCGCGCCTGCCGATAAGCTTTTACGGCCTCCGCCAATGCCGTACGATCTCCGGATTGCTGATGAATCGAATAGAGAACTCCGCTGCGGAACTTCGCGGCGAAAAATCTTCCCAGTCCAACGTGTATTTTCACATCCGCCGCCATGCGCCGAAACGCAGGACTGCCATCGCCCGCGATCTTCTCCGCTTCCATCAATTGAGCAGTCGCGGTGTTGCCAAGGTCCTCAAGCCACTGCGCGACCTCGATCGGCGAATACTTGCCTTCGCGCTGGTTCTTAAGCATGTCGGAGGCAAAATCGTTGATGCGATAAAACATCTGCGGATCGAGCGGGCTGACATTGCCGAATACTTTGGGAGCAGGAGTATCTCCATACGGAGAATATTTGCTCGCATCCACGATAGATTGGTTCGTGTAGAACTCCGGGCCATAAGTGTCATTCGCGGCAGAGGGCAAATGCGTAGTGGTTACGAGGGGCACAATTTGTGTAGCTGCGCCCATCGCGGTTTCCACCGCTCCGGCAGCGGATTTAAACTCCGTGCGCAGTTGTCGCTGCCAGACATCTGGATCCGCGTCAGGGTTATAAAGCAATCGCCCCCAGGTACGGTACGTGTACAGATATTTTTCCCAATCGTATTGTGGGACGAGAGCGTTTTCCGCGCAGGCCCCGCGATTTCCGGGAAGTCCCGATCCGCGCCGGCCGCGGAAAGATAATGGTTCGTAAAGCTCAACTCCATTGCTGCCGCAGAAGTTGAAAGCGCGCGCGTGAGCTGCATTCGAAGCCGGGTCTCCCCACAATAGAAAGCGATGGGTGCCCGGCCAGATGCGATAGATCAAAGTGTAGGGCCGGTCTTCTTTAAGAAAATCCGCATAGCCGTAACGCGTGAAGATTCTAGAGCCTGTACTGAGCGAATAGAAACTCTGTCCCGCTCCGTCCTCCTTCGGCATCTCCAAATCGCGAATCGCAGTTTGCTGGTAGGGAAGTCCCATATGCTCCGCCCAATATTTGGGAGAGAGTTTAATGGGCATTCCCGTGGCCAGCGCTGAATCAAGGATCGTCTGATTCAGCCCTTTGGTGTGAAGATCAATCTCTACTTTGCGCCCGGATTTTGGCACTCCCTCAAATACAGTCTTCCAAAAGCCGTAACTCCCTTCGCGAACTCCACTTTCGCCATGAGTGCGTAAGGTTACACCGCTGATATCAGGACACGCCCTAAGCACGGCCGCGAGGGCATCACTGGAATAAGCGGCATGGTTCTCGGGAGTGATCCCTTCAATCGTGTAGTTGGAATGGGGAGTCTTTTCCCAGATGTAGCCATGCGTCCAAATCCCCAATTGAAAATCAATGCCGTGGGCGACCGCCTGCCGGCTGATGTATTGCAAGATCTCCAGATTGTGGTCGCGCTCTTCATCGGGCAAATTCACCGCGCGCACGTCGTATCCCGGGACCCGCAACAGGAACGGATATGCAAAAAGAAAATACGAGTCCGTCACATACTCCAGAGTGTCATAGCCAATCCCTACGCTGAAGTTGAAACGATTGATCCGGTTCGCCGCCAGCATGGCAAAATATGCCGGCCACATTTCACGATCATTGAACCAGGGCTTGTCTTCCACATCGCTGGAAAACAATTTGCCAATGCTGCGGACCTGGTTGAAGGGTTGTTCAGTGATCGGCCGCGGCATCCTTAAAGCCAGCAAGGGGTTCTCCGAATACCGCACCCGGTCAGCCAATTCCAACAATGCATACATAAGGCCGCGCGAATCACTTCCGCATGCCAGTAATGCAGGCTTTCCCTTGCGAGTGAAAGGCACCAATCCCAGCGATTCCGCCTTGCTGGAGACCGAAGCATTCGCCTTTCGCAATGCCGACGTCGCGAACCCAGAGGCGCTTTCTGCCGCAACAATGCATAAATCGGACGCTGGCGCCTGGTCAACGGACGCATACCTCTGCACGGCAATATCATGTTGATTGAACGCCCGGGTCAACTCCTGTAGCGCCCAAAGTGATGGTGTTGCCGCGCAAATGGGATCATGCGGGTCAGCTACCAATGAAATTGTGTGCCCTCCAACGACTTGCGACAATGCTTTGGAGCCTGGAGCGAGTGCGCCGATAGAAAGGGCTGTTACCTGAAGGAAATTGCGCCGGGAAATATCGAAAGGTTTCATTTTCACCGTTGAATGGTTTGCGCGATAAGAAGAACCTTGCATTTTACCGCTTTAAGTCTTGCCTTCTTAAGAATTCATCTGGAAAATTCCCCGCGCAATTGATAGCATCCTGCGCATGTTCAAACAACTCGTTGTGATACTCGCTCTGGCGGGAATGACATTCGCCGTGGACCTTCCCACTAAAAAAGTCCTGAACCTCGCTGCCGTCAAAGTCATGGTGGCCGGTGCTGAGGCAAAGGCCAAAGAATTGAATATCCAAGTGACCATCTGCATTGTGGACGACACTGGCAACCTGCTCTTTCTGGAAAAAGCTGATACCGCTTCCTTCAATACGCTGGACTTTGCCCAGAAGAAAGCTCGCAGTGCAGCTCTCTACCGCAGCCCTTCCAAAGATGGGCAAGACGCTTTGAAAAAGGGCAACCTGGATGTGCTTATTTATCCGGGTTATTTTCCAAACCAAGGCGGTCTGCCAATCAAAGTGGACGGTCAAACCATTGGCGGAATCGCCGCAAGCGGTTCTAAATCCGAAAATGACGAAGCGGTGGCGCAAGCAGGAATAGACGCCTTGCTTAAATAATCATTAAGTTCAACTCATTGCGCGATGCTTACGCGCGCGCCAGAGCGGAACTGCGCCAGTGCATCGAGAACAGATTGGCCATACGTTTCTGTTTTGCGTTCTCCAAAACCGTGAATTTGCCTGATTTCGACGAGTGAGGACGGCTGGCGATGGCAAATCTCCTGTAGAGAAGTGTCGTGAAGCACAACGAAGGCAGCAACGCCTCGTTCTTTGGCGATCCGCCTCCTCCACTCGCGAAGATACTCGTGCAGTTCGGGATCGAGAGCCTCTTCAATTTCGGACGGTCTGATGGAGGCATCGGCAAACACAGGCTCATGCACCTTCCCCTTTGATCGCTTTGCGGCGGGAACGGAAAGCCATTCCGGCGCCGGCGCGCACACGTCACAAACGCCGCAGGACTTCCACTTGGGCTTTTCGCCGAAGTGCTCGCATATTTGCAGATGCCGGCAAACCGAAGACTCGGCGAAATCGCGAATGTTGTAGTAGCGCTGCCAGGCCCGGTCTCGCTCCGCCGCGTCATTAATCTGCTGGTTGAAGTGTGCCAGCAACCCTGCGTCGCGCTTCTGCCAAAGTAAAATGCACTCCGCTTTTTCTCCATCGCGGCCAGCGCGTCCTGATTCCTGGTAGTACTGCTCGATGGAACGAGGTAAGGAAAGATGAATTACCGCGCGCACCGTGGCCTTATTGATTCCCAGCCCGAAAGCAATGGTCCCGACCAGAACGCGAACTTCATCCGACATCCATCGCTCTTGGTTGGCGCGGCGGTCCGAGGCGTCCATTTTGCCGTGGTAAGCAAGCGCCTTGACTCCTTGTTGCCCCAGAATCGTTACAACTTCTTCCACGCGCGCGATTGTGGGCGCGTACACGATCACGCTGCTCTGCGCATGACGGCGCAATGCGCGCAGCAACATTTCCATCTGCGTGCCCGGTTCGCATTGCTTCACCATGTATTGCAGGTTGGCACGGTGAAAGCTGGCAATATATTTGTGGGGTTGGCGCATTTGCAGTTGATGAAGAATGTCGTGCCGCACGCGTTGCGTGGCGCTGGCCGTAAAGGCCGCGATGGGGCAGTCGGGAAAATGTGTGCGCAGCGCGCTTAACTGACGATAGTCAGGCCGGAACTCATGTCCCCATTCAGAGATGCAGTGCGCTTCGTCTATGGCAAAGAAAGACACCGGAACATTTTTCAGCCAGCTGATGGTGGATGATTGCGCCAGCCGCTCCGGAGAAAGATAAAGCAACCGAAACTCTCCGCGGCGTGCTTTGGCCATCACCGAAGACTGTTCGTCAGATGACAACGTGCTGTTCAGTAGCGCTGCGGGAATTCCCATTTGCGCAAGTTGCGCCGACTGGTCCTGCATGAGCGAGATAAGCGGTGAGACCACAATCGCGGTTTGTCCCAGCGCAAGGGCAGGCAACTGGTAGCACAAAGACTTGCCACCGCCTGTCGGCATGACCACGCAGGTGTCATGCCGCTCAAGCAAGCTGCGCACAATCCGCTCCTGCAGCGGGCGAAATGAATCATAGCCCCAATACTGACGCAGCGGCGTAAGGAGGTCGGTCGCTGTGGGCATGATTGCAAGTATAGAGGGTAGGGAAGAATAGAATTGCGAAATCCGACTAGCGGTTCCCGACTTGAAACCTATATTCTTTCAAGATGATCGCAAGGCCCGAAACGTCGGCGGGCGAAGACCACGTCAGGAGGGTCCGGCGGATCTGTATGAAGCTGCCCGAGACCACGGAAAAACTCTCCCACGGCGAACCGACTTTCTTTGTGCGCAAAAAGGTTTACGCCATGCTCTCCATCAATCATCACAATGACGGGCATATAGCAGTTTGGATTCCTACCACGAGGAGGCGAAGATGAACGTTCAAATGACAAATTTGACGATGCAGAGATTCAACAGTGTTAAATGGCACGATTCGAAGCTAGTCGGCTTCTGTTTCTACAAAGCTGTAGAAGAGGACCAGGTCAAGCTCTCTCTGGAGTTACTAGGCGGCGACGGCTCTCTGACGCCAGCTGAGGTCGTCTTCAAGGAATGCGTTTACTGCCAAACTGATATTTACTTAGCAGCTAAGTCGATGTGCGCTGACGCTATCTCGAATGCGAAATGCTATGAGTCGTCAGACTGGAAACGTGATATCGCTGAACCTAGTCCGTACGATCCTATCCGGGGTGGTCGAGGCTTCGATGATTATCTTCATTTCAATGTAAGTATGTGCCCGCCAGGTGGAACAATCAGCATCTTGGCCATGGACTTCTCGCTCGAAATGAAAACTACGGGGTAGATGGCCGGGTGCCCCACGATAAGAACGGGGAAATTCGGCGGGTGCCCCAGCCTTTCGCGTCTTTTGCGAAGGCTGGGATGTTCGTCCGTCACAGCGAAGGGTGTCTTTTATTCTAAGTTCAAGCGTGCCTTGAGGATTGAAGCTACCAACCCCACGGCATTGACCAGCCTATGCCTGACCAGCGCATTGGCTTCTGATGCGCCTGTAGAAGGTGGACTTTGAGTTAGGCTCCACTCCAAACTCAAGGTCGCCATTGGCATAACTTCGTAAAAAGAATTTAGTTCGACGGCATGGTTGCAGAAGCCGAAGTGGGCGCTTTCTCTGCCAAAGGATCGCTCACGATCAGGCGCGTAAGCCGTGGAAAGAATGGCGTGACTTCCAGCGGCATCTTGTCACGTGCCGATGTAAACGCCACAGGAGCAGCTTTAATCAGCGTCACTTTATCCGTCCAGGGATCAAGCTTTACGCGTCCGCCCAAAGGCAGCGCGGCAATCTGGTCGAGCTTGGTTTCCTGCAACGCAGGGGCCGCCTGCATGATGGAGGTAAAGCGGATCACATGGCCCTTCTCGTCCGCTAGGCCATTGCCCAGATGCGCAGTGAGTAGCGCGGTTAACTGCGGTCCGCGCGCGTCCAATTCGCGGAAAAATAATCCCGCTGAATCCAGTTTTTGCGCGTACGGAGAACTCTTCAACATCTCCTCGGCTTTTTTGTCGGCTGCAGCTTCCTCTTCAGGACTGTGGCGGAAGCCCATCGTGCGGTAAGTCGCATCGTCGGAAAAGAGCATACGGTCGGTGAATGCATATTGGCTGCCCAGGTTATGTCCCAGGACAATGTGCGCCAATTCATGCGCAAGAACGGTAGCCAGGCTGGCTTCGTCCGGCAATACGTCAATCAATCCGCGGCTCACGATAATCGTATTTCCCACGCTGAAAGTTTCCAGCGGAGAAGTGAGCATGACCCGCGTGCGCACCGGGCGGGGAAGGTTGATGTTGTTAGTGACTTCCAAATTATTCACGACCGTCATTAAAACTTTGTCCACTTCGCCTTCTGGAGCGATTAACCCTGCCGCTTCCAAGCGGTTCACAACGTTATCTTCGGCTTGTTGCTGCCAATCACGCTGCGCTTGCAGCGGCGAAGTATCGGCCGCCGCCGCGCTCGCGTCCTGCACCGTGGAATCCACTTTGATCTGCGTGAGTTCTTCTTCCGGATTGTCCTGCTTCAACTCATATCCCCAAATGCGCGTTTGCGCCTTAAAGGCCAGCTTGTTGCTCTTGGAGCCGTAGGTAAAGTCGCCTTCTTCGCTGTAAATGTATGAGGGAACCCAGTATCCCGGCACCAGGTTCAAACGCCAACTGTCCATGTGAAAGTAATAAGACTTTGACTCTCCGTAAGTCCCGTTCATGCGAACAATGTGGTAGCCCTGATCTTCTACCCAAATGCGCCCGATGAAGCGGCCCTTACCTGCCTTGGGCTTGGGGTTGATATCGAAAATGAAACACTTTACATCGCCCAGAAATTCCGTTCCGTCGTAATGAAAATCGTAGTGGTCACGGTCGAAATCGTTGCGGTCCACGAATACCATCCATGAAAGACCCAGCGGCTGGTACTGGAAGCGATAAAGGCGTGAAAGTCCGCCCAGCAAGTGTGTCTGCGCGTTCGCGTCTTTGTTGAGATAATCGTGGCGCTGCACATCGCCAAGGTCAAGGCGTCCCAGGAAATAGTGGTCCTCTGTCGGCACGGTGCCCAATTGCTCGTCGAAGCGAAGGTTCTGAAGATAAGTCTCCACCAGCGGCTTGCGGTTTTTTAGAAAGTCCATCAACGCGTGTTCTCGCACAATTGCCCGATCCACCACTTCGTTCATGGTGGTCGGGGGAGCCATGATCTGCCCCGCGGGTTGCGCACCAGGCGCAGAGACCGGTGTAGGCGCGGAAGGCTGCTGCGCCATTGCGCTCAATGAGGCCAGTACAAAGCAGGCCAAAATCCATTTCGGAGCACGCATAACAAAAATCCTCACTTTCAGAACGCCATCTGGAAACTTACGTGGACAACGGCTGTGGAATCCACGGCTACGCCATCACGCATTGCGGGTTTGAAGCGGATTTTATTGGTAGCATCCACGGCCGCTTCATCCAGGCCATGTCCCAAACCGCGGACCACGTGGTTTACCTTCAACTCGCCATTCGCGCCGAACATCACTTCCAATAGCACTTCGCCCTCTAATCGCAGCTGGCGGGCTTCATTGGTGTAAACAGGCTTGGGCTTGAATGTGATCTGGACAGGGGTGCTGTCGCCGGACTGCATCTGCTGTTTCGGCCCGACATTCTGGGCGATTTGCTGAGCACCGAAGCCTCCGGTTTGCACTCCGCGTCCATTGCTGCGGCCGTCGCCCTGGCCGGGCTGGGCAACGCCGCTTCCAAACCCTGCACTGGCAATTGTCCCTTTGAGTCCGTTTGCTCCGCCAGTACCATTCCCGGTGCCTTGCCCTTGTGGAAGGTCAAAGCCACCAGTCTGGGTAACGGTCATGTGGGCATTCTGCTTGCCTTGTCCCGGAAGGCCGGTGGGATCTCCAAATCCGCCAGTCTGCACTTTCTCGACTGCGGCATTCACCGTGGGCGTGGGCGTCGAGCCAAAAGAGCCCGTGTACAGCAACTTTGCCTGGCGTGCTCCGCTTTGTTCCAGAACTATGGGCTTAAAAGTGTTCATCACGACTTTAGGAGCTTCCGCGACTTCTTTGGGAGCGGGGCGAAATTCCTCGGGAACCACGAGCTTGGGGGCCTGCAATGGTGCTGGAGGCAAAAGTCGAGCCGTGATGTGTGGCGATGTCTCCAGCTTCAACGGCGTCGGAGCTAGCTCCGCTGGAGGTGGCACAAGATCCATTATCGTGTGCCGTTGACGCATCTGAATTTCGCTGGGCCAAAAGGCACTGGCCGATATCAAAAAAAGAACAAATAAACCTTCCAGGCCATAGCTTGTAGCCAGGGAGCGCCAATTTATTTTGCGCTCGGGCAATAGGCCAAATCGCAACTCGTCAGACGCGTGCATGAAAATAACTCCGAATCCGTAACCTGGCCTGGGGAGAAGAGATAGGGGCCTAGACTCCAAGATTAGAGAAACTTTAGATGAGGGGTAAGGTCACTTGAGAAGATGTCCTTTGGTAACCATTCAGGTACCCA
>JANWKU010000087.1 GCA_025451215.1 Terriglobales bacterium
CAAGTTCGAAGTAGTACTCCAGTGCATAGGGACTTTCCGTATAGTCGGCTGGAATCGACATCGCATATGTGCCATCATTGCCAACGGCATCCAAAGCTCTCCACCGCTCGGCCTGATTCACATGCCGATAGCGCAGCCGCACCGAACGGACTGCCGACTCACCATCGCCCTTCGGTGTCGCCAGCGATAATGTGAGCGCCTGTCTTGGTCTGAAGGCTTGCGGGGGCCTAAAAGCACAAGCAATTCGCGTCTTGCTAGGCCGTTCTATTGCCGCTCGAATCGCATCTGCGGCACTCCTGCGAGACTGAAGGACAGCCGAATCCATTTGCACCTTAGCCTTCATGGCCACCAGATCTGTATCAATCGCCGGCAGCCTGTCGATCCAGTGTCCACTGCGCTTGGGAATGCAGCCATAGGACACGTTCGCTTGATACACACCCCGTGCGCGTTCCGCCATAGCCACCCATGCATCTCTTGCCTGCTGATAATGCTCGACTGCCAACTTGCCGGCACTCGGATCTTTCGTCTCCGTAAAAACTTCGTAAAGCACAGCACTGCGCAGTTTGTGCGCAAAAAACTTCCCCAGCCCGATCTGGATCAGAACGTCCTCCTCAATCCGGCGGAATGCGCTTCCGCTACGTGACCTCACTGTGCGCCTTGCTCTCTCCAGCCCGCCGCGGGCGTTGTCCACACACTGATCCAGCCACTGCGCAACCTCGACCGGCGAGTACTTGGCATCTGCCGTGCGGGCCATCAACGCTTGTGAATACTCCACCACGGTCGAAAACATTTGCGGGTCTAGCGGACTTACAGTTCCAAAGCACTTGGGCTTCGGCGTGTCCCCATACGGAGAAGGCTCACTACCCACCACGATGGGCATATTGGTTGGCAATTCGTACCAAAGGTCGTGATTGCTGGCCGAGGGTAAATGTGCCGATGTCAGCAGGGGGAGAATACGGCTGGCGTTTGCCAGCGAAGTCTCGGTTGCCTCAGCCCCCGCACCAAATTCCGCACGCAGCGTTCTCTGCCACGTTTCCGGGTCCGTGTCAGGGTTGTACAACTTGCGCCCCCATACGCGGTAGTAAAGCTCATACTTCCGCCAGTCCTTCTCGGGATTCAGTGATGCATCCACGTAGGCGCATCGACCTCCTGCAATCCCTGACCCCTCGCGCCCTTTGAACGTCAGTGGCTCCATGAGGTCGAGTCCTGCCGCGCCGCAAAAGCTCGCAGTGCGTGCGTAGGCAGCCGCCATCTCCGGATCCACAGAAAGCAAATGCCGCTGCGTTCCCGGCCAAAGCCGAAACCATAACTTGTATTTCGTATCCTCGCGAAGAAAATCGGCGTAGCCATAGCGAGTAAAGCTCCGGGATCCACTGCTCACCTGGAATAGTGCCGCATCATTTTTGGAAAGATCGCCGTGGGGAATTTCGAGCGCGCGAATGTCCGCCTGTTGGTATCCAAGGCTCTGGTGCTCGGCGGAATATTTGGCGCCGAGCTTGACCGGCATTCCGGTTGCAACCGCAACCTCGATGATCTTCTCGTCAACACCCTTGGCATGCATATCGATTTCTATCGTTCGCCCTGCGCCTGCAATCGCCTCGAACACTGTCTGCCAGAACGAATAGCTCCCCTCGGGAATCCCGCTCTCCCCGTGCACGCGCATGGTCAGTCCCTGAATCTCCGGGCATTCTTTGAGAATTATTGCGAGTGCATCGCGGCAATAGCGAGCGTGGGTTTCGGGCGACAACCCTGTAATACGGTGGTAGGCATTGGGGCTGTCTGTCCATTCATACGCATGTGTCCATAGGCCGAGCTGAAACTGCAATCCCCGAGCGCCGGTCTCCGACGCAATGAAGCGCAGCATCTCCAGGTTTTTTTCGCGTTCCTCTTTGCTCAGCGGCTTCGGATTGGCCATCCTCGTACCATTTGCCGCGGCAAGCTGCATTACGTGCACCTCGGGGTAGCCGGGAACGTCAACGAGATATGGGTAAGCGAAAACGAAATAATCGTCGGTCACCCCGCGAGGAAAGTCGTACTCCAGTCCGTAAGCAAGCGTGAACCGGTTGAACCTGCTCGCCACCAAGGTGTCCAGGTATTCGCTCCAGAACGACTTGTCGTCATACCACGGCTTGTCCTCCAACTCGCCGCAGAAGTAGCGGCTGACGCAACGTACTTCGTTCGCAGGTTTCTCTTCAATGATTTGTGTCAACCGCAGTGCTTCTATTGGGTCTTCCCAAAACTGTACCCGCTCCGCAAGCTCGAGCAGTCCATACACAAAGCCCCGGGGATCAGTGGCAGAGACGAGTACCGCGGGTACGGTTCCAACCTTCCCCGGCGTGAGACGCAGGCTTTCCATCGCAGTCAGTGGTGCTCTCGCCGGAAACCCCTTAGCCAATTGAGACTCGACGCCGGCAACCACGACACAAATATCACCCTTCGCCGCCTCAGTGAACTGGACGATCTCACATGAGGCGCCCCTTGCAGCAATGATTCTGCGAAGTTGCCCGGCCGCTCTCGTTGCGGGACCGCTCGAAGCGGCTGCGTTTTCGGAATCTACGACTATGGAGACGTGGCCCTTTCCTGCGGCTAAGGTTGCGGGCGGGAATCCTAAAGCAACGGCCGCGCAGGAAAGCTTCAAAAAGTCCCTGCGCGGCATGTTGCGAGCAGTATCTGTGTTTGTCATCATCCCTCCGATCTGGCCACCGGCTGATAGATAGTGTATGCCCCAGGGGCTAGGGCTAAAACGGAACGATCTGGCCGATCTGACCGAGCTAGGCGCGCTGCATCAAACAAACGTCCGGGTCCCGTTTCTCCATTCTTTTCTGTGCACAAGATAGCCCGATGCAACTCGCATGCGGATCTAAGCCGATTATGCTACTGTCTCGACCACAGCCCAACCCACAAAATGCGATGTCTTATAACCAAATTGACATGGTAGAGCTCCGGAGTTCCCCTCCTTGATCTATAGGAAACTTAAAAATTAGGTTTCTGTGGACTTCCGCGTGCTTTGGCAGTCCCCCGCGGTTGTTGTAAGTCGTTGTAAAATTTGTCCGAGCTACAAACATGAAATACCTCGGGCAACTTTAGCTACCTATCGAAGGACGCGAACCGCGAGGCGTGATCTACCAAAAAACGACACTGATTTGTCCAAAAGCGTCACCTAGAGATGGGTAAAAACGAAAGGACGAATGAAAACCTAGGAAATAGCGAGGGGTTGGCGTCGAACCCAGCACATCTCGTTGCCGTACTCGTCAAGGAAGCGGATCCCTTCCGAAGCACTTTCGGATGGAGTCTTGCCACCCAAGGCGAGTCGGCCTGGAACGTTTTTCCTGGCCTAGTGACAAAAAAGAGTCCGGCTGATGCCTGATTTTTTGCCCTAGGAATGTATGAGGGATCACAACAATTATGACCCGAGCACCAAATTCCTTCTGAGCCCATTCCTGTATCACTTCGGCGGCGAGGCTTGGGAGGTCATGAAGCAGACGCCGGTTATTTCTGAAGATTGGCCAAAGAGTCTTAGACATCGTGAAACAAATTCCCGAGTATGGAATATCGGGGAGCGAGGCTGGGAGTTCCTCCTGCCAGATAAGCGTGGCACGCCATCCGCAACTGGGACAGCTTCTGGATTTACATGGATGACAAAAGGAATACTCTTTACCGCCGGAACTATAGACTTCAGCGTCCAGAGCCGGTGTCCGGCACTTTAGCATCCGCGAAAAGTGACCACATTGGAGTATCATCACCGTTCCCCAAAATCACGTTTTGCATTTTAAAAAATAATTCGACGAGAACCCATGCGAAAATTCTTATTAACTGCTCTGCTGCTTTCAGGATCGCTTTGCCTCGCACAGAATGACGCGGCATCCTTTGCCGCCGAATTGTTCCGCTACGAAGTCCATCCGAACATCGTTTATCACGTGGCGAACAACTACGAAGCCAAACTCGACGTGTATGAACCAGCTGCCGCGTCTCAGCCAACGCCGGTGGTTATCGTCATCCATGGCGGCGGATGGATCGCAGGGACCAAGGAAGACCGCGTCCTGGAAATGATGCCGTATTTGCAGATGGGTTTCGCGGCGGTGAATGTTGAATACCGCATGGCGCAGGTGTCGCTGGCGCCAGCGGCGGTGGAGGATTGCCGCTGTGCTCTGCACTGGGTCTTTGCCAATGCGAAGAAATACAATTTCGACCCCAGCCGCGTGGTCGTCCAGGGAGGATCGGCCGGAGGACATCTGGCGCTCATGACTGGCATGGTCACGCCCGCGGCAGGCTTCGATCGCGATTGTTTCACCAATCAAGACAACGTCTGGAGCCAGAATCCCGGGACCGACAAAGACCCTCGCGTCGCGGCCATCGTGAACTGGTTTGGCATTTCAGATGTTCCCGATGAACTGCACGGCGTCAACGCCAAAGGTTATGCCGTGGCGTGGGTGGGCAATCAGCCCAATGCCGACGAAATTGCGAAACACGTGTCTCCAATCAATTACGTCACGAGCAATCTTCCCCCGATTATCACGATTCATGGCGACAAAGATGCGCTTGTTCCATACGCGCAATCGGTACGTCTGCACAAGGCGCTGGATGCCGCCGGGGTAACCAACGAACTCTACACAGTTCCGGGCGCGGGTCACGGCGGATTTACATACGACCAAAACCAGAGGTCTTGGGCTGAGGTTCGGGTGTTTCTAAGAAAGAACGTGAAGGGATTAGCAGAGACCACATCCACGAAATAGCAGATGATTCATCTATCAACCGTTCTGAAGCAAGGGCACAATCTTCCGATTGTGCCCTTGCTGTTTCCGGTTTATTGTTCGACCGAAACTACGGTTACAGACTTGGGTGGCAATTGCAGAACTACCTTGCCGTCCTGCACCTTCACCGATATCGGCTTAGGAACAACGACGCTGGGCGCATCGAAAGTATTTACGCTGTCAACCTTCGGAGCGGTCAATGTTTGCCCTGTAGCTGATTTTGCCGTTATACCCGCCAGTCCCGCCTCGATTTCCACGGGCTGATCGGGATCAACGTTGGTGACCTCCAGCCATAGTTTGCCATCGCTATCCTTCGCTGCGATTGCGTCCACCCTGGGCAGACTAATATCGCCATGCGTGTACGTTCCTGCGTTATAAGTCACCGGCACAAACGTGGCATCCTGAAACGGCACATACATCTTGAAAACGTAATAGGTCGGAGTCAGGACCATTTTTTCTTTATCAGTCAGAATCATGGATTGCAGCACATTGACCATTTGCGCGATGTTGGCCATGCGCACGCGATCGGCGTGGCGTGCAAAAATGTTCAGGTTAAGCGCGGCGAGGACGGCGTCCCGCATGCTATTTTGCTGAATCAAAAATCCGGGATTGGTCCCTGGCAGCGGCGCATACCATCCGCCCCATTCATCCACCACGAGCGCCACCTTCTTTTGCGGATCGTACTTGTCCATGATGGCCGAATGCTCATTGATCAAATCTTCCATTTTTAGCGTTTCTTTTAATATCTGCGCGTACTCTGTTTTCCCGAAATGTTCAGAATCGAATTTGTTCTGCCAGTTGATGACCGTGTAGTTGTGCATGGACAGGCCATTGATGTCCCAGCTCCACGAATGTTGCTGGTAAGCCTTCATGATGACATCAGTCCATTCCGTCCATCGGGGCCCATCGCCGCCAGGACCCACCGCAATCTTCAGCATCGAATCGGTGTGGTCTGGCCCACTAAGATTGAGATTATGTACAAAACGGCTGTAGATCTTGAGCTGGCTCAGATAGTAATCGGGGCTCATGTTGCCGCCACAATCCCAGCTTTCGTTGCCAATGCCAAGGAACCCGACCTTGTAAGGAGCCGGATGACCATTAGCAGCCCGCTCCTGTTCCAACGTCGTTGGCTGCCCAGCGGTCATGTATTCCAGCCAGTCAGCAGCTTCATGCGGGGTGCCTGAACCAACATTTACGGAGATGTATGCCTCGCTCCCGATCTGATGGATGAAGTCCATGAACTCATCCGTCCCAAACGTATTCGGATCAAGCACCCCACCCCAGTTTGAATTGACTCTTACCACCCGCTTTGGACCAATGCCGTCCCGCCAGTGGTATTCATCGGCGAAGCAACCACCCGGCCAGCGAATGTCCGGCACCTTAATCGCCTTCAGCGCAGCTACCACGTCATTGCGAATGCCTCGCGTATTTGGAATCGGTGAATCCGGACCGACCCAGATTCCCCCGTAGACGCCGTGGCCTAGATGCTCTGCAAACTGGCCGAAGATGTTGCGGCTGATCGTCGGGCCGGCCTTGGATGTGTCCACCGACAATTCGACCTTTTCAGCAGCCATCGCAGGTTTGCTAAGGACCACACCAATTAGGGCGAAGCAAATAATAAATGCCAGTACGGCAAGAAAAGATTTCCGCGCAAGCCTGCCCACTCCTTCAGCGAAATGTTCTCCGGAGAACCGATCTTCGAGCAACGTTCCCTTCAAGGAAATAAAAGAGCTGTCGCTTTTCCTACTGTGAATTGGGAACTCCGATTTATTACCAAACGCACGCACCATTTTTGTCCCTCTCTAAAAAGCATGGGATTTTAAAATCTTCTCTCCTACAACAAAGCCATTCGCTTCTCAATTCGCGAAACCGGTCAACTCAGTAAGCGTTTACTCGGCGGCCCGTTACACTAAGCCGGCAATACGCCAATCGAGATTGTTCGTGAAGAAAAAGTATTCTATCGCACAATTCGAGCCATTAGCCCGCCGAGTCTTAGATTCACTCCTTCAGCGAGTCTCCATCTTCGGTGTAACCGATGCGCCCGGCATAAATGCCAGAACTCCCAGGTACGCAACCATTCCGGCAACAATTATTAAGACTGCGAATGCCAACGAGCTCATGCCCCAAACCCGCTCACTGCCGCTGCGGATTACAGAAAACGCAAGCATCAACATCGGCGTAATGCCAATGGCAATCGCTCCGAACTCTCCTCCTGGCACGCGAAATTTACGGGGCAGGTCTGGCTCCCGAATCCGCAGGATCGCCAGCGCCGCGAACTCCAGAGCTAGGCTCAGGCCGTAGATCAAAATATCCAGCGTAACCAGGCGCTCGAAGCCCAGACCAAGGCACATTGCCCATCCCGCAGCGAGCACCAATATGGCAACCCAAGGTGCGCGGGTGCGCGGATGCCGCCAGGCAAACGCGCGCGGCAGCAGCCCATCCTCAGCCATCGCCAGCGGCAATCGGGAATAACTCATCACGAGCGCGTTAAACATGCCCAGTGCGCTGATCATTCCGCCCAGCACAAGCCCGGCCCGCAAAAGAGGTCCTCCCAGCATTGCCGCAATGTCGGCCCACGAACCAGTTTCCCAAGCAGAGGGGGAAAGGCCCGTAAGCCAAACTGCCGCAACTGGAATGACGTAGCTCAGCGCGACAATGAGAACACTAAGCAACATTGCTCGTGGATAATTCCGCTGCGGATTCTCCACTTCGGTCGCGATGGTCGAAGCATTGTCCCATCCCATGTAGTTCCACATGCAGACCAGCAAACCACCCATTAATGTGACATGCGAGGTAGTTGGCGCGGTCGCCACATGCAGCAGAACGCCATGTTTGAAAGGCGCGAGCAGCGCGATGATTGCAAAGGGCGCGGATACCGCGATAAAAAAGCAAAAAGAAGCCGTCGAAACAACCTCGACGCCAGCAATGTTCAACACTACGCATGCGGCAATCACGGCCAGTCCGACGTACTCCCCGCGATGCCCGTCCGTAAACCACGGGGCGATCCGGTCCAGGTAGGCAATGAACAAGGCAGGATAAATTGCCATATCAAAAACGGATGCCGCCAGTGAAAGCCATGCCTCCTGGAATCCCCAAAACCTCCCCATCGCGCGGCGCACCCAGGCGTAGTAGCCTCCTTCTTCTGGAAGCGCGCCAGCCAACTCTCCGATCATGAACGTGGTCGGAAGGCTCCACAGAATTGGCGTGATGAGAAGAAAAAATATGGCGCGTCCATACCCGGCGCCATGAACGATATCCTCGGTGCCATAGGTGCCGCCGGAAACCATGAGGAAAGTGGCGGCGATCAGTGGCCAAAGGGAAACGCGAGATTTTTTAACTGAGTTGGAAGAAGGGGTGATGGACTTTCCCAATTTCGATGTACTCCTCCGAGGCAATCTTTATGTTCACATCACACGAATCGACATCAGTTCGCAAATCGGAGAAAACGGGAAAACTATTCGGTTGCAATAAAAATTATCGCCAACATTTTTGCAGACGAAAACATGTCTTGCTAAGGTGCTGTATCTCGAAGACGTGATTTACATACCTTCCAACAAACGACTACTCCAATAACACCACCCGGAAGAAGACCATATTCAGCTCCAATAATTGGCAACCAAGGTCCATATTCTCCTAAGTGAATTAAGCCAGTGTATTGAGCAAACAATGAAATACAAAGTCCAAGGAAAGCTGCTGAGAATGCGGTAACTACAATTGTTGAGAGCCCAGCTATCAATTCGTAGGTAATAATACCGCTTTTTTGAAGTGTGGTTAGAGGCAGAGTCCACATTGCAACCGCAACGTTAATTCGCTGCGTTTGTTCGGTCAAGTTACTGTCGAACACGTGTATTTCCGGTCAAAGATTCTTGAACAACTCTTCCCTAGGATCCTCAGGATTCAACTTCGCCAGCTCGCGCAACAGCTCTTTCGTTTTCTCGTCCCGCGGCATGGGGACCGTGATTTTGACCTCAACAATTTCATCTCCACGCAAGCCATCTTTTGTCGCTGAAGGCACGCCCTTCTCACGCAGACGCAGTTTCTGTCCGCTCTGCGTTCCAGGAGGAATTTTAAGTTGCGCGCGGCCATCAATCGTCGGCACTTCAATCTTGGCCCCCAGCGCGGCTTCCGGAGCAGTCACGGGAACGTTAATGTAAATGTCATCGCCATCGCGCCGAAATACCGGATGCACTTCCGCCCGGATAATCACGTACAAATCCCCCGCTGGCCCTCCCGCAAATCCGGCATTTCCCTTCCCTTGCAACCGAATTCTCTGGCCATCACGCGTACCGGCTTTAATGCGAACTTCAAGCGGCTCCGTTCGCGCGACCGTTCCTTCGCCATGGCAGGTAGGACAAACAGAAATATTCTTTCCGGTTCCATGGCATCGCGGACACTGCACGTTAAACTTCATGCGCCCGCCGGTCTGCGTCACCTGTCCGGTACCGTGGCACTGCGGACATTTTCCTGGCGCTTCAATCGACCCATTTCCGTGGCATGTGGCGCAAACGTCCTGCCGCGAAATATTCAGCCGCATCACGCCGCCACGGATCGCTGTCCAAAAAGGAACGTTGACCTGATATTCCAGATCGCTCCCCGGTTCAGGGCCCGCTTCGGCTGCGCCCCCGCCACCGCGTCCGCCAAACATTCCCGAGAAGATATCGCGGAAGCTGCCACTCCCGCCGCCACCGCCGCTTGATCTGCCTCCCATATCGGAGAAATCGAATCCGCCAAAGTCGAAGGGCACGCCTTGTCCGCCAGCATTTTGTGCCCCGGGAAATCCGCCAGAATATCCCCCTGCGCCGCCGGCTTCTGCTTTCGCATAAGCTTCTGCCGCGGCAGGATCAATGTTGTCAGAATAAAATCCAAGCTGGTCGTAGATTTTGCGCTTTTTCGGATCGCTGAGAATATCGTTGGCTTCGGAAATAGTTTTGAATTTTTCCTCCGCTGATTTATCCCCGGGATTGACGTCAGGATGGTATTTCCTCGCCAGCTTGCGGAAGGCCTTGCGAATCTCATCAGCGGAGGCGGACTTCTTCACACCCAGCGCGCCGTAATAATCTTTTTTGTCAGTCGTTGCCATTGTTTGAAAAAATCATTCTACACATTGTCATCCTGAGCGAAATAAAACGGTTCGCAAGAGCGAACCGTTTTGTGAAGTCGAAGGATCCCGTAGCCGTCGCGACCCTCATAATTTTATTATTGCATTCGTCACTGCAAACCTTCGCTTGACTACGGCGATCCTTCGACTCCACTCAGGATGACAGCTTATTGGTTATATGCTCCATGATCCCCATGCGTTCATACTTCGCTCCGTCCACATACACGGGAACGCGGTTTACGCCTTGCTCCGTCGGAGCGAACAAGCACCAGCGCTTTTCATCTTCCACGAACGCCAAAAAATATTCCTGCCCTTTCACCTGGAATTGCATTGAGTCCCCCTTGTCTAAAACAAACCACGGATTGCGCGAGCCTCATAGATCGTGATCCGTTCTGCTACGCGTCAATCCGTGGTCAGGCTGCGCGGACGAAGGCGTCCGCGCCACACATTACTTCTTGTCCTCTACGTCCACGTACTCGGCATCAATTACGCCTTCATCTTTCTTCTGACCATCACCGTTTGCGCCCGGTTCCGGACCCGCACCTGGCGCCGGACCGGCTCCCGCCGCCGAAGGCTGCGCAGCTTTGTACATCTGCTCAGCCAGTTTGTGCGAAGCCTGCGTCAACGTCTCGCGGGCCTTGTCCATTTGCGCCTTGTCGTTTGACTCAAGCGCCTTCTTAGCGTCGGCCAGCGCGTTCTCCACATCGCCGCGTTCGGAACCGGATATCTTGTCGCCCGACTCCTTCAGCATCTTCTCGATTTGGTAAACCATCGAGTCGAGCTGGTTCTTGGCTTCAATGGACTCACGCTGCGCCTTGTCTTCGGCGGAGTGCGCCTCGGCATCCTTCGCCATGCGCTCCACTTCTTCTTTGCTCAGGCCTGAAGACGACGTAATCGTAATCTTCTGGTCCTTGCCCGTGGCATTGTCTTTCGCCGTCACATTGAGAATTCCATTCGCGTCAATGTCGAACGTCACCTCAATCTGCGGCAAACCACGCGGCGCCGGAGGAATTCCCGTCAAATGGAATTTACCCAGCGTGCGATTCTGCGCCGCCAACGGACGCTCGCCTTGCAGCACATGCACTTCGACTGACGTCTGGCTGTCCGCCGCCGTCGAAAACGTCTCCGTCTTCTTCGTCGGAATCGTTGTGTTGCGCGGAATCATCGGTGTGGCCACGCCGCCCAGCGTTTCAATTGCCAGCGACAGCGGAGTCACGTCCAGCAGTAGCAGGTCTTTCACTTCCCCGCCCAGAACGCCGCCCTGGATGCCCGCGCCAATCGCGACCACTTCGTCAGGGTTGACGCCCTTGTGACCTTCCCGGCCAAACAATTCTTTCACCAAGGACTGAATGCGAGGCATACGCGTCTGTCCGCCGACCAACACCACTTCGTTGATCTTCGAGGCGTCCACGCCCGCATCTTTCATGCACTGTTTGCACGGACCAACCGAGCGCTGAATGATGTCTTCCACCATGGACTCGAGCTTTGCCCGCGTCAGCTTTTTCACCAAATGCTTCGGCCCATTGGCGTCAGCGGTGATGAAGGGCAGATTGATCTCCGTCTCCATCGTGGTGGAAAGCTCGATCTTGGCGCGCTCGGCTCCATCGCGCAGACGCTGCAACGCCATCTCGTTTCCTTTACCGCGCAGGTCGAGACCTTCGTCCTTCTTAAATTCGTCAATCAACCAGTCCACTAGCTTCTGGTCAATGTTGTCGCCGCCAAGGTGCGTGTCGCCATTGGTGGCTTTCACCTCGATCACGCCTTCGCCTACTTCGAGAATCGAAATATCAAACGTGCCGCCGCCGAAGTCATACACGGCAATGGTTTCGTCCTTGCCTTTGTCGAGTCCGTAGGCCAGCGCTGCCGCCGTTGGCTCGTTGATGATTCGCTTTACTTCAAGCCCGGCAATCTTGCCGGCGTCTTTGGTAGCCTGCCGCTGCGCGTCATTGAAGTACGCGGGAACGGTGATGACCGCTTCGGTAACTTTATCGCCAAGGTAGTCTTCGGCCGCCTTCTTCAGCTTCTGCAAAATCAGCGCTGAAATTTCCGGCGGAGTATATTCTTTGCCCTGCGCCAAAACTGCGACGTGGTCGCCCTGGCGCACGACTTTGTATGGGACCATCTTCATTTCTTCGCTGACTTCATCGAAGCGGCGTCCCATAAACCGCTTGATCGAATAAACCGTGTTTTCAGGATTGGTAATGGCCTGCCGCTTGGCCACCTGTCCTACCAATCGTTCGCCAGTTTTGGTAAATCCGACGACGGAGGGCGTAGTCCGCCCACCTTCTTCATTGGGGATAACCTTGGGCTCTCCACCCTCCATTACCGCTACGCAGGAGTTGGTAGTTCCAAGGTCAATTCCTATAATTTTGCCCATAATCGGCTCCTTTTATACTTATAAGTGCTTTGCAATCAATTAGATTATAGTTGCACGCAATAGGATGCTAATACTTGAGTGAGTTGCTGTCAATGTTTAGATGCGGGGATGTGTGGATGCGATGCGTGCGTGAATTGGGGAATTTAGTGACATGCAGTTGATCCATCATGGACTCCATATAGCGTTTGATGATTCTTGGTGGATCGAAGCCCAAATGGTGGGCTTTCTCCCAAACACAAAGTGCTATCGGACTGATCATCCAAACGCGAAGGAAATCTTGATTCTTGATGTAGCGCCTGTTCAATGCGCGCCGGGAGTCAAACTTTTCAATGACAGCTCCGGCGAAGAGATTTCAGCTCGGGAGCGCGTCGTCAGAATTCTATCTGGCTTCCGACGAGCCGATGTAATTCCACCCGTTGAAATTACCGAGGATCAATCGGAAAATATTGTTACAAACTGACAAACGGTACCCATCGTTTTTATTGCGCTCTGGCCGCAGGATTTACTCATGTGCCGGCGGTTAAAGGTTTTAATTTCTTATAAAGCTTAATGTCGTGAAGCTTTAACGAAGATGAGATGGACTACTGAAGCGGAAATGACTTTTCCATCCCGCATATAGCTGTTAGTCGAGATTTTCGATAATTTCTCATTCCGCCAGGAACCCTGCCGCATTGGACCGAGCTTTGCCTACTTCGCCGCTGGCGGTCGTGTCGTTGGAATTAGAATTAGAATTAGAATTAGCCGGGATGGGCACGATTGCTTGCACGCGCGTTCCTACGCCCGGCGATTCAATCTGTAAACTTCCACCAAGTTGCCGCACCCGCTCTCTCATCCCCTGAATTCCTACGCCCAGCCGCGGATCAGGTGCCATGCCCTTCCCTGAGTCGGAAATTTCCATGCAAACTTCATCACCCTTGCGAAGTATCCGAATGCTCGCGCTCGAGCTGCCCGAGTGACGATGAACATTGGTGAGCGACTCCTGCACCACGCGAAATATTGTTGTCTCAATCTCGCGCGAAAGCCGGCCCAGGTTGGGATCAAGTTCAAGTTCGACGGGAATGCCGCTTCTCTCCGCGAATCCTTTCACGTACCAGTCGAGCGCTGAGGGAAGCCCCGCCTCCTCGAGCAGCGGCGGATGCAAAAGATGAGAAAGCGTTCTGACCTCTTGCACCGATTGCTCCACTTCCCTCTGGGCGCGGGTAAGCTTTTCTTTGGCATCGCTGTCGGTCGCGCCAGCCAGTGCGATATCAATGTTCAGTTTCGCGGCGGTCAAATGTTGTCCCAGGCTGTCATGCAACTCGCGGGCAATGCGCCGGCGTTCTTCATCCTGAATTTGCAGCAGCCGGGTCGAAAGATCGCGCAGACTGATGGCCGCCTGCCGCAACTCGCTGGTGCGCTCTTCCACCCGGTGCTCAAGCTTGTCATTGGCCGTCTGCAGTTCGCGGCGATGGTCTTCCACAGAGCTATGCAGACGCGCATTGTCCACCGCTGTGGCCGCGCGCCGCGCCAGGTCTTCCACAAACTGCACGTCCGGCTGGGCAAAGCGCCGGTTCGATTCCGCCATGACAAAGGTGATGGTCCCCAGCGTGCGTTCCCGCGCAATCAGCGGAGAAATAATGGCGGATTTCATCCCAATGGAGCGCAGCAATTTCCCGTGCTCTTCATCTATCTGTTCGGATCGCAACATCTCATCGGTCATCTCCGGGGCAAAACCGGAGACGCCGGCTTTCATCGCGAGGAAAATATTGCTGTCCGGGTGCGGCGGATAGCGCTTCATTAAATCGTGCGCCATCGCAATCTTGGCCGGGTCAACATGCTGCACGGAAACCCGCCGCAGTGTGCCATCTTCCTGAAGAAGATCAATCGCGCACCAGTCGGCGATCTGCGGCACGGCAACCTTCGCAACGCTGGACAGGGTGCTCTCATAATCCAACGATGAACTCAGCAGTTTGCTGGCCTCGGCCAAAAACTGAGAGCGCTGTTTTTCTTTTTCCAGCGCGTCGTAGGATTCCGCCGTGTCCACGGCGAGCGCGGCAAGATTCGCCAGCGTGTCGGTCAACTTAAGTTCCTGCTCGCTGAAAACGTGTGGCTGCCGGAAATAAAATACCAGCGTGCCTTGAATGCCATTTCTCAATCGCAGCGGCGCAATAATCAGGGAGCGAATGCCCTCGTCCGCATAGAGTTTGCGGCGGTGCTCCACCAGTTTAGGCAGCTCTGCAATATCAGAGATCGCAACTAGTTCCGTGATCGTAGAGCCGGCGGGTTCAAATTGGCGCTGGTAGCGCTCCGACAGCCCCGCTGACGCTAGGACTACCCAGCGATTTTCGTGCTCATAGTGCCGCCAGACGGCATGGGCATCGGCCGGAATATATTGCCGCGCCAGTTGCAGTAGCTTGGGCAAAACAGAACTCAAGCTGGGATCGGCAAGCACCGCACGGGTGGCTTCCACTACCATTTCCAGCGAACTTTTGTCCTCCGCCTGAAAAGAGGCACGACCTGAAAGTGAAGCTGCCGGAGAAGACACAACTGAATCAGAATGGCCCATGGCAAAAGCGAAGGGAACTCAAACGACACGCGATATTTGGAAACTAACAAACCCGGGAGGTGGGGTCAATCGTGTAGCAATCTAGTAATACAGGAAATCGTGTAGACAGCGCAGTCCTGGATTTCGGCGCAAGCACCTCCTCAGGATGCAAGACAATTTTTTTCTTGACAACTTTTACTGTACGACATACAGTGTGTTGCGTACACTATATGAAGAACAGTACTAAGCCCGAAGAAAGCGGCGCCCTTTACGAAAATCTTCGCCTGGAACTTCGCCGGGGATGCCTGATTGTCGCTGTACTAGCTCAGCTAAAGACAGAGCGCTATGGATACACCCTGCGCAAGGCCCTGGCCGACGATGGCCTAGAGATTGATGAAAGCACACTTTATCCCCTTCTCCGGCGGCTGGAAACACAGGGCCTTCTCGTCAGCGAATGGCGTGAAGAAGATAAGCGCAACAAGCGCTTCTACAAATTGTCGCCGGAAGGCAAACGAATCCTTAAGCAATTGCTTGAAGAATGGCGAAGCATCAACGCTTCGCTTGAACAAATTCTCCACGAGGAATAATTATATGGAACTCATTGAGCGTTACCTGCAAGCAGTTGGTTTCTGGCTACCCAAAGCGCAAAGGCAGGACATCCTCGACGAACTCTCGGAAGACATCCGCTCACAAGCGGAAGACAAAGAATCTGAACTCGGCCGCAAGCTCACCGACGCCGACGTGGAAGGTATTCTCAAACAGCGCGGCAGCCCTATCATGGTCGCCAATCGCTACTTGCCGCAGCGGCACCTCATCGGCCCTGTCCTCTTTCCGATTTACCGCCTCGTGCTGAAGATGGCATTTTTGTTCTACGCCATTCCCTGGCTGGCGGTGTGGTTGTGCATCAGTTCTTATATCCCCTCTTATCACGCCCAAACCCCGGGCGATTTCATCGTCGGGGCACTGCATGGTTTGTGGATGGTCGTCCTCTACACGTTCGCATCGGTCACCTTTGGATTCGCGGTGCTCGAAAAATATGCCCTCAAATCCGGGTTCCTCGAAAAATGGAATCCCCGTAATCTTCCGGCGCTTCGAGCCGCAAATCGTATCAAGCGTTCAAATTCCATCACTGAAATCGTCGCGCTTGTCGTGACTTGTATATGGTGGGTTAGTTTTATGTTATCGCCCGTAATGGTGAATCGTCCTGATGTCCGCATTGTCCTGGCCCCCGCGTGGCGCTATTACTCGTGGTGGATTGTGGCTCTGATAGCGGTAACCATCGCCACATCTTTCCTGAACCTTCTGCGACCTTATTGGACGTGCTTTCGCGCCGGCATGCGACTTGCAACTGATTCCATCGGCTGGGGAATGTTCGCCTGGCTTTGCAAAACAAATATTGTTGCGGAAATCGCGGTGCGCAATGTTTCGCCCGAAAAAACTTTGCAAATCACCAACGCCATCAATTTTTGGATGGAACGGAGCTTCCCAATCATCGTCGTGATCGGGGTAATTATCGTCGCAATCGACGTGTACCGCATTTTTCGCGTAAAAGAAGGGGTGAGTTTTCCCCTTTTCGGATTGGCCTCCATTTGCAGGATCAGCATTACGCTGTGACAGTAATGGCCGCCAGCGATAGACTTCAAGAAAGAACAGGAGCAGAAAAGGGAGCGGGAGAATCTGGAATCCCGCATGGCGGAATTTCTGGCCGACCACGGGACATATTTCACGAAGTAAGTTGACTAGAAGTTTTACCAGCCGATGTACAATCCGGCACATGGATGCGATTTCTGCACTCATCAAAGTTCTTGAGAAAATATTCCTTTCGCCACGAGTGGCTGTAACAATATTCTTTGTGTGCCTTGTGGTGCTGCTTGTAGGAACGCACGTTGCCGTATTTGCCCCTATCCTGATACCAGCAAGGCTTATTTGGCTTTGGATTGGCCTACTGCTCTCCGGTTTCTATTCGCTGAGCTTTCCAGCCCAGTGGGTCTGGAAAAAATGCTTACACGCCCTTTTCAAACACCAAAATAATCAGCGTGAAATTAGCAGGATTAAGTCTTTAACACTGGACGAGAAGCATATCTTGCAGGAATTTGTTGAAGAACATGAGCGTGTTGTGTCTTGGTCTATGAACAGGCTGGAAGTTGCATCGCTATGCCATGACGGTATCCTTTCTCCTATTCAAACGCATGGCACGATAGGATTCTTCAGAGTGAGCGATGCGGCGTGGGATTATCTACAGAAATACAAAGGATTGATTGCTACGCCGGAAAACCCACGGCCAAAACGTACAAAGAATGAATGGATGATTTAAGTTTATGGATTTAACACAAGCATACTTTCTCTTGAAATCGCTCAAAGACAACATTCCTGATACTCACGAGATAGACGAAAAGTGGGTGAGTGATTTTCACAAAATTCTGGATACTGTAGAAAAGGAAACGGACTCCGACCTAACTGCCTTCCGTGTTGACGCCAGTGAATTGTTTCATCCACAAACGGGAGCATCGCGCGCCTATGCCCGTCGCGGACGAATTGTACCGGGCATCGTTCACTACAGCGAAAGAAATGTAATTAAAGGAACCCGCTTCATGCATAAGCTGGATGCGATTTTGAGCTACTTTCAATTCAAACAAGGCAGTGGCGAATCAGAGAGCAGAATTGGATTTAAGAAATAGCCGGTGGATTTTTACGCGCCAGTCGCTTATTGAGATTTGGTAGCCCCAGTAGGAATCGAACCTACATATTCAGTTTAGGAAACTGAAGTCCTATCCGTTGAACGATGGGGCCACATTCAAAAGTTAACACGGCTTCTGAAAATCTTGTGCATATTTGCGTGCATAGTATAGGCCGGAAATCGTACAGAATAGCGACAAACCAACTGCGTAGGGGCCTCCAATTTAGGAAACCTGTGCTTTATCCAATTAAGCAACGGGGCCTGAATCTCCAATCGTAGCATGGAGGTTCAGGCCCCGTTCACCACTGCTCATTTCATCTAAGAGTGGATTTTTTGAAAATCATTATGCCGCTCTCCGCTCCTCCAATTTCCGGCGCGCGGCAGGTTGTCCGGAAAGTGAGCTGGGAGAATTCAAATGCGCCCCTTCATCCACGCCAACTCCAAGTCGATCCACTAACTCTCCGCCCAGCCAGCCAGTCACCAAAGCCAGTGCCACTCCGAAAAAGGAGCAGACGAAGGCAAGCGTCCCCGGTATTGAAATAGGAGTCGGGCGCAGGAACCAACTTGCAATAAAAAGCAGGACAACAATGACATTGCCAATACCATGCAGAAGTCCAATACTCTTGGCCCGCGTGTTGGCGGGGATTCCCCACCAGTCAATCGTTCCGAATACCGCAGCCAATAGTCCGCCGATAATGCCGGCCGCGATCATCCAATAGGAGATCAGAAACCAGGTCGGATCGCTGCTGGCGAGACCGACGATATCGAACGCTACCGCAGTCGCCAGCAATCCCAGCGGAAAAACAATCAACATTTGATGGACCGGATGGCCGAATAATTTCATAGCACGCCTCTTCTCTCACCATCACCGTTCTCCAGACGGCCTTTTCCAAGGCGACGGTGATCCAGTGCGGAATTAGGTGCGAGAAAAGTACGGCAGTTTGCCCTCAGAAAGTCACCTATGAACGAGTACAAACCTTAGATCTACCGTACTTAAGAGGTCGCAGACTTACTCTTTTAGTTTAAGTTTTGATTTGTTGTCTTCCAGGAATTGGCGCAGACGCTCGCCGGCCTCAAGTAGCCGGTTCCATTGCTCGTAGTAGAGCGTCACGGGAAAACGTCCCAGGCCATAAACACTCACGCCGCCTTTTTCTCCCACTTTAAATTCGAGGCTTCCGGTGCGGCGCGTTCCCTGCTGCTTTTCCAGTTCAGACAAGCGTGCTTTCAACTCTTCATAAGACGGTTCCGACATGAATGACCTCAGGATATGAATTTCGTTTCATGATAGGAGAGCCAGGGGCAAATGACAAACTCAGCCTTCCAGATTTGTCATTCCGGCATTTCAAATCTTAAGTGAATAGGTCAGGGCTGGGTCGCCAGGTGCCGTCCGCAGTTCCGTAAGGGCTGGCGACCACGACGGTATAACCATCCGGATCACGCATCCAGCATTCCCAGTGGTTTGGTCCGCCGTCGCCGTCGGGAGGATTGCGATGCCGGGACAGAATGATCTCCACATTCATTTCAGCGGCACGCTGCATGACCGCATCGAAGTCCTGCACCTCGAACCATAGCAGCACCCCGTTGCCATAAGGCTTGTCAGCGGGATTGCCAATTCGCCCGTGATGGTGCTCAACTTGGAAGCTGTGTAATTGCAATACCAGAGAGCCATCCTTTATTAGCTGCTCATAGTGCGGGCCGCCGTGAGCTCCGCGGCAACCAAGTAGGCGTTGATACCATTGGCTGCTGGCTTCGACATCGGTCACGCAAATAAGAGGCTGGGGGCGCATGTCCATTAGCCTAGCAGACATCGCCTGAGCAAGTAACAAAAGAAATGCAGAGAACAGTACAGCGAAAAAAACGGGAGGCATACTTGCCTCCCGTTTTTTTACTGCACAAACTATCGTGTACCCGGCGAGGCGATGCGCTCGTTGGGAACTTCAGGTCCGATGTTGTAACGCCCTTTCAAGTCGTCCATACGGCGCTGCATGCTGATCATCTGGTCGCGATTGTTGGTGCGCTGGTAGTTGATCCAGCGGGAGTAGTAGCTGTCAAACCGCTGCTGGTCGCTCGGAGAAAGCATGGACCGCCAACGGTACCCGCCCTGCCAGTCACGCTCGCCGCCACGGGAGGCGATGCGCCAGTACGGGACGTTCTCGGGAATTCCGTATTGGGCCTTCACATCGTCCATGCGCCTTTCCATGCTGCGTATCTGGTCGCCATCGTTCCGCTGTTTGTACTGGACCCAGCGGGAGTAATAGCTGTCGTACCGCTGTTGGTCACTCGGGGAAAGCCGTCGTCCGCGGCCTCCATATTGGGCCAAAGCGGGAAGCACCATGGCCAGGGTAACAATCAATACTCCAAGAGATCTTTTCGTCATTCTTATTCTCATACGCCCCTTGATCCCGGCTGAGAAAATACCTCGCCGTAATATTGAACTGCTGTCTAGATGCCGAGGTGATGATACGAGGTTGGTTTGCC
>JANWKU010000088.1 GCA_025451215.1 Terriglobales bacterium
TCATCGTCATTTCAGAACGCGACAAGCGCTGCGCGAGTTCCGCTTTTCCTTCCTGCTCGCGCACATATTTCTCTAAGTCTGCTTTTGCAATCAGCCGCCGCTGAACGTTCGCGTGCTTCGGAAAACCCGTATCCGCCGCCGCAAAATCAAAAATTGTGTCCACCATGCTGAAAAGCTTTTGCGCGTCCGCCGCGGTCGTTTGCACCGTCTCTGTATTGTCCTTGCGCAAGCCACGCGCAACGTCGGCGAGACTCTCTCCGGAATTCTCCTGGTCGGCAGTATTCGCGTCGTCGTTACGAAGCGTCACTGCCGGATCTTGCTGCTGGCACAGTGCCGTGCCACAGAGTAATAAACTCAAAATGAAGATGATCACCGGCGTGCGCCGAAGTGTCATAACTTCCTCCAGTGAATAAGTACCGCGATCTCTACTATTTTCTGTGCAATCCGCAGGAATCCCAGTGAAACCGGGCATGGCGGATTACGCCGGTAACCAACCTCTCGGGAATTTCAGGTCTCGGGCCCGGAAAGGCAAAGGTCGGAGTACAAGAAATACTAGTATCGGGAGCACGCTGGTAATAACGTTTTGCCACTCATCCTGGAATTACTCAAAACAAGGAGATCCTTGGCAAACATTACCGCTTCTCGGCAAATTTATCGCCGCTACTTATCGTGCTGAGATCGGAGAGTCCTTAGTTATGAGTTGTAGAAATGAATCATCCAAGAATCCCGGAAGCGATCCGATAAGCGAAGACTGCTGGGCTTAGGCCCGCGCCAGTCGCCCGCGCATGGAATCCCCAACAGCGCTACGGGAAGAGAAGCTGGACTGCCGCCTAGAGCGCCTTCGGGTTCTTGCTCCGCAGAATTTCAGATTGCGTAAGTGAACTCCCCCGTCTGCTAGCCGGCCCTCGGTACGCCGGAGGCTGGACTCTGGAGATGAAGTAGGCGTGGGGTTGCCTGTCACGGGATTTCGTGTCGTCTCGGATCCAAAGAAGGTGCCGCCAGCCAAAAGAGTATCAATCGCACGAATCAGGTCCCGCGCGGCCTGCGACTTGAGGACGACGCCTTGCGCCGCTGCCTGCCGAGCTTCGGCATGAAGCCTTGCCGAGTCGTGCATGGTGAACATTAAAATGCGGATTCCGAGATCCAGGGCGGCGATTTTGGACGCCGCTTCCAGGCCGCTCACCTTCGGCATCGTGATGTCGAGAATAATGACGTCAGGCTTCTGGTTCTTTGCCGTCTCAATCGCTTCTTCCCCGTTTACAGCCTCGCCGCAAATTTCCCATTCAGGCCGCGACCTTGCAATGAGAGTGCGAATACCCTCGCGCACGATTTCATGATCGTCGGCAACCAAAATTCGCACTGACATGCCATTCACCTGTTTCTATGCCACGGACGCCGCGAAATGCGAATGCCATTCGCGCGCAAACCCTCACCACATCACTTTGTTGGAATTGTTGCAACCACGCGGGTGCCGGTTCCGTCCGATATAAGTTCCAGCTTCCCTCCCAGTTGCCGCATGCGCTCATTCATGCCTCGTACCCCAACCCCGATGGCGCCCATCCAGTCTGTGCCGGCCTGTTCCAATACTGCGGGGTTGATGCCCTTACCTTTATCTTCAATTTCCAGAATGCAACTGCCGTCCTTCTTCCACAGACGCACATGCGCCACCGGGCTCTCCGAATGCCGGTGAACATTGGTGAGGCTTTCCTGAAGAATCCGGAACAACGCCAATTCACTGTCCCGCTCGATGCGCCCGAAGTCTGTTCTGACCTCCAATGTTGTTGCAATGCCGCTGCGTGAAGAAAATCCGTCTAAATACCATGGGATCGCGGATTTCAACCCCATCTCCTCCAGCATGGGCGGATACAGCAAATAGGAGACCGTCCGGACTTCTTTGATCGAATCCTCTGCTAGCCGAATGCACTCAGCAATATCTTGGGAAATCTCGTTGCTGTTCCCTCCCAGAGAGCCGGCAACTGAGTCCAGTTTCATCTTTAGCACCGCAAGATATTGCCCCAGGCTGTCATGCAGATCTCTTCCAATACGCCTTCGTTCTTCGTCCTGGGTCCGCAGCAGGTGCAGTGAAAGTTGACGCAACGACTGTTCCGAAAGGTGTAATTTTTCCTGCGCCGCTCTGCGTTCGGCAATCTCTTTTTTCAACTCGTTTTGTACTTTGATTCTTTCCGTAAAGTCCCTGGTGACTTTGGCAAACCCGATCAGCTTTCCGGTCCCGTCCTTCAGGGCGGTGATGATCACATTCGCCCAGAACCGTGAACCATCCTTGCGCAGGCGCCATCCTTCGTCCTCGAACCTGCCTTCTTTTTCCGCGACGACCAGTTCCCATGCAGGTTTGCCATTCAGCAGGTCTTCTTCCGGATAGAACGTGGAAAAATGCTTTCCGATAATTTCCTCGGCCTTATACCCCTTGATGCGCTCCGCGCCGATGTTCCAAGTGCTGACGTTGCCCTGCGCGTCCAGCATGAAAATCGCATAGTCCTGCACCGCTTCCACCACCAGGCGAAAGCGTGCTTCGCTCTCCCGCAATGCCAACTCTCGCTCCAGGAGATCTGTTTTCTGCTGCAACTCTGCGATGCTTCGCAGTCGCTCATCTTCGCTGCTAATGGTCAAAAAACTCTCGTTCGGAAAGACTCCGGAATGTTCCTTGCACATTTTAAGGAAGGGCTCCAAGTGCCCATCGTCTTCAAAACCGTTCGTCGGATACGCGCACAATAACGAAAAAGAATACTCTGTGGCCAACTCGTTCCAAAGCTGCTCGACTCGGATCGCTTCCCTGGACTTGCCTTGCGTCCAAAGCAGCGCGACCAACTCTCCGAAAACCGCTATTTTGCAATCTTGTCCCTGCACGGCATGTTTAGTCTGATTCAGCACCGTGCTGATAGTGTCCTTGAAGCGGACTTCATCCAGCGCACCGTCTATCATGAACTTCGATAAAGTCGCCTGCGCATCGAGGGCAAGGTATCGGCCCTGCATGGCCGCCTTGGCTGTGTCTACCCCATGCGCTTGGAGCTGTCGTTCCAGTTCGTCGCGGTGGGCACGAGTGGCCGCGATAATAGCAACATCCCCGGCAGCCAATGCGCCGCCTACAAAGCGGCACAAAACGTCTATCAAAAACTTGTCATGCGTGTACAGCTGGACCGCGTGTCCGGCCCATCTGTGATCGGGAATATGAGCTAGGCTTGAGATCGTCCCAGCGTCAGGAAGGACTTTTGCTACAGACATTCGTTTCTCTGAAAGGAATATAGGCCAATTATCTGGATTTGCCACTGAATAGTCTATACAGGAATATCCGTATAAAAGCGGCGTGCAAAGGGCTTTAACGACGACAAACGTTGGCACGGCCCTGACAGTTATGCTTGATTGGAGGAGAACGAAGGCTTGATCGCGAACTTAAGGCTTCGGGGAAGGCAGGAAGCGCTTGATTTTAGCCCGCTGGTGTTCGGGTGAACGAGCAGCGTCTCGCGACACCAAGGCCTTAGATATGGTATTTCATTTCACGAAGATCAATCATCAGTATAGCTCGTAAATTTGGACCTTGAATTATCCATTACAATCGCCAAGACATGTGGGGATATTTGATCGGCGGCGCCGGCGTGATTGCGGCCTCGGGTGCGGCCAGTTACCAGGCCATAGGCCCGACGGCGCAGTGGTATGGCCGAACATTCATCGGATTGCCGCGCGGTGCGAAGGAAATCGCGCTTACCTACGACGATGGCCCGAATGATCCACATACTTTTCGCCTACTCGAAGTATTGGCCAGACACGATGTGCGAGCGACGTTTTTTTTGATAGGGCGTTATGCGCGGCAGCGGCCTGACATTGTCCAGGAAATCGTGAAGTCCGGACACGCGGTTGGGAACCACACCTTTACCCATCCCGCGTTAGTGTTTCAAACCGCAAGGCAGATCAAAGTGGAACTCGAAAGCTGCACTCGAGCATTGGACGATGCCGTGGGCGCGCACTCCAATTTATTTCGTCCTCCCTTTGGCGCGCGGCGTCCAGCAGTCCTGCGAATTGCTCGCGATTTGGGATTGCTTCGCGTGATGTGGAACGTTACCGGATACGACTGGAACGCGAAGTCTTCGGAGAGCATTGAACGAAACGTCGCGCGGCAGGTTCGCGGTGGCGACGTGCTACTGCTGCACGACGGTGGGCATTTGCAATTCGGCGCCGACCGGGCATTCACAGTAAAAGCAACGGACAACATCATTGCGCGTTATAAATCGCAAGGACGGGAATTTGTGACGATCCAGGCAATGATGAAATCGGCACAAAGCACGTAGCGCCTCATCTCGTGTAGCGCCGGGTCTTTGACCCGGCGTCGCTGGACCATAGCCCGGCGCTACACAATCAAAGCTGCTATAAGATTGGTGCCTTCCCTTTCCACGACCATTCATACTCAGAAGCATTCTTCACCAATCTGGCCCTTACCGGATTCTGAAAAATATAATCCACTTTTTCCGTGAGACTATCGTTCGAACGCAATACATGATCAAAAGATTCCGCCTGCCACACCGCGCCCCTTCGATTCAGTAAATCATTGACTCTTCTCGCAGACACTCCCTTGATTGCTCGCATGATTTCCGGAAGAGTGTAATTCCAACCGTCGGCGCGTCGTAGTGGTGACAGCAAAACGTGCACGTGATCGGGCATAACGACAACACAATGCAGTTCGAACTGCTTACCGTCATTTTCTTTGCAGCACTCAAGCACGATTTGGCGCGCTCCTGCCGGAAGAATCCATCGTTGTAGTGTTGGAGCTGATAAAAAGCGGACGATAATCTTTTTGAAGATGCGGCAAACGGCGGCGATATTTATATTTGGGCTGCACCGTGCCGATATACCACGAAGAATATTTCCGGAAAGTGACGGATGAACAATTCGGCCTGTGCAACCTTTTGGTCTGTACACGCTTTGTTCTGTGTATCGGGCTGTGGTGTAGCGCCGGACCTATGGTCCGGTGACGCCGGGTCAGAGACCCGGCGCTACACATTTCGGCATGCTACGCAAATGCCTTCTTCGCCGCCTCTACTGTCCTTTCCACATCCTCCCGCGTGTGTGCCGCGCCTAAGAACGCCGCTTCAAACTGCGACGGCGGAAGATAGATTCCCGAATCAAGCATTGAGCGGAAAAATTTTCCGAAAGCTGCGGTGTCGGATTTAGAGGCGGAATCCCAATCCGCTACAGGTCCCGGCGTAAAGAACCAAGTGAACATTGAACCAACGCGATTGAAGGACAGCGGAATTCCCGCTGTTTTTGCCGCCGCGGCCACGCCTTCCACTAATACTCCGCTCAACCGATCAAGCTTCGCGTAAAGTTCATTCTTATTCTTTTGCAGATGCCGCAGCGTCGCAATCCCTGCCGCCATCGCGAGCGGATTTCCTGAAAGCGTTCCCGCTTGATATACGGGCCCTAACGGCGCCACCATGTCCATGATTTCTGCCGGGCCGCCGTAGGCACCAACAGGCAGCCCGCCACCGATGATCTTTCCCAAGGTCGTGAGATCAGGAACAACTCCATACAGTTCCTGCGCCCCGCCAAATGCTAAGCGAAAACCAGTCATGACTTCGTCAAAAATCAGCAGTGCGCCTTCGCGCTTCGTAA
>JANWKU010000089.1 GCA_025451215.1 Terriglobales bacterium
GTGCAATAAAAATTTACAAAGTTAAGGAATGTGACTTCTGTGCCGCTGCTGCACCGTCCGCGGGGAAGCATATATACACGTCCGGCTGGATTCCAGTTTTCTGCTGATACCGGACGGCAATCTGTTTAGCGAAAGAGTCCGCTTCCGATGCGTCCACTAGATTGACCGTGCATCCGCCAAAGCCTCCTCCGGTCATTCGCCCGCCGCGATAGCCGGGCAAGCCTTCGGCTGCTTCGACCATCACATCGAGTTCCACGCTACTGACTTTAAACAGGTCACGCAGGCTGCGATGCGATTCACGCATGAGCCGCCCAACTTCATCAACATCGCCACGCGAAAGCGCTTCCACCGCATCTTTTACCCGCTGATTTTCGGAAACAACGTGCAGCGCCCGTTGATAAATTGTGCTTGGAAGGTCACTGCTGCGGGCTTGAAGTTGTTCCGGTGAGACATCGCGAAGCGCGCGTATTCCACCGTAATACGCGGACAGCAATCGTACGGCCTCATCACACTCCTCGCGCCGGGCATTGTATTCTCCGCCGGCAATGGCATGCTTGACCATGGTGTTGCAAATTACCAGACTCACCTCGTCAGGGAATGGGATCATTTTGGATTCGAGAGAGCGGCAATCGAGCAGAAGCGCGTGTCCAGCTTGTCCCAGACAGGAAACGAATTGGTCCATAATTCCCACGCGGGCGCCCACAAAATTGTTTTCTGCTTCGCGGCAAATTCTGGCAACCTCAGGCATGGGCAGCGAACGATTGTTCTGATGCAAAAAAGCCAAAGCACTGGCGACTTCCACGGAAGCCGAAGAACTTAACCCTGAGCCGATTGGCACTTCGCCCTTTATCAGCAAATTCGCGCCCTCGATTGGCTGACCGGCTTTTTGCAACGTCGACGCTGCCCCCAAAACGTAGTCGCACCAATTCCCTAAGCGTTTTTCAGGCAGGCTGCGAACATCAAATTCAAATTTTCCGGGAAAATTCTGAGACTGAATCAAGAGCTTGTGATCGTCGCGAGGAGCAATCGCAACCCAGGTCTGGAATCCGATAGCGCACGGAAGGACGAACCCTTCGTTGTAGTCGGTATGCTCTCCGATAAGATTAACGCGTCCAGGAGCACGGAAAATGCTGGGCAGCGATTTGTACAGGCTGAAAAAACTCTCTGCTAAATCGCGCTCGTGCATCGGAACTGAGTAATCATCCCCCCGGCTGAAACAGGCCCGTAGAATACGTTCTCCGATTTCCGTGTGTCAATTGAGGTTCGGGAAAGCCCGGTTTGGCTTGAATTTTCGCGGCGCTAAAGTTTTCAGCCTGTATTGCCGATTATATGAGCGAAGAGGTTGCGCGAAGGGATCGTAGCACATGGCACAAAGCGGAACTCAACCCAAAGTTGATACACAGTCTATCTCCGAGCGGCTGAAAAGGGCCACGTCAGAATTGTACGAACTTGAACAATTAGTCCTGTCCGGCAGCTTTTCTCCACGAGTGCTGAGCGAATTTCGCAGCGCGGTGGACAACGTTCGCCAAACTTCGTGGGCCGTCCAGCAATGGATTGGATTGCAGGAGCAATCCCGGGATCCATATTCAGTCATGAACATACTCTCCACTGAAAGGGTCCGCCGGGCAACAGAAATCAACAAAGACCTAGCGATGGATCTCCAATCACTGGAAGTGGGCCTCGAAACCGGCGGCCTGAAAGAATTGTTTCGCGCAGTCACGGATCTACAGGAATCCCTGGCGCCGTTATTCCCCAAGAAAAGCTAAGCCCAAAACGTCCGATCCAGGGTGCGGTATTGGATGGCCTCCGCGATATGCTTCGGCATGATTGCCGGAACGCCGTCGAGGTCCGCGATGGTGCGGGCAACTTTCAGAATACGGTCATGGGCTCGGGCGCTCAGGCCCTGCTGCATCATGGCACGCTCCAGCAGACTCTCGCAATCCGCCGACAATTCGCAGTAAGTCCGCATGTACCGGGGAGACATTTGGGCGTTGCAGTACAACTTTTCGCGCTTCAACGACGCAAAGCGGTTCAATTGAGTGTCCCGCGCTCGCATCACACGCCCCAAAATCTGGGCTGAAGTCTCAGGCTCCGAACTGGAGCGCATTTCCTTATAGTTCACCGCAGGCACATCAATGTGAATATCAATGCGGTCAAGCAGCGGGCCGGAAATTTTCGCGATATAGCGCTGGATCATCACGGGTGAGCAGTGGCAATCGCGTGAACGGTCGTTGAAATATCCGCACGGGCAGGGATTCATGGCGGCCGCAAGCATGAATCTCGATGGGAACGTCAATGACATAGAAGCCCGCGAGATGGTGACCGTTCCATCCTCCAGTGGCTGGCGCATCACTTCGAGCACGTTGCGGGGAAACTCAGGAAGCTCATCCAGAAATAAAACGCCGTTGTGCGCCAAAGAGACTTCCCCCGGGCGCGGTATTACGCCTCCTCCAATCAGTCCGGCGTCAGAAATCGTATGGTGCGGCGCGCGGAATGGACGCACTCCCACCAACCCGGCTCCCTGATCGAGCACTCCGGCCACGCTGTGAATCTTGGTCGTCTCCAGCGCCTCTTCGAAAATAAACGGCGGAAGGATTGTGGGCATACGCTTGGCGAGCATGGTTTTGCCGGAACCCGGAGGGCCGATCATCAAAATGTTATGTCCACCGGCACAAGCCACTTCCAAAGCGCGCTTCGCTGTCTGCTGGCCACGAACATCTTTGAAGTCCACGGCAAAATGTTGGGATTCGCTCAACAGCGTGTCGCCGTCCACTTTTACGGGCTTTATGCCGTTGCCGGAGTTTACAAAATGGATAACGTCGAGCAAAGACTTGACCGGATACACATCCACTCCGCTCACCATCGCCGCTTCACGCGCATTTGCCTCTGGAACGACAATGCGGGCGATTTTTTTCCCGCGTGCCTCAATCGCGATCGGCAGCGCGCCGCGAACGCTTCGCAGACCTCCATCCAAAGACAATTCACCCACAAACAGGCAGTCGGGAACTTCCTTGCGCGTAAGGCCGCCGTATGCGCCCACGATGGAGAGCGCCATGGGTAAATCAAAGCCTGAGCCTTCCTTGCGGATATCGGCGGGAGCAAGGTTAATGGTGATGTGGGTAGGCGGAATATCATATCCACAATTTTTGAGCGCGGCGCGAACGCGATCACGGCTCTCGCGCACGGCAGCATCGGGCAAGCCAACCGTGTGAAAGTGATCCTCGGTCGTCTTGATTCCAGACACGTCCACTTCCACTTCAATAATGTTGGCGTCAATGCCATACACCGCGGCGCTAAGAGTTTTGTAGAGCATCGGAGTTTTTCATACGGCGACACTTAGACATAGTAGGCAAGCCTACATTCCGGCCTCGCAAGAAACGGTGATTGCCGTCACGCAACGATGCCAGTATGTTGTGGAAATCGGTTCCGACTGCGTATTTTCGAACCAAGGTTCCCAATACCAGCATGTGTGGCGTGTAAACTACGATGGTTGTACTTCAGTCGTAGTGTTTTCATAGATTAACTGGGCCCATGTCAGAAAAAAACAAGGCCGATTCCACTTCCCGGCGCACACCGGGCCATTTGGAACGGGAAGAGTCTCAGCTATGGCGCTGGGCACTCATGTTCCTGGTGTTGCTTGCGACCGGCTTGGCTGCTTTGGCGTGGGACCGGCTGCAAGACTTCCCTTATCATCTTGGCGCAATTCCTGTGGGCCTCGTAATCCTCAGCATACTTTTCGCTGTTTATGTTTATGGCCGGCGCCGCGAGGTCTCTGAACTTAAGTCCCTTCTGCATGACTTGGAAGAGCGCAGCGGAGCAGCGCCTTCTCCAGAGCAATTGGATCAGCTTAGCCAGGTCATCTCCCGTTCGCAAAAAAGCTTTAAAGAATTAATCGATTCACTGGAGGACGCCGCGTTCGCGTTGTCCTTGGATGGGACCCTGCGCACCGTGAATCGCAGCATGAGCGACCTGCTACACCTTCCTTATGCAGAGATTGTCGGGCGGAAACTTGACGAATTCGTGGAAGAGCCCGTCCGCGCCGAAATCGAAGCCAACCTGGGCCGCTTTCTGGAGAAGCGTCATTGGGCGGGACTGGTAAACGTAAGGCTCAAGAACAGCACTCGCGTTCTGTATTTCGATTGCACGCTGAATGCGATTGTGAAGGATGACGAGGTGGTGGGCACCAGCGTCCTGGCGCGCGACGTGACCAGTGAGCGCGAAAAAGAAACCCGCTTCACCGAGTTGTTCGAAACTTTGCAAGAAGGAATTTACTTCAGCAGTCCTGAGGGAAAACTCCTCGACGCGAATTCCGCCCTGGCCACCATGCTCGGTTACGAGACCAAAGAGCAGATACTGGCCCTCTCGCCTGAGCAGTTGTCATTTTCCACCGGTCAAGCAGCGGCACTGGGCAATGTTGGAAAGAGCCCCAGCGGCGTCCGGCAGAGAGAAATCACGCTGCGTCGCAAAGACGGCGCCGCCGCTATTTTCATGGATACTTCACGCGCGATCCTTGACGGATACGGAAACGTCATCCGCTATCAAGGAACGCTGGTGGACGTAACACAACGCCGCGGCATTGAGAAGAAGCTGCGCGAGCAAGAGCGATTCCAACGCTATTTGCTGGAAAGCTTTCCCGATCTCATTTTGGTCATTGGGCTCGACGAGTCCTATCAATTTGTCAGCTCCCGCATCCGCGACGTCCTGGGCGGAAAACCCGAAGACCTACTGGGAAAAAAAGTTACCGAGACCGAACATGCGCCGGAGCTGATCGCCCTTTGCCGAGAGATTCTGGCAGGCAGAATGACGTTTGGCGCCTGTGAATACGGGATCCGGCACAGCGACGGGAGTTGGCGAATGATGCGCGCCTCCGTGAGCGCTTTGCACGATGCGGAGCGCGCGCTAAGCGGGGCAATCGCTTCTATTCGCGACATTACCATCGAACGAAAATTTGAAGCTCAGGTCATTGAGAGCGAACGACTGGCCGCGATGGGCCAGATGATCGGCGGTTTTGCCCACGAACTGAATAACCCGCTTACCAGCATCCTGGGGATGGCCGATTTGTTGCAGGACACAGCCAGCGACGAAACGCGAAAGCAACTGACCACCCTTCAGCATGAGGCGCGCCGCGCCGCGGAAGTCGTACAGAACTTGCTGTACTTTTCACGTCCGCCGGCGCCCGGCAGAAATCCAATTGATCCTGGGGAACTCATCGAGCGGACAATACACTTGCACACCTACTCGTTGCGCAAGAATAATATTACGATAGATTTTCTTCGCGAACCGGTGCGCTTGGTCAGCGGCGATGCCCACCAGTTGATGCAGATATTTTTGAACCTGGTACGCAACGCCGAGCAGGCCATCCGCGAAACACGCGACCGGGGGACATTGCGAATCCGCTGCTCTAACAGCAGTCAAGCAGTAAGTATTACGTTTCAGGATGACGGCGCCGGAATTTCGGCGGAGGTACTACCGTATATTTTCGATCCGTTCTATACAACCAAAAGGCCAGGCAGGGGTACGGGGCTTGGCTTGAGCATCTGCAAGGCAATCCTTCGCGAACACGGGGGAGGTATTGAAGCGACTCTTGGGCCCGGCGGCGGCGCGGTTTTCACCGTGACATTGCCCACCATGAAAGCACAAACTTCTCACGCATAACGAAGATTACGTTCTTTCAGCGCTCCACAGCCATGGCCACCGCATTGCCGCCTCCCAAACAGAGCGCGGCGATTCCGCGATGCACATCGCGACGAATCATTTCATGAATCAAGGTCACTAGAACGCGCGCGCCGCTCGCGCCGATAGGATGGCCAATGGCCACGGCACCGCCGTTAACGTTCACCTTTGCGGGATCGAGATCGAGTTCACGCATCACCCCAAGCGCCTGCACGGAGAACGCTTCGTTGAGCTCGTAAAGGTCCACATCCTCGTTCTTCCACCCGGTCTTTTCCCAAATCTTGCGAATCGCGCTTACGGGAGCCATCATGACCCAGGCAGGCGCGATTCCACTGGTGGCCTGCGCGACAATCCGAACCATCGGCCTCGCTTTAATCTCTTTCGCCTTGCCCGCGCTGGTTACTACAACCGCCGCCGCACCATCATTCACTCCGGGAGCGTTACCGGCGGTTACGGTGCCGTCCTTTTTGAATGCTGGCTTCAGGCTGCGCAAAATTTCGATGGTCGTGTCTTCCCGCGGAGATTCGTCCTTATCAAAAATCCCAGGCGCTCCGCCTTTTTTCTTAGCAGGAATTTCGACGGGAACAATTTGCGACTTCAAGCGGCATTCTTTAAAGGCTGCGATTGCTTTACGATGGGAGTTCAACGCAAACTCATCCTGCTCTTCGCGAGAAATACCGTATTTCTCCGCGACATTCTCCCCCGTCATTCCCATGTGGTAGTTGTTGTAAATATCCCAAAGACCATCCTGGATCATCGCATCCACAATCTGCGCGTTGCCTAAGCGATATCCCTTTCGCGCTTGCGGCAACAGGTAAGGCGCGTTGGTCATGGATTCCATTCCGCCAGCGACCACCAAGGAACTGTTTCCGGTCTGTATCGCTTGCGCCGCAAGGGCCACCGCTTTCAATCCCGAGCCGCAAACTTTGTTTATAGTCATGGCACCCACTTCGTCCGCCAATCCACCGAACAAAGCGGCCTGCCGCGCGGGGTTTTGCCCTAATCCGGCGGAAACCACATTACCCATGATGCACTCATCCACGAGCTTGGGATCAATGTTCGCGCGCTTTACTGCTTCGCGTACGACGATGGAACCGAGCTGCGTTGCGCTGAAATCAGAGAGGCTTCCCTGAAATTTTCCGATCGGCGTGCGACACGCGGAAATGATAACAACATCTTCAAGAGCGGCCATTTTCCTGCTCCTCCCTTGCTTCTGACATTCATTATAGTTGCGCGGAAAGCGCTTGCGCCCACAATATAGAGGCCGAAAACTTTTCTCGCTCGCGTGCACAGTGAATGAGGCAGGTTTATGAAATCAAAAATCGGATGATGCGAGGAGATCTGGAATTTCCTGCTCAGCAAATCTCTTCGCGACAAAATTCTTCTGGCGAAATCCGCGCGAAGTGACTTTGGTACACCGTTCGTACGCGCCGCTAGCATCATTTTTTTCTTGACTTCATTTTTCAATAACTCTATACATTCAATCAGTCGCAACAAACGACCGTTGCATCATCCACGAAGAGTGGAAAAGGGAGAATAGACAGAATGGCAACCAAGAAGAAAGCAGCCAAGAAAAAGAAGCACTAAAAATGCTTCAAGAAAACGACAGGGGACGCGAAAGCGTCCCCTGAGTTTTTTGCGGCGAACTAATTACTCGCGGAAGAAATTCCATAAACGCGCTTTTCCGTTGCCGGGCAAAGGTTGTGATAAGCGCAAAAGCGGCAGTGGAAACCAGGCTTCGGTTCAAACTGCTTGGCCGCGATCTTGGCGGCTACATCTTCAATAAGCAAGCGGGCTTCCCGTAATTCCAGATCGCCGCGGCCGGTTGTAACCGCGTAATTTTCCGCGAGATTGTAAAAGGCCAGCCCTCCAACTTCATAGCCCCACTTCTCTTTTGCCGCCATCGCGTAAATGGATAGCTGCAGGCTTTCGTCCGCATCTTCCTGCGACATGGCTTTTCCGGTTTTGTAATCAGTGATTACGACATGCCCGTGGGTATTTTGGTCTACACGATCAATCCTGCCGATTACAACAGCCTCGCCGATTTTTACCTCAAAGCGCTCTTCGGTGTGGAGGACATGCGGCACCGGATTTTTCTCGCACAATGACAAAAACTCCCGCAACTGCGCGATTCCCTGCTTTTCATAAACCTCATGCTGGTATTCATCGGCAATTCTGGCATTTGCAAGATTGGCCTTGAATAATTCCAGCAGCGTGGGCTCATCCATCGGCCGCCCAGCACGGACAGACTCGTAATACGCTCGCAATACATCGTGCATGACGGCGCCATTCTGCATGGCGGCTGGGGCGTCGCCGGGGATTTTCCATTCACGCTCCAGCTTGAATTGCAGCGGGCAGGTCGTATACGTCTGCACCGCGGAAGCGCTAAGACGTGCGCTCAGATCGTTTTCAGGGGGAACAGAAAGCCATTGCGTGGTTCGCGATTGTGTGACCGCGCTCCCGGCGAACATATCGGTTTGAAAGGCGCGAGCGGGCCGCTGACGGAACCATTGTTTTACCGTTGGGGCCTGCAACAATTCCCGAATGTATCCCGGCGGGCTGGGATCTTTTTTCCCCCTTCCCTGTTTCGCGTAAAGAGTAAGAGTGTCGCGGGTGCGCGTCATGGCGACGTAGAAGAGCCGCCGCTCTTCCTCTTCGTGCAGCGTCTTGCCTTCTTCATCAGCGGCGGAATCGGTACGGCGAAGGTCACGGGGAAACTCGAGCAAAGGTTCTTTATAAGAACAAGGGAACGAGCCTGAGATCGCGCGGATGATGAACACATGGCGGAATTCCAGGCCTTTGGCCGAATGAACCGTCATTAACCGGACCGCATCCGCATTTTCGTTCGGCGGCAGGCAAATGGTCCCGCGCGCTTCGCGAAAATACTCAAAGTAGTCCAGGAACTCGGCAATCTCACCCGTCTTAGTCGTCTTCTTGTTTTCCCACCGGGAGGCGAAGTCCAGAATTGCCGAAATCACTGGGGAATTCACCGAAAGGCCGAAACACTGAGCCATGATCTCAAGGGCTTCTCTGCTCCTGGCAGAAGCCGCACCAATTTGCTGTCGTGTTATCTGCAAAGCTTCAAGTACCCGCGCGCCGCCGTCCACCTCGCGAAGGGCCAAAGCTATTCCTTCCCCCTTAGACTTGCGAACCTGGTGAATTGCCTGGCGCAGCTTTTGCCCGTCGATGTTGAACTTCTCCAAAGCAGCAACGCGGAGCAGGCTGGCCCCATCCGCTTCCGAGACAACCCCACCCAGGCAGGCAAATAAATCGCGGGCTTCTGATGTATCCAGCACGTCGAGGTTCTCAATGGAGAATGGGATTTCCTGTTCCGCCAATTCCGCGGCCAATTCATCGCGATGAAAATGGCTGCGATATAAAACTGCCATGTCCTTCCACTTGCTTTGCTTGTGCTTCTCTATGAGGGAGGCAGCCAGATCCGAACTCTCAATCTCCTTGGCGGAAAGTACCACCGCTTCAACTGGGACAGCGGGCAAAGGCTTGCCATTTCGCTGTGCTTCTTCATCACGTGCGGAAATCAGTGGAGAGCGCTGATACTCCAGCGACGGGTCCTGCGAAAAAAATGGCGGATTCTTCTGAATCAAAGTGAACGCACACTTCAGGATCGGAGTGAGCGAGCGGCGGTTCCTGTCCAATACGACCAGCTTGCCAGCAGGAAAGCTTCGCTGAAAGAGCTGGAAGGCCGCGCTTGAGGCGCCACGGAAGTGGTAGATGGCCTGGTCCGGATCGCCCACGGCAAAAACATTGCGCGTTTCCCCGGCCAATTTTTGCAGAATTTTCACCTGGGCGAAGTTGGCGTCCTGGAATTCGTCAATCAGAATAAAGCGAATCTTCTGGCGTTCTTTCTCAAGCAGCTCAGAGTTGTTTTCCAGGAGATCGTACGCGCGGGTGATCATGTGGCCGAAGGTTCCCAGGTTTTCCTGTTGCAACATTTCTTCGACTTTTGCAAAGACCTGAGAGATTTCCCGGCAGCGCGCAAGAACCTCTTCGTCTGTAATCGTGTCCGCATCTTTGGACTTCCCCACGCGAGGAATGGGTAGCTCCCCTCGCTCGAGGCGGTTTACATATTCCGCGTACATGTTCGGAGTGACCAGATCATCCTGGCACCGGCGTATGAAGTTGAGCAAATCATCGAGAAATTGCGCAACATTCGCCGCCCGCACAAAATAGCGCAGATGCAATTCAGAAAGGCGGCGGCGTAGAAATATCCACAAGTCCTGATCGTCGAGAACGCCGAATTCCTTGCCGTAACGGTGCAACAAGTTGTTGCAGTAGGCGTGAAAAGTTTCAGCTTTCAGTCCAACGGAGCCAGTCTCATGAAGTTCCGCTTGTACTCTTTGCCGCATCTCCGCGGCAGCATTCTCGGTATAGGTGAGGGCAAGAATTTCTTCCGGTCGAGCGTGGCCTTCGCGCACCAGTCGTGCAATCCGCTTGGTCAGGACGGTCGTCTTGCCGGTGCCCGCTCCTGCGACCACCAGCATGGGGCCGTCCACATGCTCAATTGCCTGGGTCTGGCAGACGTCGGGCTCAAATGTTTGCTTCGGGGTAGGTGCCTTCACTGCTGGCATTGTGCAGAGGATATCAGAGATGGAGTGGAAAGTTATGCTTCGACGATCTCAGACATGACGATCGCCGTTGCCGCAATCGCGGCAGTTTCAGCGCGCAGGATTGTGCTTCCCAGAGAAGCGGCGATCCATCCCGCTTCATGAAATAGACCCAATTCCCCCTTCGTCCATCCACCTTCAGGCCCAAAGGCCAGCATGATCTCTTCCCCGGCCGGATAAGACTGCAAAACCGATTTCAGGGTCACTGCGGACTCCGTTTCATCAAGCAGAATGCGAAGCGTCGCCTGCCGGGCGACAACGTCCTTGACCTTGAGGGGAGCCCCAATCTCCGGCGATGAGATTCTGCGGGATTGCTCCGCCGCCTGGTAGCCGATCCGCTTCCAGCGCTCCATCCGCTTCACGGCCGCTGAGGCCAGATGCGATTCCGTCCTCTGGGCAATCATCGGAATAATTCGCGAGACGCCCAGTTCGGTACATTTTTCAATTGCCCATTCCATGCGATCAAACTTGAAGATGGAGAGCACAATCGTGAAGGATGGCAGATTTGCCGCAGAAATTTCGTCGCCGAGCGCGAACTCCACGCGATCTTCCTGAAGGTCAACTATTCTGCCGCGGCGCAGCACGCCGTCTGCCACCACATCAAACTCTTGCCCCACATGGGCGCGCAAAACTCGAGTAAGGTGTCCGGCGTGGGAGCCCGTAAGAACGGCGCGGTTGTTGATGACCTGGTCTGCAATCCACCGGCGGCGAGTCATGAAGAGAGGGTTATCAAGGGAGCGCATGAAGAAGCGTGACTAGTTAAACATATCTTTCACTTTGCCGAGCAGGGTGCGCGGTTGCGGCTTGTTTTCGATCTTCGTCAGGCTTTCCATCTCCTGCAGCAGCTCACGCTGGCGCTTATTGAGTTTGTTTGGCGTCTGCACCTGGAGTTGGACGTGAATATCGCCCTTGCCGTGGCCGTTCAGCACTGGCACGCCCTTACCCTTGATCCGCAACGTCGTGCCAGACTGCGTTCCCTCCGGCACCCTTAGCGTGTGTTCCCCCTCAAGAGTGGGCAGGTGAATTTCTGTGCCGAGCGCGGCCTGCGTGAATGAAATAGGAACAACACAATGCAAGTTGTTCCCTTCGCGCTCAAAAAAAGAATGCTCTTTCACATGCAGCACCACGTACAAATCGCCAGCCGGACCGCCGAAAGCGCCGCTTTCTCCCATGCCGGTAAATCGAATCCGCGTGCCATCTTCCACGCCGGCAGGAACTTTGGCATCTATCGTTTTCTGTTTCAGAATGCGCCCTTCCCCTTTGCACTTGGGACAGGGATCGGTAATCACCGTGCCAGAGCCCTGGCAGGTAGGGCAGGTACGCGCAATACTGAAAAAGCCTTGCTGGTAGCGGACTTGTCCATGCCCGCCACAGGAGCGGCACGGAACCGGCGCTTTCCCCGCAGCTGCGCCGCTTCCCCGGCAAGTTTCACACGTCTCATTCCGGCGTACCGTGACCGTCGTCTCAGTGCCGAAGACGGCTTCTTCAAATTCCAGTGTGATGTCCTCGCGCAAGTCAGCGCCACGCTGCGCGCGACTGCGGCGGCGACCGCTTCCACCAAGAATGTCGCCGAACCCAAACAGGTCGCCGAAGATGTCGCCGAAGTCCTGAAAAACGCTGGCATCAAATCCGCCGCCACCACCCACCCCGCCTACTCCGGCATGGCCGTAGCGGTCATACAGGCTGCGCTTTTCACCGTCAGCCAGCACCGCGTAGGCTTCACTGGCCTCTTTGAATTTCTCTTCCGCGTCAGGGTTATTAGGATTGCGGTCAGGATGGTATTGAAGCGCCAACTTGCGGTAGGCGCTCTTGATCTCCTGATCGCTCGCGCCACGCGCCACGCCCAGGACTTCGTAAAAATCTCGTTTGCCGTTGCTGGTAGGGATAACTTCTACTTCCTTTCAGAAATTGACGCGCAATGTTCGCGCGATTACTTCCCAGAATTCCGCGCTACCCTCACCATGGAGGGGCGCAGCAGCCGATCTTTTAGTTTATATCCATGCTGCAACTCGTCCACTACGTAGTTGTCTTCCACCTCATCGGTGTCCACCATTTCGATGGCCTGGTGCAAGTGAGGATCAAAGGTCTCGCCCTTCGCTGTGATGGGCCGCAAACCGAGCTTTCCTAATGCATCCTGCAACTGTTTATAGATGAGCTCTACGCCATCATGGAACTCTGTTTTTTTGCCCGCACTGGTTTGCAACGCCCGTTCGAAACTGTCCAGTACAGGAAGTAGAGTCTTCAGCGCGTCGCCCAAGGCATACTCCCGGAACTCCTGCTGCTCACGGGTAGAGCGCTTGCGCGCATTTTCCATCTCCGCCAGCATGCGCAGCAGCGAATCGCGTTCCGACTTCAGCTTGGTTAGTTCAGCGTCATTGGAAACTTCACCCGCCGGTCGTTCGACCACATCCTCGCCGCCATCCGCCGCGGGAAGCTCATGTTGCGCATCCAGGTCCTGCATTTCAACATCGGATTTTCCGTTTTTCGCCATCGTTACTCACTCGAATCATTTAGAACTTTGTCGAACAGCCGCGCTATATAAGACACGGCTGTGATTGTATGTTGATAATCCATCCGCGTAGGCCCAATCACCGCGAGCGAGCCCATCACATCGCCGCCCGAGCGCGCCGGCGCACCGATCAATACCAAATTCCGCATAGAAGGTTGCGCGTCATCCAGGCCGATCACCACCCGCACGGCTTCCTGCTTGGTGTGCAGATAAGCGCTTAACAGGTCCACGATCTTTTGCTTCTCTTCCAATGTCTTCAGCAATTCCTGCAAACGCTGGCGGTCAGTTTCCCCAGCGACCAGGTTAGCGGCGCCTTCCACGAAAACCATCAATGTTGTGTCATCTGCTTCCAAAGCGCCCTGGCGGTAAAGTTGTTCAAGGGAAGCCATGAGCCGGTCATATTCGCTGCGCTCCCGCTCCAAACGGCGGGCAATTTCCGTCTGCATGGCTTCCATGGTCCAGCCGCGAAAATTTTCATTGATGTAACGCGCCGCGCCATCCAACTCGTTCTGCGGAATGTCCAGCCGCAGGACGCGGTCCCGAACAAGTCCCGACTTGGTCACAACAACGGCAAGAACTTTCTGGTCCCCTAAGCGCGAAAAATAGACATGCTCTAAAGCGTTCTTCTGGCCGCCCACGGCAACCGCCACGCCCACATTTTTTGAGATCAAGGAAAGCACGTGCGAGGTACGTTCCATGAAGTCCTGCACGTCCGCGACCCCATTGAGCGATCCTTGAATCATGCTCTCATCACTCGGCGAGAGACGAGCGTCCCCGGAAAGCTGCTCGACATAATAACGATAGGCTTCCGTGGTCGGAATTCGGCCTGCCGATGTGTGCGGCTGCTCCAAAAATCCTGAATCAGACAGGTCCGCCATCACGTTACGGATGCTGGCAGAGCTCAGTCCTTCCCGATTCGAACGCGCGAGGGTTCGAGATCCAACCGGTTCGCCTGTGACAATGAATGTCTCAACAATGGCGGTGAGGATTTCGCGTTCGCGTTCTCCGATGGATGAGCCAGGCTGCATAGCAATGGTCGCGTAAATAACTGTAAATCAATTATTTACAGGATTTGCGGACCTTCAGAATAAATGCTATCCGCTGTTAAATTCTAGGGAGTAACGGAAGTCATGTCAAGATTGGCACTCTTGTTCGACGAATGCTAAACAGCAAGCCACTCCGAATAAATATTGTTGATCGTTTTCATAAATAGTTTCTATTTCCTAGTACAGAAACCGCACATATAGAGTGTGGTTCGCCATTCCTTTCACTCAGGAGCCGATTCAACCTTCATGGGAAAACCTTGGATTCGCTGGTCATTAGTCCTCGTCGTACTGATGTTTAGCATGCAGGGCCTCTTCGCTATCATCGTTCCGACTTCGAAAACAACCGCTTCGGTTGAACAACGTCTGGACGCGGTGGAGCAGCAGACAGCCGCCGCACAGAGTTCAGCAGACAATGCTTGGATGCTGACCAGCGCGGCCCTGGTGCTGATGATGACCGGACCCGGCTTGGCGCTTTTCTATGGGGGGCTTGTAAGAAAGAAGAATGTGCTCTCCGTCATGATGCAGAGTTTCGCCATGATGGCCCTGATCACCATTTTGTGGGGGCTGGTTAGTTTCAGCCTGGCATTCGGCCCGGGCACAAGTTTTATTGGTGGCTTTCAGAATGTCTTCCTGCACGGGGTCGGAGCTGCGCCTGATCCGGCCTATGCGGCCACAATTCCCTCCCAGACGTTCATGATTTACCAGCTCATGTTCGCCATCATCACGCCCGCCTTGATCAGCGGCGCATTCGCGGAACGAATGAAGTTCAGCGCCATGGCGCTATTCATGGTCCTTTGGTCCATCGTTGTGTACAGTCCCATGGCGCACATGGTTTGGGGTAAAGGTGGATTGTTGAATGCCTCATTGGGGGGACGGTTTCCGACGCTTGATTTTGCCGGAGGAACGGTCGTCCACGTCACATCAGGAGTTTCCGCTCTTGTGTGTGCTTTATATATGGGAAAGCGGTTGGGCTATCCTAAAAAGCCCATGCCTCCTCACAGTGTAGTCCTTAGTTTTATTGGCGCTTGTATGTTGTGGGTGGGTTGGTTTGGATTTAACGCTGGAAGCGCTCTCGCTGCGGGAAGCCTTGCCACAAGCGCCTTTGTCGCTACGCATTTTGGAGCCGCGGCCGCGGCGATTGGATGGGGAGGCGCGGAGTGGATTCGCAACGGAAAACCCAGCGCCCTGGGCGCGATTTCCGGCGCGGTCGCGGGACTTGTCGCCATCACCCCCGCCGCTGGTTTCGTAGGCCCCATGGCGGCCATGGCAATCGGGCTGATTGCGGGCGTTTTTTGCTACTTCATGGTTACCGTCGTGAAAGCGAAGCTTGGTTATGATGACAGTCTTGACGCCTTCGGCGTTCATGGAATGGGCGGAACTTTGGGCGCGCTTCTTACCGGAGTTTTTGCCTCCAGCGTCGTAAATCCCATCTTTAAAGACGCGCAAGGCAATCCTTTGCCTTCTGGTTTGCTGGAGGGAAATGGCCATCAACTTCTGAACCAGTTAGTCGGGGTTCTCATCGCATGGGGCTTGGCGATTGTGGGCACACTGGTAGTCCTGAAGATCGTGGACATGACGGTAGGGCTGCGTGTATCGCCCGAGCATGAAGTGCAAGGCCTTGATCTCTCCCAGCATGGTGAAGAAGGATATTATTGGGAAGTGCCGGCTTAGCGCCTAGTTCTAAAGAGACAATCAGACAAGAAGGATTTACGAACTATGACGAAAATTGAAGCCATTATTCAGACATCGAAGCTTGAGGATGTGAAGAATGCTCTCCACGAGGCCGGAGTGGAGGGGATGACTGTGCTCGAAGTGCGCGGTCATGGTCGGCAAAAAGGCCATACGGAATTTTATCGCGGGCGCGAATACACCGTTGACTTGATCCCCAAGATCAAACTGGAAATGGTGCTGACCGATTCCCTGGTGGAAAAGGTGGTCGCGGCGATTTCAGCGGCGGCGCGCACCGGCCAAATTGGAGATGGGAAGATTTTCTGCTCGCGCGTGGACGAAGCCGTCCGCATTCGCAATGATGAACGCGGCGACAGCGCTCTGTAACTGGCTCAAAGTTCCCGTTCTCGCCGAATTACTTTCGGTGTGACATTCCAACTCTGCTTTCTTGTTGTCATTCCCTTCCCGTGCGATCCTTTGAATGCAGTCTTTTTGCCCGAAGGCGTAGGTGGATAATCAATTCTGATGCTCCGCATAAATAGTTTCGATTTCCACGCCGCCATTGCTAGCGCGTAGAGTGAATTCACAAGATTCGATTGTTCTTGCGGGTACGGAGAGCTTAGTTTGTAAAACCACTGGTCTTTCCCAATGCTGCGTGCTGCAGATGCAAGTCGGATAACAACATGACCACAGCATCCTCACTACCCACGGAATTGCGGGATGTTTACAGCGCGGAATCAGCGCGTATCCGCGAAGCTTTTTATGCCAATGGGGATGGGAGGGCAGCGGTCCGCGAGCGTACGGAGTTGGTCAATGACATCGTACTGCGCTTGTGGAAGGAATTTATTGAACCTGAGAACGGCAGCCTTAAAGATTTTGCTCTAGTCGCCTTAGGCGGATATGGCCGCAGTTCTTTGTTTCCCCACTCTGATATTGACCTGCTTTTTCTGCATGCCGACAGCAGCGGCGAAAAAAATTATAAAGATCGCGTGCGCCGCTTCTCACAGGAACTTTGGGACCTGCGGCTGAAGTTGAGCCCGACCAATCGCACGCTTGCGGAATGCGACCACTTCGATTCCAACAACGTCGAGTTCACCATCTCGTTGCTGGACTGCCGTTACCTGGCGGGAGACAAAGATCTTTTTTCGCGGCTGCACGACAAATTGATTCCCAAGCTGGTCATGCGCGAAGCGCAACCGCTAGTTCACTCACTCACGGAAGTCACCAGAGACCGCCACGCGAAATACGGAAACACTATTTTTCATCTGGAACCAAACATCAAGGAAACCCCCGGCGGGCTGCGCGACCACAACGTAGGGTGCTGGCTAGCGTTGATTTCGGCCATGGACCGGATGCATACCTGGCCGGACCAGTCTTCGCTGCTTTCGGCTTCCATTCAAAAGCAATTTGAACCGGCATTGGACTTTATGATGTCAGTCCGGTGCTTCCTGCATTTCCGCCACGGGCGCGATGACAATACGCTGGCCTGGGAGGCACAAGACGAGGCCGCGCAACGAAAAATCGGCGCGCCGGATTCCGATGCGACTGCCACGGCCGCTGACTGGATGCGCATTTATTTCCGCAACGCCAAAGCCATTTTTCGCACCTGCACGCAGCTACTGGAAGAAGTGCCGGCTGCGCGCTCATCACTCTACAGAAGTTTCCAGAACCTCCGCACTCGTCTTTCCAACTCTGACTTTTCAGTTGTAAATGGCCTGGTTTTTCTCCAGCAACCTTCCGCCATCCAAGATCCGCAGCTCCTGCTGCGAATGTTTGATTTCATTGCCCATCACGGACTGAAACTCAGCGCCACCACCGAATACCGCGTCGAGCAGGTGCTACCATCGCTCGCGGCCACTCCTCCGCAAGGCGGGGAGTTATGGTCATACCTGCAGGTGATTCTGATGGAGCCAAACGCCGCAAATGCCCTGCGCGAAATGCACTCGCTCGGTGTTTTGACGTTGTTGTTGCCTGAATTCAAACTGATTGATTCTCTGGTGGTACGAGACTTTTACCATCGCTTCACCGTGGACGAGCATTCGTTTCTCGCCATTGAAAGCCTCCACAAAGCTGCCCAGTCGCAATCCGAATGGGACCGGCGCTACGGTGAGATCCTGAGTGAACTGGAGCAGCCGGAACTTCTTTATCTTGCCATGTTGCTGCATGACGTCGGCAAAGGCGTTCCTACTGACAACCACGTTGCCGCGGGCCTGGAAATAGCCAAGGGGAGCCTCGACCGCCTGGACCTCAATCCTGCGGATCGCGAAACTGTCATGTTTCTTATTCGCAGTCATCTGGATATCTCCGCCACCCTGCGCCGCGATATTTACGATCCCGCGACCATTCAAACTTTCGCGGAAAAAATGGGCACTCCAGAACGGTTGAAGATGCTTTCATTGCTCACCTATGCAGACATCAAAGCCGTGAATCCCGAGGCCTTGACTCCGTGGAAAGCCGAGAATGTCTGGCAACTTTACATTGCCACCGCGAACCACCTTAACCGCCATGCCGATCAAAAACTTCGCCCGGAGGCGGAAGATGAGAATCTGAAACACCTGCAATCGCTCGCCCCGGTCGCCTCCAAAAAATTGAAGGTCTTTTTGGAAGGAATGCCGCAGAGATATTTGCGGGTGAATTCGGCGGAA
>JANWKU010000090.1 GCA_025451215.1 Terriglobales bacterium
CAACATGAACGAAGCATCATATTGGCCTCCCTCGAACGAAATATCCAGCAAATGCCGGACCGCGCTGTGGGCCCCATCACAACCAACCAGAAATAATGCCGTGACCTCGATCCTTTCGCCTTTTCGATCGAGTGTTGCACTTACGTAGCCATCATGCTCAACAGCGGAAACGAACGATGTGTTGTACTCGACCACACCGCCCCTTCGGCGTATCTCGCCAACCAGTATTGTTTCGGTAACATCCTGGGGGACCATTCCGACAAACGAGTACGGTGTTCCCTCAGGTTCAAAGCGTAATCGAGTTAGCGATCTTTTGTGAGCAACTACCGCGACTGTGGTCACGCGGTTTGCGGATTCCAAAAAGGGGGCGACGATCCCGGCCATGTCGAAGATTTCGAAAGTCCGTGGAAATATCGCGAGCGCCTTCGAATGTTCGGACTGTGCTGAACGCGTCTCGACCAATCGCCACCTGAGCCCCCGGCGAGCACATTCGGCAGCGAGAAATAGCCCAACTGGGCCTGCTCCAACGATCAGAACATCTACATCAGTTTCAGCACCATTCATGTCGTTCGACGGGTCGCTCAGTTATTTTCGAGTAGCTTTGAACACCAAAGTCAGTAAGGCGATCGGTGATAGATTGCTCGCTCAATTTGGACTTTGAGCGCTTCCATGATCTCCGCAGGATTAAACCCGATTTTTTTAAATCCTTCGGCTGCACTCCTCTTTGCACTCTGAAATGCTTCTTCATCCTTCCACACTGCTGTAGTCATTATGTTGTGACGGCTCTCACCATCTGTCTTCTCATAGACAAATCCCTCCACAAATCCGGGAAGCGTTCTGAGAAAACTGGCAGATTTGCGCACTTGCTCAAGAAATCGTTCCTTCGATTCTTCAGGCACGATGAATTTATCAACCAGTACAATCTCCAATTCTTTCTCCTGACAGTACGAATTGCCCGATTCCAGTTTGTCTCATGAGGCATTATTGCTTTGCAAAGAACGAAGGCTGAAATTCAAATTTAAAACATGCGCCTGCTCGTGAGCCAATACTCTCTTTGTATACCCAATAAGTATGGAGCGGTGAGAGATAATTTCCAGATGGAACTACGCCACCTACGATATTTTGTCGCATCTGCTGAAGAAATGAATATCAGCCGAGCCGCAGCTCGCCTGCGTGTATCCCAGCCGCCACTCAGCAGGCAAATCCGCGACCTGGAACGGGAGATCGGTACTCCCCTTTTCGATCGCCAGCATAACCGCCTGAAACTGACGTCGGCCGGGACCTACTTCTTATCGGAGGCCAGAAAAATACTTTCGCACGCTACAAGGGCGGCGAGACTTGCGAAGGCCGCGAGTGTGGGAGAGGCGGGACAGATCACGATTGCGTTTCTGAGTCCCATGGGTGGCATGTTTTTACCCCAAATCGTCCGCTCATTCAGACAAAAGTTTCCCTCGGTCGACATTGATCTCCGCGAAATGGTGCCTCGACAGCAGCTTGAATCGCTGTTAGACCATCACGTTGATCTCGGGTTTTTACCCAAAACTGAGCTCGAATCGACAAACGATTTTGCTTTTGAGTCTTTAATGAAGGTGCAGCTACGGCTCGCGCTTAACCCGGGACATCGGTTGGCGAAATTGCGACGCGTTCCTCTCTCGAAGCTAGCGGAAGAGAAGTTCATCGCACTCAAGAGATCTGCGGCACCGGCCACTCACGATTTTATTTTGCAGATTTGCCGATCAGCGGGTTTCGAACCCAACATTGTGAAGCAATCAGATCGTGCGCAAACCATCCTCGACCTCGTCGCGACTGGAGTGGGCATATCCATCGTCCCAGAACATTTCCGGCGCTACCGAACCGAAGTGGTCCTGTGTCCATTTGTTCCTAATCCGCCATCTCTCTCCCTCTGCATGGCATGGCGTCAAGATGACCAATCGCCCGTGCTCAAAAGCTTATGCAAAATGGTTCGGGAACACTTCCGCATCGCGTAAGCGCATCGGAACCGAATAATTATCTGAGGTAGTGGGTCAGTTTGAATGCCGTTAGTTTAAAACGTCACTTTAGGAAGCTATCGGGGAACACATGGACGGTTCGCCATTGGACTATCGAAGATATGTACGGCGGATGGAAGCCTAAGTCCATTCTGGAAGGACTCAAGCAGGTTGCGTAGGGACAATAAGATGTGCCCGGATCAGAGATTGAATCGCAGGAGCCTTGCGTTCATCTTGACGTCTACGAGACGGCGAGCACGCGCCTTTTCCTGTGCTGCTTTCCATTCCTCTCCCGCCAGAATGAACGGGAGAATAATGGCCACGGCCAAGGGAATAACAAGGGCTATTAGAATGCCGATCTCTCTCATGTCTGTCTCCTGCGAATAGTATACACCTTAGCCACATCTAAGGATTCGTTGCACGCGCCCAGCCCTGTGGATTTCAAGCTGACCCACTACCTTATCTGAGCAACACTTGCATCTTGGTTTTTCTGGAATAGATACCCTTGGGACGGCCCTTCGATTAGGCAAGGGATACGGCTGAAGGCCCGACGCCTAAGGGTTCCATCTGGTTGGCAGTTGAGGCTTCACGTAAAGCCAAACCTGGTGTGATTGAGCAAGAATTAGACGGCTCAAGCACCGCCCAAATGATCGAGTAGCAACGAAATTGATTCAGGGTCGCAATGCGTCCCGAGGATGCGGGCCTACGCCATATCCGATGTTTTTATCGAATATGGAAGGTCGAGATGAGGTCAGTGTGTACCGCAAATACTTGTGGAAATAAGGGTTTAGGAAAAAGAGGCCCCGATCAATCCGACGGAAAATTAATTTCCTGCTTTTATTTCGCTCTTAGCGCTCCGCGTCATTAGCTCATGGATCGCTTCCCGCGGAGACTTCCCGTCGCGCAGCACAGCGTTCATTTGCTCGGTGATGGGCATTTCAATTCCATGAGAGTGTGCCAATTGCACAGCAGCGTGGGTTGTAAAAATACCTTCAGCGACTTTTCCCTGAAGACCGGAGATAACCTCCTCCAGTTTGCGCCCCCTGCCTAACTTCACGCCAATCGCGCGGTTGCGGGAGAGATCTCCGGTGCACGTCAGGACGAGGTCGCCCAAGCCTGCCAGTCCAGCGAGGGTTTCCGCACGGCCTCCGCAGGCAACCACCAGGCGCGTCATCTCACTCAAGCCGCGGGTCAGCAATGCCGCCATGGAATTGTGCCCGAGACCAAGTCCGTGGCACACACCTGCCGCAATGGCAATAATGTTTTTAAGAGCACCACCGAGTTCGACGCCGGTTAAATCATCGTTGGTATAAACGCGAAAGTAAGGATCGCTAAATTCTCGCTGCACGGTTTGCGCTAGTTCCGGGTCAGGGGAAGCAATCGTAAGGGCGGTAGGATCGCCGCGAGCAACTTCCTTTGCGAACGAAGGGCCGCTCAAAGCGCCAACGCGAGGATGGAATCCTTTACCTGCGTGTGTCACCTCATCGATCACTTCACTCATCCGCAGTAACGATTTTTGTTCCAATCCTTTGGTGGCGCTAACCAGCAATGTGTCCGAATGGAGGTGTGGTTGCATTTGCTGCATCATGCCGCGAACATGTTGCGAAGGAATGGCACACACCACAATTTGGGCATGACTAAAGCATTCGGCGAGCGTACCCACCCTCACACATTCCGGAATGGAATATTCCGGAAGAAAAAGTTGGTTGCGCCGGATCTGCTGGATGGACCGCTGAATTTCCTCTTCGCGCGCCCAAAGGCAAACGCGATGCACATTCTTGCGGCCCAGAACAATGGAAAGCGCGGTGCCCCACGCGCCCGCCCCAATAATTGAAATATCGCGCTTGGGCGCCCGCCCTCACTATGCCTCAACGAAAACCGAGGCTCGGTACCGGAAGCGAGCCGCCGCAAATTCTCGCGATGTTTTAGGAGAATGAGGACTGCGGCCATTACAGCTGCAAATACTAGGCTGGCCGAGGTTGTGTGAAAGATCCACACTAGAATCGGGAAGAACATCACCGCAACAATAGACCCAAGAGAAACATAACGGAAGAACAACACGACGAGAAAGAAGATAGCTATCACGGCGAGTACAGATTTAGGGGCAAGCAGTAAAAATGCTCCCATGCCGGTAGCTACGCCTTTCCCGCCACGAAATTTCAACCAAACCGGAAATAAATGTCCAAGCACTACGAATAGGGCGGCGAATGCCGGCAAACTAGATTGCGCTGGAAAAACCAAGAGCGCGATCAGCACCGCTGCCGATCCCTTGCATGCGTCCAGCAATAGAGTTGCAATGCCCAGAATTGTGGAGATGCGCGAGACATTGGTCGCGCCGATGTTGCCGCTGCCGCGCTGGCGAATGTCTTCTCCCAGGGAAAATTTCACTAGAAGATATCCAAAAGGAATGGACCCCAGAAGATAACTGAAGAACGCGGTAATGAGAAATGAAGTCACTGTTCGTTTGTCGATTTTCCCGATGAGTGCAGGCCAAAGCGGGCAATTTTCGTGTAACGCGCGCCTCCGCGCAATAGTTGGCTTTCGTACAAATAGAATTCCCGGGCAGTCATGCTACCAAAATCAGGAGATGGCAAAGCCGCCAGTTTCTGCTGCAGGCGCTGGAACCCCATGTTCGGATGCTCGTGTTTCTCGCGGCGAGGATTACCGGATCCGCCTCCTCCTCGGGCCAGCGTCAAATGTGGCGTAAACGGATGATCTTCTTGTGCAACGCCTACATTCGTCGTGGCGCTGTCAATCTCTTTCGCAAGCTTCGCCAATTCCGGCCCAGCCTCCACTCCAATCCAAAACACGCGTGTCAATTTCTCGCTCGGGAAAAAACCATATGCTCGAAAAGCAATCTCGATCGGCGCACCCGATACAGACGCAAGCGCTTGCTTTATGGCCGCAGCGTCTTCGGAAGTCCTCTCGCCAATAAACTTTAAAGTTACGTGCAAAGATTCAGCCCTCACCCAGCGTGCCTCCGGGGAAAATTCACGCACCCCGTCCAGGAAGCGCGCAATCCGCTGCCGGATTTCTTCCTCGATATCGAGAGCAATAAAAAGGCGCATGGGAATTCAGCAATTGGTTCTTAGCAATTGGCGCTTAGAATTTTGATGTTCAACCTATCGAGCATGATTGCCAAATGTTAGGAAGACCAGTGTCAGGCACAATTCTTTCTCGGCTGAAGCTACATCAGCTTTTTTCTGACTAAATCCAGCGCTTGTTGCGAGGCGAACCAGCGGATGCGCTGACGATCGCCAGGAAAGTTGCGCTCCACAACTTCTGTTCCATCCTCTGTTGCTATTGCGTGATAGACCAGTCCGACTGGTTTTTCCGCAGTGCCCCCGGTCGGTCCCGCCACCCCGGTGATTCCCAAACCTATTGTCGCGCTACAGCGCGCGCGAATGCCCTTCGCCAAAGCTTCCGCA
>JANWKU010000091.1 GCA_025451215.1 Terriglobales bacterium
AGCGATCTCGAAACTACGTGTCCCCGAAGCCATCCCGAGTCTGACTAGACTTGCAAATGAAGCTCCCGATGATTTCGTTCGAGATTGCGCTAACAAAGCGCTACGGGAAATTAAGAAACTGAACAATCAGCCTCAGGAGTGATCAAAGACTTCGCGTCTTCCATCGGCGCTTCCATTCAGCAGAAAGTTCGAAAATCGTCTGCTAGGGCCGACCAATCATTTCAATTTAATACCAGCCTAAATCTATTGCTTCCGGGAAAAACCCACCCGCACGTTCGGCATGGTGGAATTCTTCACCGGGCGGGATTCCCTGCCCAAAGTGGGCAACAATTTCACTGTTGTTATAAATCAATGCTAATTCTGAGTATGCTTTGATGGAAACAAATTAGTGCGTTATGCCGTACAGGTTTGGGAAGGTTGATTGTTGACTGGCCAGCCGTTAACCAGAATCCGTGTGGTCGATGTCAGTCCACTCAGGTCAGCTAACTATAACTAAGCCAGAGGAACGTCTTGTGAGCGATGAACCGTCACCGAAAGGCAATTCCGTGGATGTCCTCTTTAAGAGCGTCGGGTTCCGGCTCATCTACTTGCTTTTTTGGGCCATGTATATAACTGTGCTCTGGTTCGTCCTCGGGCCAGCATCCAAAGTTGCAGCGGCCACCACTCCATGGTATGCGGTGAGCGTGGCTTGTGGAACATGTGGGCTCGTGGTCGCAGTGCCAACCGTACCCATTATGCGACGTGTACCTCGCAGATGGTTACGCGTGCCTCCGGGCGAGCGCATACTCCACCGCATCGTCGGCGTCGGAATTTTCGGCTGGCTGCTTGATATCTCTGGATGGATTCGCCGTGTGCTCGAACCTTTGCGGGGTTTCTCGGGCAAAAGGGCTGGCTTACTCTCCCTGGAACAATCGGTGCGAGCCGCTGCTGTCTCCCACGGAATTTGTTTTGCCATCCACGTACTCTTGGCCGTACTCGCACTTTTCAGCAGGCATCCGTGGAGCGCGGCACTATGGATGCTATTGCCGGGTGTAGTCGTTCATCTTTACCCGGTGCTGCTACAGCGCTCCATCATGCTTCGACTACAGCCTCTACTGAATAGGGCCGGCTCCGCCGATTGGATCGGACGCTAGAACAAGTGTTATACAGAAAATCAGACTATGGAAGTTGCGCGTGGTTTGGTCAGAAAAGTTCGAAAACCGTCTGTTAGGGCCGACCAATCAGAGGGTCTATTTCTGATAACCTTCTCCACAAATTAAGATTGGTGTCGCTATGAAACTTCATGCTCCCGCGATATGTCGTTACGCGATTTTGCTCTGCATTCTGGGTTCCTGTGTTTCAATCTGCATTGCGCAAAATACAAATGTCGATCCCGCGTGCGAACAGCTTGCGCATTTGAAAGTCCCCGATGCCAGCGTTACTTTGGCCCAGACCACCCTGGCAGGAACCTACTCGGGCCCCGCCGAAGTTTTTACTGGACGCGACCTCACGGCCCTGTACAAAAGCCTGCCGACGTTCTGCCGCGTAGAAGTGACTGCCAAGCCGACGTCTGACTCCGACATCAAGATTGCGCTTTGGCTGCCCATCGGTAATTGGAATGGCCGTTTTCAGGGATTCGGTAATGGCGGGTTTGCCGGTGCGATTGACTATGGACAGGTCGGCGCAGCACTTAAGCTGAACTACGCCGCCGCTGCAACGGATGCCGGCCACGTTGGCTCCCCGGGCGAAGCCGCGTGGGCGCTGGGCCATCCGGAAAAAGTGATTGACTTCGGATATCGCGGCATTCATGAAATGACGCGCGTTTCGAAAGTCATCATTCAGTCTTTCTACGGAGATCCGGTTAAGCATTCTTATTTTGCCGGATGCTCCGACGGCGGCCGTGAGGCGCTGATGGAAGCGCAACGCTATCCGGAAGATTACGATGGAATTCTTGCGGGCGATCCGGCAATCAATTGGACAGCCCTTATTTCGCTTTCGGTCTATAACACGCAGGTCCTTACTCTCGATCCGGCGAGCTACATTCCTCCGGCCAAACTTCCGGCAATCACTGCCGCCGTCAATGTGGCGTGTGATGAACTTGATGGGGTGAAAGACGGCATTCTCAATGACCCTCGTCAATGCCATTTTGATCCGGCGGCGATTGAATGCAAGGCGGGCGAAGATTCGGCCAAATGTCTGACTGCGCCACAAGTCACTGCGTTAAAGAAAATTTATGCAGGCTTGCCTGATTCCTCCAGTCACATCATTTTCCCCGGTTATTTGCCGGGAGCTGAGGATGCGCCGGGTGGTTGGAATTTGTGGATCACAGGCCCGGCTCCGAAGATGAGCGCGATTTATTTCCTGGGAAATAATTTTTATGCTTACTTTGTTCATGGCCAGGCGAATTGGGACTACAAGACCTTCACCGTGGAAAAAGACGAGAAGCTGGCCGAAAGCACACTAGGCTCGCAACTCGACGCTTCCGATCCAGACCTGAAGGCGTTTGAAATGCGGGGCGGCAAGCTGGTGATGTATCACGGATGGGATGATCCGGCGATTCCGGCGCTGAATTCCGTGAACTACTTTGAAAGCGTGCGGGCAAAGTTGGGACAGAACGCTACAGATTCGTTCCTGCGTCTTTACATGGTGCCGGGAATGTTGCACTGCATCGGTGGACCAGGCCCAGACGTGTTCGGGCAAATGGGCATCTTCACTGGCATGGATTCCGGTAACAATATGCGCCTGTCCTTACAACAATGGAGTGAGAGTGGGATTGCTCCAGGCGTTATCATCGTTTCGAAACATGACCGCACAGATTGGCACGTAACTATGACGCGTCCGCTATGCCCATATCCGCAGGCCGCGAAATATAAAGGCACCGGAGACACTACTAACGCGGCCAATTTTGTCTGCACGGGGAAGTAGAAGAGAATTAGGGCACGTTCCCTGCCTTCAGGACGATAAACAAGGCGCTGCACTTACGTGCAGTATTGCGGTAGCGCCGAAATCGCATTCTATGTAAGGCTACTTGTCCATAAATCGCCATACCACTCATCTATTCCCAGCAGGACTTCGTCAAATGGAAGCCGCTCTAAACGGGCTCATAGCAGCTTCCATTCAGCCGAAAAGTTCGAAAATCGTCTGCCCGTCCCGACCAACATACCGTCTAAAGGTACCTCTAACTTAGAATCGGACGGACATTTCTCTCACACCTTCACACCTTACGTCGTAGGCTGACCACTTCTTTACGCCCGGCAACCGGACTAAGAAATGCGATCTGCCGGGCGCAAAAAAATTAGGCAACCTTGCGTGCTTGTTGGAACGACCTTATAAATTTCAGCAGGTCGGCGTTGACTTGATCTTGATACGTGGCCGTGAGGCCGTGCGGCTGGCCCGGATAATAGATTTCCTTTGCTCCCTTGATCAGCCTGGCTGATTTCTTCGCTGAATCTTTGATAGGCACTACCTGGTCGTCCTCACCATGCATGACCAGCGTGGGCACGTCGAATTTTTTGAGGTCTTCGGTGAAGTTGGTCTCCGAAAATGCCTTGATGCTGTCATAGGAGTTCTCGAGACCGCTCTGCATGCTCCATAGCCAGAACTGATCCAAAATCCCCTGCGAGACTCTCGCATCTGGCCGATTGGCGCCATAGAACATCACGGCAAAGTCTTTGTAGAATTGCGAACGATCTTTGGCAAGACTGCTTCGCAATCCATCAAACACTTCAATCGGGATTCCCTCGGGATTGCTTGCGGACTTCACAAGGATCGGCGGCACAGCGGCTATTAAGACAGCTGCGGCCACCCTCTCGGCGCCATGGCGTCCGATGTAACGTGCAACTTCGCCTCCGCCCGTGGAATGACCTACCAGCGTGACTTCGTTAAGATCAAGCGCTTCAATGACCGCTGCCAGATCGTCGGCGTACCCATTCATGTCGTTTCCCGACCACGCTTGGCTGGAGCGGCCATGGCCACGCCGGTCGTGTGCGACCACACGGAATCCATTCTGAGCGAGAAACAGCATTTGACCGTCCCATGCATCGGCGTTCAGCGGCCATCCGTGCGAAAAGGTAATAACCGGTCCCTTGCCCCAGTCTTTGTAGTAGATTGTCGTGCCATCTTTTACCGTAATTGTGCTCATGTGAATTTTCTCCTTAAGTTTGGGCGAGCAGAACTACTCGCAATTTGTGGTTTTACTTCGCGGGTACCAGTATTGGAGCGCCTTTGTCCTTCACGAAAAACACGACGAATTTCGCCGGCTTGGTTTGGCTTGCATTCCGCCCAACCACGTGGACATCATCCGGGCCCTCGTAGAAAGTTTGACCGGGGGTCAGAGTCATTTCCTTCCCGCCTCTCACCTGCATCACGATCGAGCCTTCCAGCACGTAAATAAACCCATATGCATTGTGGCGATGTATTGGGTCCGAACTGCCCGGCGGATATTCGACCGTGATCATCAAACCTTCTTTGCCAGGAAGGCTTGCCAGGTCTTTCGACATCAGCTGTGTGACCTTAGCCTCCTGTGCCACCAGTGTGCAGGACATGAGACACGCCAGCGTCAAAATTATTTTTGTGAACGTCATAAGTGAACCTTTCGCTTGACCAACGCCATTTCAATGCGTCATGTATATCGATCGGCCTTCGCCGTTAGCGTAGTGCCGCACGAGTTCGGGTGGCACTACGCAGCAATTCGGCCGGTGTACTTTTCCATATCCGCTCATCTGGAAACGTAAGCTGGCGATATCAGCTAGCTTTTTTCTGGGTCTCTTTCTCCTTGGCCACCACAGCGACGCCCGCGGGCTGAGGATGCGCACTCGGAAGTTGTGCTGCGGGCTGAGTCAGCCAGGTTTCGAAACGCGTCGCACCGAGCCGGGCATTATTGCCCGGAACTAGTGTTCTTTCGCTGAGTTTCGCTCCGGCGTAACGCGCATTTGGATCCGCGACGACTTCGCGGGGATCTTTAAGGCTGGCCAAGCGCCGCCGGACTAGCTCATCCACGCGAAACTGTTCCGGACCTCCAATTTCGACGATGCCGTTTACCGGTTGACCTACTGCAATCTTGCCTACCCCACTTGCGACATCGTCGGCAGCCATCGGCTGAAAAAGTACAGAAGGCAAATGCACCTTGTCGCCGACCATGGAAATGTCCGCAAGGCCCTTGAGAAACTCGAAGAACTGCGTCGCGTGCACAATGGAGTAGGGGATTGAAGATTCCGTGATTAATTTTTCCTGGGCGATCTTAGCGCGGAAGTAGCCACTTTCGGACAGCCGGTCGGTCCCTACAACCGACAAAGCAACGTGATGTCCTACTTTTGCAGCCGCTTCATACGTGAGGAGATTGCGAGTCGATGTTTCGAAGAACTTCAGCACAGCTGCGTCTTCCCACGAAGGCGAGTTTGATACATCAATGACCACCGAGGCGCCCTTCAGCACTTCGGCCAGTCCTTCGCCCGTGAGGGTGTTGACCCCAGTGTTCGGTGCAGCCGCTACCGCTTCATGCCCCTGCTCGTGGAGCTTGTTGACAAGCTTTGATCCAATGAGTCCAGTACCGCCGATCACTACTATTTTCATAAATTGTCTCCTTATATTTTGGACCAAGGCATTTAGAAGCCCTCGGTCTTTTGCGCTAAGCCAGAACTGGTTGCCGGTTTGTGACACGAATTGAATCGCGTACGATCAATGGCTCTGGGAACGTCCCGAGTCAGCAGCTTGAAAGTCAGTGGCTAGAAAGTCAGTGGCTTGAAGTGGTTGTTCTCAGCCCGTATGAAGCCGCGCTCGATTGATCGCAGCCTTTTGCCCACGCTGATATGTTTGTATGTTTTTCACGCTAGGCGATATGCGCTCGGAAAATCAATACCGTGAATATGGTATTGGCCTTATTGCCGAGGGCGGAGGAGTCTAAAGCTGGGACAATGATTGATCTCTTCAAATCATCACCTTAGATAGTTCGAAATCGCCTACTGCAACTTCGTGTACTCGCAGGGCAGATTAGTCGGTTGCACAGGGGGCGCAGGCGGCACAAGCCACGGCTCGTTCACAAAATCGAAAAACTCCGTCATATCCATCTGCGCGGCATCGCGGCGCGTCAGGTTCGGCAGCCCAAAGCGCGTTTCGATCAACTTCGCGATCGCGGTGTAGTCCGCTACGGTATGCGAAACATAATTTTTCTTCGTGAATGGAGAGACGACGATCAGCGGGACGCGGAACCCGGTAAAAACAAAATCACAATTTGGCCCGGTTGATTGCGTGCAGATGTCGTTAGCCCGAAGGTCCGATGGCGGAAGTCCATCTGGACTAGGCATGGGTTGCGGTGGAACGTGATCATAGAAGCCGCCTATTTCGTCCCAGGTGAGAATGAAAACTGAATCCTTCCAGTATGGGCTCTGCATGAGCGCATTCATGAGCGTGGAAACATAGGCGGCGCCAGCCTGGATTTTTCCCGAAGGCGCAGTCGGAGTTTCTCCCGAATGCTCGTCAAGGCCCTTCGCGAAGCCGGGTTCAATTTCCGCCACCGCGGGCAGATTGTTGGTTTGCAGGTCCGTAAAAAACTTGGTCGCGGAAACAAAATTTGCCGAATGGCTGTTCGCGAACACAAACATGCTCTCTTCGGCGCCGTCGCTGATGGGTTTGTCCGTGTCATCAGTCACATATATACGCCACGGAACACTCGCATCCTGCAAGAGTTCGAAGATACTTTTTATCGTCATTTGCCCATCGGCGATTGTGAGCGGATAAGCGTGCCCATCGGAGGTCCCGCCCATCAGAAAACTCCGATTGAGCTGCGTGCGCGACATGACAGGAGAAAACCACCGGTCAGAAGTCGCAAAGTTCGAAGCCATAAAGTAGTAGTAAGGCAAATCATCGCCCGTGTAATAACCCATCACGCGAGCGCCGTTCGTGTCGTTTAGCGGCGGGGAGTCGCGGCGGGCATCATTGGCCGCGGTCCGTACAAAACCATCCATGGTGGCAGTCGCTGAAACCGGATTGTTCACGTTCCAATCCACATGCGACTCGTTCCACGACGGGCTCGGGTTCTCCGTGCATTGCGAAACTATGTGAAAGCTCGGCACCTGGGGACTGCTGGCGTCAATC
>JANWKU010000092.1 GCA_025451215.1 Terriglobales bacterium
GGACACCTGGTGCCTCTTGATCTGCCGCAGATGACGCCCGCGGAGACCAAGCAGCTCGCCTACAGCGTTATGACGGACGCGCAAAAGCACCGCTTCGAAGAGAGCTTCGAGCTGGATTTCTCCTTCGGGTTAAAGGGCCTCGCCCGCTTCCGTGCGAACGTATTTAACCAGCGCGGCGCAACTTCCGCAGTATTCCGCGTAATTCCATTTGAAATTAAGTCCTTCAACCAGCTAGGCCTTCCCGCAGTGATCAGCAAGTTGTGCGATAGACCCCGCGGTCTGGTTCTGGTCACTGGGCCTACTGGCTCGGGTAAATCCACGACGCTGGCGGCCATGATTGACAAAATCAATTCTGAGCGCCACGACCATATTCTGACGATTGAAGATCCCATCGAATTTGTCCACATGAACAAGAATTGCGTGGTGAACCAGCGCGAACTTCACGCGGACACAAAAAGCTTCACCGACGCCTTGCGCGCCGCGCTTCGTGAAGATCCCGACGTCGTGCTCATCGGTGAAATGCGCGATTTGGAGACGATCGAATCAGCGCTGCGAATTGCTGAAACTGGCCACCTTACCTTCGGCACTCTGCACACGAACTCTGCTTCTTCCACCATCAACCGCATCATTGACGTCTTCCCGGCCCACCAGCAACCGCAGATTCGTGCGCAGCTTTCCATGGTGCTGGAAGGGATCCTGTGCCAAAGCCTCTTGCCCAAGGCGGACGGAAAAGGTCGCGCCATGTGTCTCGAGATTATGGTGCCCAACGCCGCCATCCGCAACCTGATCCGCGAAGACAAGATCCACCAGATTTATTCCGCCATGCAGTCTGGCCAGGAAAAATTTGGCATGCAAACGTTCAATCAGGCATTGGCCACCGCTTACTTCCAAAAGCAAATTACGCTGGAAACGGCGTTGCTGCGTTCCAGCAATCAGGATGAATTGCAGGAAATGATTAACCGTGGCGCGGGTTTGCTAAATAAACCGACAAGCGCGGGAATGGCAAAAGGGGCAACGCCAGGAAAGCATTGAGATTTGCAAACCAGGTAAATCGCGGCCCGGGAATTCCGGCCGCATAGCAAAGTTTCGAGGAGAGGCTTACCATGCCAGTTTTTACATTTTCGGGGAAAGACGCTTCTGGTCAAAAGGTCAGTGGCGAACGCAATGCAGTCAATAAACAGATGCTCGCAGTCCAACTCCGTAAGGAGCAAATTACCGCGGGGGCGATTCGCGAAAAGGGCAAGGAATTTTCCTTGCCGACGTTCGGCAGCACCAAAGTAAAGACCAAGGACATTGCCATCTTCTTCCGCCAGTTCTCGGTGATGATTGACGCCGGCTTGCCTCTGGTGCAGTGTCTGGAAATTCTGGCGGCCAACCAGGAGAGCCCAGCCTTCCAGAAGACGCTCACTGGCGTCCGGACAACGGTCGAAGGCGGCGCCACCTTGGCCAACGCCATGCGTCAATTTCCTACTGTCTTCGATGACCTTTCGACCAACATGATTGAAGCCGGTGAAACCGGCGGTATTCTCGATCTCATCCTGCAACGTCTTGCCGGATACGTCGAGAAAGCCGTAAAACTTCGCTCCGCCGTCAAGTCCGCGTTGATTTACCCAATTGCCATCGTCAGCCTGGCAATCCTTATTGTCGGTGCCTTGCTGAAGTGGGTTGTTCCCATCTTTGCCAATATGTTCACCGGATTAGGCGTCGATCTTCCGCTTCCCACTCGCGTTGTCATCGGCTTGAGCCACTTCATCGGAGAATTCTGGTGGTTCTTTTTTATCGGGTTGGGCGGTCTGGTGTACGGATTGAAACAAATCCGCAAGAACCCGAAGGGGAAGTACTACTTCGATGCGTCGTTGCTAAAGCTACCCGTGATGGGCCCGCTGCTGCGGAAGATCGCGGTGGCCCGCTTTACCCGTACGCTCGGTACGTTGATCACTTCCGGCGTCCCAATTCTTGATGGTTTAAGCATTACGGCCCGCACTTCGGGCAATGCGGTGCTGGAAGAGGCCTTAATGAAAGTCCGCAAGGCCATTGAAGAGGGCCGCACCATCGTTGACCCACTCAAGGAATCTGGCGTGTTTCCCAACATGGTGACGCAGATGATCGGAGTCGGCGAAGCCACCGGCGCCATGGACAACATGTTGCAGAAAATTGCCGACTTCTACGAGGACGAAGTGGACGCTGCCACCAAAGACATGTTGGCCATGTTGGAACCGGTCATTATTGGATTGCTGGGTATCATGATCGGCGGCATCGTAATCTCGCTCTATATGCCGTTGTTCGCCATGATCGGAAAAATGGCGGGCTAAGTCATTGGACTGCGGTCTATCCCGGCATTTCTGGACAGACCGCATAACCTGAACGGTCTCAAGTCATGGTCGTCTCAACCGATGATCATCTCAACCGACCGTGCGGGCCTGAGAAATATTTAATCCCGGATGAGGAGTTTGCTCGCTTCGAGCATTACACAATCCATGCAATCGATGTTCGACGGACGCTCGTGGCTATCATGGCTGGTCAAAGTCCGGATCCTCATCCTCACGCTCGTTCTGGGCATTGAGCTGGCGATCGCACAACTGACGCCTTCGACCTTCTCCATTAAATTTTTTGTCACGGCCATCCTGCTCTGGTACGCCATCTCCGCCTTTTACCTTCTCTTGCTTTCTATTTGGAGCCACTACAGACTGCAATCGCTTCTTCAGGTGATAAGCGACGTCGCCATGGTCACCCTGGTTGTGTATGCTACCGGCGCCGCCGACAGTTCTCTGAACTTCCTCTATCCACTGGTCATAATCGTCGCCTGCATTTTGCTGCCTCAGGTTTGGGCGTATCTTGTGGCCGCGCTAGCGTTCCTTTTGTACGGGGCCGTTCTTGATCTCTCCTACTTTGGCTCGATTCCCCCATCGTCCTCTACGCACATAGAATTTCGCACGTTGCAGGCCATCATCCTGGTGAATCTTTTCGCTTATATGGGAGTGGCTTATCTGGCAGGGCGGCTGTCCAATAAGCTGCGACAGGTGGACGTTAAGTTAAAAGATACAAGTGGGGCGCTGGAAAACCTTCAAGCGTTACATGAAAATATCGTGGAATCTATCAGTAGCGGCCTCATTACTACGGCCCTTGATGGGCACATTACTCTCGTAAACGGAGCCGCGGCGCGGCTGCTGCAGCGCCCCGCTTCCAGTTTCATTGGGGAAGGCGTGCAGACGCTTTTTCTCGACCTGCTCCCACTGCCCGGGCCGGTTCCGACCCGTGGCGAAGTGCGCTTTGTCGCTGGCAATAACTTCCGGAAAACATTCCGCGTGGTGGTCTCTTCGCTTACCATTCCAGAGCGCGGGACCCTGGGCCACGTCTATACCTTCGACGATTTGACCGAGATACGGCGCCTGGAGCGCGAAGTCCGCATACAGGACAAACTGGCCGCCGTCGGAAGGCTCGCCGCCGCCATCGCCCACGAAATCCGCAATCCGCTCACTTCGATCGCGGGTTCGGTCAACATGCTTTCAGAAATTCCTAACTTAAATACCGAGCACCGCCAGCTGCTGCAAATCGTTACCCGCGAATCCGAACGGTTGAATGCCATCATCACCGACTTTCTCGCTTACTCCCGGAATAAACAGTATCAGTTTGCCGCCGTGGATATGCTTCCGCTGCTTCAGGACACGCTGACCTTGCTCCAACATCGTCTGGTGAAAGAAAACAGCGGAATCACGGTGAAAAAGCATTTTGACATGCGCAACGCGATTGTCCAGGGGGACGGCGACAAATTGAAACAGGTTTTCTGGAACATCTGTGAAAACGCGATTCGCGCCATGAAAACTGGTGGCACTTTGACAGTTTCCGTCGAGCCTTTCGAGGATGACTGGCAGATCAGCTTTGCGGACACCGGGCCGGGAATTAACCCCCAGTTGGCCGAAAAGATCTTTGAACCCTTCCAATCACAATTTGAAGGCGGCACTGGACTTGGACTGGCTATTGTTTACCAAATCATGCAGGCGCACGATGGCAAGGTCTGGGCACGCTCCCGGCCGGGGCAGGGATGTGAATTTGTTCTACGCATCCAGCGTGCAACCGCCTCCGAGCCAATCTCTCTTCTGGGTAAGCAGCCGTCCGCGGTGAATGACGGACACGCAATTGCCGTCGCGGGAGGCGCCAATGGGTAACATTCTGGTTTGCGATGACGAACGCTCCATTTGTGAGATGCTCGATATCGCCCTGCGCCGTGAAGGACACAAAGTTGAAACCGTCAATTCCGGCGAAGCGGGCAAAAGAAAACTCGACAGCGCCATCTTTGACGTCGTCATTACCGACATCAAAATGCCCAACACGAACGGCATTGAAGTATTGCGCTATGCGCACCAGGTATCGCCGGAATCAGCCGTTATCCTGATCACCGCGGTGGATGATTACGAAGCCGCCATCGAGGCAGTCAAGGCCGGCGGCGCGACCGACTACATTCGAAAATCGCCTGGGCTTGTGGACGAAATCAAGCTGGCCATTAACCGCGCCCTGGAAAAAATGGCCCTGAGCCGCCAGAATTTTGCCTTCAAGCGCGATGCCGCCAATCGCAATTCACTCGATAACATCGTCGGCTCAAGCCCGGCGATGGAAAAGCTCAAGCAGACCATTCGCACCGTAGCCTCCACTCAGAGCACGGTCTTGATTTATGGTGAGAGCGGGACGGGAAAAGAACTCGTGGCCCGCGCCGTCCATATCTGCTCACCTCGCGCCGCCGAGCCGTTTGTTTCCATCAATTGCGGGGCCTTCCCAGAGACCCTGTTGGAAAGCGAACTCTTCGGATACGTAAAAGGCGCCTTCACGGGCGCGAATCAGAACAAGCGCGGACTATTTGAAGTCGCGCATCAAGGCACCATTTTTCTGGATGAAATAAGCGAGATGAGCCTGACCATGCAGGTCAAGCTGCTGCGTGTCCTCCAGGAGCGTTACGTGCGTCCCGTGGGAGGTACCAACGAAATCGCCATTGACGTGCGCGTGATCGCCGCTACAAACCGCGATTTGGACCAGCGCGTCGCGGAAAACACCTTCCGTGAAGATCTTTACTACCGTCTAAGTGTGATCCCGGTTTCGGTTCCGCCTCTGCGCGAGCGCCGCGAGGACATTCCATTGCTCGTCAATCACTTCCTTAAGAAATACGCGCCCGCCGCGGGCAAGAATATTTCGAAAGTAGATCCCGGCTCTCTTCATTCCCTGAATGGCTACGAATGGCCGGGCAATGTGCGGCAACTGGAAAACACCATTGAACGCGCGGTCGCGCTGGAAACGAGAGAAGAGTTGCAAGTCGAGCTTCCCGTCGAGCGCGCTAAAGCAAAGGCCGCCGCGGCAGGCGTGGGAACCTCATCCAGTGCTTCATTTTCCAGTACCGGCGTTCCTCCCGAGGGCGTGGACATGGAGAAGTACGTTGCCGACATCGAGAAGGGCCTTCTGGAATCCGCTCTCAGCCAGTCGAACGGCGTGCAGACCCGCGCGGCGGAGCTACTTAAGATTTCTTATCGCTCATTCCGCCACCTCGCCAAAAAGTACGATTTATAACCATTCCGCCGTAGTTAGAAATTCTCTGCACAGCTCAACAAGAATTCTACTCACTCTTTCCACCGGCCATTGTTTATCATGTATCCACATGCGCTACATGCTCCGCTACTTCTGGAACGCAACCCGCGGACATCGCTTGACGCCCTGGCGCAGCCCCTACCTGCTATGGCGGATTGAAACTTATTGCGGCGTCAAAATGACACAAATTGGTTTTCTGGAATTTTGGGAGTTTCTCTGGCGCGAGCGCGGCAATTTGTGGAGATTCGCGAAGTGGACGGCGGAGATGGACCGTTACGTACATCCCAAGGCGAAGAATTCCAAATAGAGTCTATTGGCCGTTTCCGGCAGCTGCCGCGCCGTTCAATAAAATACTGACTTCGGTCCCTTTGGCCGTTCCGACGATCTGCGCGGCTGGAGCGCGATTGGCCGCGATTTCCAGGTAGCCCATGCTATTCAGGATCGCGAAAATCTCTCCGGGCTCGCCTTCCGCGTATGACGTTTTTAACTCGGTGATCTCATGCTTGCCAATCACAATTTTGAAAGGTGAAGGATTGTCTCCAAACAGCATCGGCGCATCCTGCGGCGTGATGTTGGTAATCAGATTGCCAAAGCGGTCCGCCTTGAGCACCACGCCTTTCAGCGTCTGCTGGTCCACTGGCTTGGGCTTGGGTGCGTTGAAGCGCACGAAGTCGGTGATCTCTTCGCCAAACTTTTCCGAGTCCACGCCCTTGGAAAGATAAGCCGCCACCGGGGCGAAAATGTCGCGTCCGTGGAAGGTGTTGCTGATGGGCTGAAGGAAATAGTGCTGTGCGCTCACGTGGCGCACGTGCGCGCGTTCCTCGCGCCCGTAAATAAGCGAAAGCACTCCATTGTCGGGAGCCACAAAGTGGTGGCGTTCCGTGCTCAGAATAATGGGCCGGCGCGCCGTCCCCACTCCCGGATCCACTACTACCAGATGCACGGTGCTGGCAGGGAAGTAGGAATATGCCTGCGCAATGGCCAGCGCGCCATCCAGCACATCAAATGCCTGCACGGAGTGGGAAATATCAATAATTTCCGCGTCCGGGTTGATCTCCAGAATGACGCCTTTAATCGTGCCTACAAAATGATCGCTGAGGCCGAAATCGGTGGTCAGCGTAACAATGGATCGATGCCCCACGGTCCCTCTTTAGATAAAGAAAATCGGATAAGAACAGAGTCCTACAGTCCGAAAGTAATCTGGCAGCGGGTCAGAGTCAAGGCACCGAGGTAACGAGATTCGAAAAGTTGAATGTTCCGGCTAAATTAAAAATCATTGAGACTTTCCAGCTTGGTTTCCATACTCCCAGGAGTACGGCACTCCAGTCTTCCCTAGAACAAACCTGACTAGATCGGAGAAGCCTGTTTCCGACCGTACATCGTTCGACAAAATCACCACGCAACGCTGGCTGGTCTCAAGGCAGACCATCGTGTTCCCCGTCTGGTTGTCATGGCCGCCCTTGTAGTAGCCATGCCCCTGTGGACCGTTGAAAACGATCACGCCGAGCCCGGCATACAGATCTTTGCGCTGCTGGCCCGGTGGGAGCTCAGGAAGAAGCAGAGGAAATTGATGCGCTGTGGTGATATGCAGCGATGGTTTTGTGATTTCCGCACGCGACGCTTTACTCAAGCCATCCCCCCGCGCAAGGGCTGCGGCAAATTTTGAAAAGTCGGAAATCGTAGTGTCCATGGAGCCGGCCGCGTGCACTTTGCTTCGCCGGTCGTGCTCCTGTACTTGCCCGTGGTCATTCCAGCCGTCCGCAAGGTTGCTAGCGAAATCGTCTCGCCACACCAGACTTGTCCGCGTCATGCCAAGCTTTTTAAAGATGGATTGCGTCAAGTCATTAACGTCGAGCCTCAACCCCTGCGACTTTTTCCCATGCTCAATCACAAATTGAAGAAGGATAAATCCGTCACCGGAATAGCTGAACCGGCTTCCCGGATCAAAATGGATATGTAGCTTCTGGTCTGGTTCCATGAAATAGAAATTATGAAAGCCCGTCGAATGCGTCAGGCACATGCGCGGCGTGATTTTCTCCCATCGGGAATCATTTGCCAGACTGCGGTACGGCCCATATTTGTCGGGAAATGTTGGATCAGGCCCATATTCCGGCAAAGGCTTATCCAGGTCATCCTTGATTGGAGTGTCCAATTTAACTTTGCCTTGATCCACCAACTGCATCACCGTGTAGGCAAAAACAGTTTTTGTGAGAGACGCTCCATACATCACCGTATCTGTCGTCAGCGGATCGCCTTTCGCATTTCGTATGCCATAGGCATGAACGTACTTCACGCGTCCGTGGTCAATTACCGCGATTGTCATGCCGTTTGCATGAGTGCGCGACATGATTGCTTGCACTTCACCGTCGATCGCCGCAGGAGCGGGAATTTTCTGCGCCAATGTGCAAACAGCATTTGCGATAAGAATTACCGGCAGTATCGTGAGCAATTGCCCCATTTTCGTCACGAAAGCCCCCTTTTTCTCTTCTGGGAAGTTACGAGTGAGGATTCAACGAAGTTCAAGGTCACCAGTTAGTCGTAGCGCAAAGCTTCCACGGGGTCCATCCGCGAAGCCTTCAGGGCAGGGAAGAAACCGGAGACGATTCCCACTCCGGAGAGAATGACGAACGCAGCCGTCATTACAGCTGTGGATGCATGCAAAAATACGTCGCCTTCGTGGTTCGCAGTTTTATATAAGGCGCTGTACAAGGGCATGGGCGGAATTACCCAGGTCAAAAATACAGCCAGACCCATGCCGACCACACCGCCGGCAAAGGTCAGTACCAATGCTTCCAGCAAAAACTGCATAAGTACCTGCCGCTTGCGCGCGCCTAACGCTTTGCGCAATCCAATCTCGCGCGTGCGTTCGGTCACCGAAACCAGCATGATGTTCATCACGCCCACGCCGCCCACGGCCAGCGTAACCAGCCCAATCAATCCCAGCACCGCTTGCAATCCAAGTGAAAAAGCGGTCATGCCAGCCTGATTTTCAATCGTGTCCCACGTCGGTGTTGCTTTTTCATCCTTGGGATCAAAATGATGGCGGCGCGCGATCACTTCCCGTACCGCCGCCAGCGCCTTTAAATGCAGCGAAGCGTCGGTTGGCTGGAATACGATCATGTCCGGATCGCGGAGCTTTCTAAGGTCGCGGAACACTTCGAATGGAATGAAGCCGTCTTCGTTGTCCGGGCCTTGGTACATGGAATCCTGAATTTTATTCCGCATCACTCCGATGACGTCGAACTCCTGCCCGTCAATTTCCAGGCTTTGTCCCACCGCCGGTGCGCCCTGGAAAGTTTTTTTGGCCGCGTTGTAGCCCAGAATAACCACCCTGCGGTGCTGCAGGAAATCATCCTCGTTGAAGTAGCGTCCATCGTCGAGCTTTAGGTTTCGCATTTGCCCGTACGGAAGCTCCACGCCGCGCGTGTTGAGTGACACCACCCGAGTACCGACCTTGTATCCGAAGCTGAAGTCGCTCTCCGCGCTCACCGCGCGGACAATCGGCACCTCGGCCCGGATTGCTTCAATGTCGGCATACTCGTACGTTACTTTCTTCCCCGCGCGTTCTCCGCCCGCCTGCAAACTGGTTTGTCCCGGCCACACCACCATGACGTTGTTTCCCATGTTCATGAAGGCGTAAAGAATGCTGCCGCCGAGTCCTTGCCCGTACGCTAGCAGGATGACCACCGAGGCCAGTCCCCACACGATTCCCAGCATGGTGAGCGCAGAGCGCAGGCGGTTGCGCATCAACGATTGCCAGCTTTGCGAAATCAGTTCTTTTAAAAACATGGGCCCTTGTAATGTTTCAAAACCTACTGCACACGAATATCTCCCGATCCCGTTTCCACATTCACCGGAACTCCGCCGCCCCGCACCTTGCCGCGAATCTCTTTTTTGCCAATGGTTCCCAGCACGGTGATCGGCTGGTTAACCGACAATTCTCCGGAACTTGTCCGCGCATCAAGATCGAAGCTGGCAGCGGTGGTAAGTTTTAAATGGACGTCGCCGGAGCCGGTATGCAACGTCCATGCTCCCGTAGGATCTCCATCCACCTTGATTGTGCCGCTGCCCGTCTGCGCGTCTAGAGAGCCGCGCAGGATGTGGAGTTCCAAATCTCCCGATCCCGTGTGAGCACGCACGGAGCCAGCTGAAACTTGTTCCAGCGTTATGTTTCCGCTTCCCGTTTCACCTTCAAATCCGCCGGCAATTTGCACTGCGTGAATGGTTCCGCTGCCGGTCTTCGCGTGCAGGTTGCCTTTCACATCGTGGATTTCAACGTCGCCTGATCCAGCTTCCGCCCGCACCGAATCGCCAATATCAGAAACGGTCAGCCGTCCTGATCCCGAACCAACTTCAACCATTCCATGCAGCCCGTCAATTTGTTGGTCGCCGGAGCCGGTGTGGGAGTGCAATTGCGTGTTCTCAGGGACCACAACCTCATAGCTGATGGAAACATTGTGGCGGAGTTCCGGATCATCAATGTGCCCAATCCGAATATCGTTGCCGCTCTGTTGGATGGGAGGGTTGGCTTCAAGTTTTTTTACTTTGTCTTCCGTCCCGGCGTCATCTCCCAACCAGCCCCCGGCACGGATGTGTCCGGTAATTTGTACTTGATCGCCGCTGCTTGTCCGCACATTCACATTGCCCGAACCGGTGGCGATGTCCAGATTCACCGCACCCGTAACAGAAATAATCCGCTGGAAAGAACCTTCGGAGGCGGCAAAAGCGTGAGCGCAAAGGGCAATTCCAAACAGTAAAACTGCGAGAGCGTATAGCCCGGCCCTGCTAAATTGATTTTTGTTTTTATTCATATCGTAGTGACTCCACAGGCTGCATTTCCGCGGCGCGTTGCGCCGGATACATTCCCGCCGTAATTGTGATCAATGACAACGTAACCAGCGAGGCAATAATCGAGACCGGAGAAATAATGGGATGTGGAACGATATCAGGCAAGGGAAGTTCCGCCAGCGCGATACAAGTTCCCACGCCAAACAAAAGCCCCAGCGCCCCGCTCACCACGGTCAGAATTACAGATTCCGCGAAGAACTGCCGCAGGATGTCGCGCCGCGTGGCCCCGATCGCCTTGCGCACTCCAATCTCGCGCGTCCGCTCGGTGACCGATACCAGCATGATGTTCATTACCCCGATGCCGCCCAGGCAGAGGGTGACAATGGCAACGCAGCCAAAGAAAATCGTGATGACATTAAAAATGTTCGCAATCAGCTTGGCCCCATCCATGGTGTCCCAGATGAATAGCGCGTCTTTGTCTGTTGCATCGAAGTGATGAGCGCGGCCCAGCACGCGGCGCACTTGGTCCACCGCCGCCTCGTGTCCCTCCGGATCGCCGACTTCAAAAACAATATCGTCCAAATATCCGCGCACGATCCCAGGTTTTGCCTGAGGAGGGAAGTCCCGCGCCACCGAAGAATACGGCGCATACAGGAAATCGTTGTCCGGTCCGTTGTAGTTGGAGTTCTGTTTCTTTTCCTGAAGCACCCCGACGACAATGTAGGGAACGCTCTTGACCAGGATCGTGGCTCCAAGCGCCGGCTGACCGCTGAAGAGCTGTTTGCGAGCGGCGTCGCCCAAAATAATCACGCGCCGGGAATTTTGCTCGTCGTCCGCGTTTATGAGTCTGCCCTCGGAAAGAATCAGCGACCGGAACGATTGATAATCAGGCCACATGCCAACGACGCCGCGGTTAGCGGAATTGAACTGGCTGACCTCAGGCACCGTGGCCCGCACTTCCGGACTTATATATTTAATGAGATAGCATTCGTCGCGAATCAACCGCGCGTCATCAATGGTGAGAGGGATTTCACGGCCCGCCGCTAGCCCACCCACTTGAGAACTGGTGCGCCCACCCCAGACGATAACCAGGTCCTTGCCCAGGGTTTCCATTCGCTTTTTTTGGTCCACGCTGAAACCGCGCCCGAGGCCGACCAGAAGAATGACTGAGGCGATGCCCCACACGATGCCGAACATCGTGAGGAATATCCGCATTTTGTGCACCCGGAACGTCGCCAGCGCCTGCCGCAGGATTTCGGTGAAGTTCATGAATCACCGCCTCGATTCTCTCGCTCCTACTGCAGTACCACTTGGTCGCCTTCCTTAAGGCCGGCCATGACTTGCGTTTTCGCACCATTGGAAATGCCGATTTCAACGGCGACTTTGCGCTTGCCGTCCTTCCCCTTCGGATCGGGTACTTCGACGGCAGCTTTCTTGTCCTTGTCGTAAATCAGCGCGCCTTCGGGAATTTGCAGCACGTTCTTTTTTTCCTGAAGAATGATTTCCGCATTGGCGGTCATCTCCGCCTTCAATTCCCCACCGGGATTGTTGATGGAAACGCGGACCTCGAACGTGGTGACGTTGTCTTTTTCCACGCCCATCGGCGAAATCTTGGTGACCTTGCCGTTGAACGTCTTGTCCTTGAAGGACTCCACTTTGATCCGCGCCGGCTGAGCCATGTAAACCTTGCCAATGTCGCTTTCATCCACCTTGCCCTGCACGTAAACTTCGCTCGTATCACCCAGCGTCATCACCTGCGTGGCGCTCGAACCCAGCACAAGAATTGAACTGACCGCGTCGCCCATTTCCACATCGCGGGAAAGCACAACGCCGTCAATGGGAGACTCAATATCGGTGTAGCTTAATTGTTCTTCCAGTTGGGCGAGGTTAGCGCGGCTCTGCGCCACTTGCGCTTGTGCCTGCACCGCTTTTGCTTTCGAAACTGTAAGCTGGGCTTTCGCGACGTTCTGCTTGTTCAAGGCAAGCTCATAATCTTTCTGAGCGTCGTCCAGGGCCGAGGCCGATACCACACCTTCTTTCGCCATGCTTTTTGCCCGTTCATAGGCGCGCGCGAGCAAGGGCACATCTGGGCTTTCCGCATCCACCTTGGCCCGTTCGAAATCGGCGGTCGCGCTAGTCTCGTTGGCTTCAGCGGCTTGCAATCCAGCTCTTCCTTGCTGCACTTCTGCTTCAATTTCGTCTTTATCCAGCTGCGCCAGAAGTTGGCCTTTTTTCACCTTGTCCCCGGCATCCACATAAAGCTTCTTAATAATGCCGCTGGCCTTGGATTTGACCTCGACTTTGGTGATAGGCTCAATTTTTCCTGTCGCCACCACGCTCTGCGCCAGGTCTCCGCGCTCCACCTTGCCCAGCTTTGAAGGATCAATCTTGGTGCTTCCGCTGGTCGCGGCAATCAGACCCACGGCGATCAAAATAACCACCACCACCGCGATGCCGGCGTATATCCATCCTCTGCGCTTTTTCTTGTTACCGTTCACATGCCCTCCTGCGGGCGCACTTTTCAGGCTGATCGGCCCTTCACATAGTGCTTTACGAAAATACTTCCTGTTTGGTTCCTGGAATTCTGCTAGAGGATTTCATTTTCTAATACGCCTGCTCAGCAAACCTGCGTCTGAGGCCGACTTGGGTTAGACGGACGACGCCCGAAACGGGAGCAAAAAATCTTAGGAAATCGAAACCTTTAGAAGAAAAATGTCTCCGGACGTTCAGGAGATCGCACCATCATTCTACACGCTTGCTGTTGAATCTAAAGCGGCCAAAGGTCTTCGCCCCACCTCAAAATGGACCATTCCCGAACGCCTCTCTGCATGCTAGGACACGCTTCCCTAAGGTGTTAAAATCGCGGGTAAATGATCGGTTCTGTACTGCTGCGGCTATTTGCCATCCTGTTGCTGGTGGCGGCGAACGCGTTTTTCGCGGCAGCAGAATTCGCTCTGGTCAGCATCCGCGAAACCCGCATCCAGCAATTGATTGATGCCCGCCGCATCGGCGCCCGCATCGTGCAGCGCCTCCACCGCAATCTGGACGAAGTCGTCAACGGCGTTCAACTCGGCGTAACCATTGTGAGCTTGACCTTAGGCTGGGTCGGCGAGCCGCTCTTGGCCCAAATCATGCTTGGCCCGGTACGCGATGTGCCCCACGCCTCCATTTACGCCCATGGTATCGCCATTGCCGTCGCCTTTATCCTCATCACCTTCCTGCATGTAATTCTTGGAGAATTAGTTCCTAAATCGTTGGCATTGCAGCGTTCCGAGCAGGTGGCACTGGCGGTCGCCGCGCCCATGGATGTTTTTCTCACTCTCACCCGCCCTCTGATTTATTTAATGAGCCGCTCTGCCGCGCTCGTGCTGCGCACATTTGGCTCCCGCAAACTTCGCCAGGGCCCGGTGCACTCTCCCGATGAATTGAAGTTGATCGTTACCGCCAGCCGTCAATTGGGGCAGATACCCCCGGCTCAAGAAGAGATGATTCACAGCGCGCTCGAACTCGAAAACATTACCGCTCGCGAAGTCATGGTTCCCCGGCCCGACATCTTTTCACTTCCCGGCGACCTTACTCTTGACGAGGGTCTGGCCCGTATTGTCGAAGAGCAGCACTCCCGCATTCCCATTTACGATCCGCAAAGCGGCCCCGAGCACATCATCGGCGTTCTCTACGAAAAAGATCTAATGCGCTGGACGCGCCTGCGCCTTGCAACCGACCCCTCCCGTGGCATGATTTCCACCCGCATCGCCGGAATGAAAATCAACCAGATCATGCGCGAAATCCTCGTGGTCCCTGAAACCAAGGTGCTTTCCGAATTGCTCGAGGAATTTAAGCAGCGCAGACGGCACATGGCCATCGTTGTGGACGAATTTGGTTCGACTGCCGGCGTCATTACCGTGGAAGACATCCTGGAACAGTTGGTCGGAGAGATGGAAGACGAATTTGATGTCGCCCCGCCGGAGCAGCCCACCCTCGATGACAGCATCCTCGTCCTCGAGGGCTCGCTCAACATCCTCGACCTGGAAGCCCAGTACGAAATGTCATTGCCGCATGACGCCGGCTTTGAAACCCTGGCGGGCTTCGTCCTCGCCCACCTGCAAAAAATCCCGGAGACAGGCGAGTCATTTGAGTTCGAAGGCCATCGCTTCACCGTTTCAGAAATGGACGGCTACCGCATCGCCAAAGTCAAAGTGGAAAAGCTCCAGCCCGCCACCGCCTCGCAAGCGGGAGCCTAAGATTTTCACCGCGTAAAAAGTTGTCATCTTGGGTAAAGCGAAGAGCCTGAATCAAAGTAAATTTGTCATCCTGAGCAAAGCGATCCCTATCACAACTCCGCCCCTCACCCATGTCATCCCGACCCCGAGCGCCAGCGAGGGCGGAGGGACCCTACGACCGCCGCCAGTATCTTTGCTGCAAAAGAGCATGACTCTCCCAGCAAGTACATTCCCTCGACCCGGTTTAGGGAAGGGCACGACTTTAGTCGTGCCGCTCACGACCCATAGCACTGCGGCTTTAGCTGAGGGACCGCCGGAAGAGATGTTCCTTCCCGTACATAGCCCCACGAAACGATTCTAATTACACTTTTCTCAACATGATGTTTACGCGACAAAGGCAACGCGCCTGAATGTTCCGCTACCTCAGCACCCGAGTGCTGTACACACTGCCGGTCATCTGGCTGGTAGTCTCCATCGTTTTCTTCCTAATCCACCTCGTCCCGGGCGACCCCGTTCTGCAAATGCTCGGAGAAAACGCGCCCGCCTCTGACGTACAAGCCACGCGCCACGCTTACGGCCTCGATGCGCCCATCCACGTTCAATACATCCGATATTGGGAAGGCGTGCTGCACGGCAACCTCGGCCCATCGCTCCGCTTCAACCAAAGCGTGACGAGTCTGATCGCCGAGCGCTATCCCTTCACCTTGCAGCTGACCCTAGCCGCTCTTTTCGTGGCCATCGTGCTTTCCATCCCAGCCGGAATCCGCTCCGCCCGCCGCCGCGACCACTGGGACGACCGCACGTTAAGCGTCGTCAGCCTTTTCGGACTATCATTCCCCAACTTCGCCCTCGGCCCCATCCTGATTCTGCTGGTCTCCATCAAGCTCGGATGGCTTCCGGTTTCAGGCGCAGGATCATTCGCGCACCTAATCCTGCCCGCCATCACCATGGGCAGCGCCCTCGCCGCGATTCTCACCCGCATGGTGCGCACTTCCATGCTGGAAGAGTTAGGGCAGGACTACATTCGCACGGCGCGAGCTAAGGGATTGCCAGAGCGCGTTGTGGTATATCGCCACGCTCTGCGCAACGCCATGGTCCCAGTGCTCACCGTCCTCGGCCTGCAATTCGGCGCCTTGCTCACCGGAACCATCGTGACGGAAACTATTTTCTCCTGGCCAGGAATCGGCCGCCTCACCATCCAGGCCATCGGCAACCGAGATTACTATCTGGTGCAGGGCTGCATCCTGGCCATTGGCTTGACCTACATTGCCGTGAATTTTCTAACCGATCTCATGTACTCGATTGCCAACCCGAGGATCCGGCAATAGCCATGGCCACCCTCTCCATCTCGCTACCCCGCGCCGCCCGTCGCAATCCGCTGGCGACCATCGGCGTTCTGCTCGTGCTCATGTTCACGCTCTTTGCTCTGTTCGCTCCCTGGATCGCCCCACAGGACCCCGCCCACCTTGACCTTGCCATCCGGCTCTCTCCGCCCTCAGCCGCCCACTGGTGCGGCACCGACGAACTGGGCCGCGACATCCTCTCCCGCCTCATCTACGGATCGCAGGTTTCCATGCTCGTAGGTAGTTCGGTCGTTGCCGCATCGCTGGCCATCGGCCTCATCATCGGTTCGCTCGCCGGATACTACGGCGGACGCCTCGACCGCTTCATCAACGTCGTAGTCATGAACGCGTTCATGTCGTTCCCAGCGATCCTCATCGCCATCGCATTCATCGCCTTTCGCGGGCCGGGTGTTTTCAACCTGATTTTCGCGCTCTCCCTCGGAGGCTGGGTTGGCTACGCGCGCCTGGTTCGCGCACAGGTGCTTGCCGCTCGCGAACGCGAATTCGTGGAAGCCGCGCGCGCATTAGGCGCAAGCGATACCCGCATCATCCTGGTGCACATCTTTCCCAACATCATTCAACCCATCATCGTGCAAGCCGCCATCGGAATGGCGGGCGCCATACTCGCGGAAGCCACCATGAGCTTCCTCGGCCTCGGCGTTCCTCCGCCGACCGCAAGCTGGGGCGCAATGCTCAACGACGGACGCTCCCATCTCTTCGACGCCCCGCATCTAATGTTATTCCCCGCGCTGGCGGTGATGCTAGCCGTGCTGGCCTTCAACTTCATCGGAGACGCCCTCCGCGACTTCCTAGACCCCCGCTCCCGCATCGAAGCCGGATTCTGATCCTAGTGTGGCGCAGACACTCCTGCCCGCGTGCGCTTCCAGCTTGATGAATTTGTCATCCTGAGCGAAGCGAAGGACCTATGTAATCCTTTCAGCCAAGCGCGAGCTCAATAATCATCTCTCATGCTGAATCCATGTCATCCCGACGTTGAGCGAAGCGAAGACGGAGGGACCCTACGACCGCCTCAAGCATCATTGCCGCGAAAAAGACTACAACCGTCTCGTCCCCGCATCATCAACCTCTGCCAATCTGAGCGAAGCGAAAACCTATGTGATTTTTCTTGTCATTCCGAGGAGCGAGAGCGACGAGGAATCTGCTCTTCCCCAGCTCCCTGCATAATCCTTAATTTACAATGACATCATTCCATGATTACCCGCCCCCGCATAGCCATCCCCGTACCCCACTCAAGCGATCCAAAATACGCAGAGCGCGCCCTCCCGCAATACGAACACGGAATCACTGCCAGCGGAGGTGAAGCCGTTCGCATTCCGCTCGATAAACTGCCTGCGGAAGTGATGAAGCTAATTGACACCTGCCAAGCCGTCCTGCTCCCCGGCAGCCCCGCCGACGTTGATCCCGCGAAATACGACCAGCCAAAGCACGAAAAGACCGAAAAGCCCGACCCCGCGCGCGACACCGTGGACGAACTGCTTTTGCAGGACGCCTACAACATGCGCAAGCCAATCTTCGGAATCTGCTACGGTTTGCAGATTTTGAACGTGTATCGCTCCGGCACGCTCGTCCAGCACATCGAGTCGAACGTAAATCACGAGGCCGGACGCAACGTCCCCATCGCTCACCAGGCCGCCATCGAACCCAATTCAGAATTGGCGCAGATTGTGGGCAGGGAAGAATTGCTGGTCAATTCCAGCCACCATCAATCCGCCGAAAAAGTCGGCGACGGCCTGCGAATCGTTGCTCGCTGTCCGGCCGACGGCATCATCGAAGCCATCGAAGGCACGAACCCCGATCATTTCGTTCTTGCGGTGCAGTGGCACCCCGAACGTTCCTTCGACGGTGATCCCGCTTCGCAAAAGGTTTTCGCAGCCCTCATCGAAGCCGCTCGCGGTTGATCTGCTCATATGGCACCGAGTCGGGCCCGCCTGAAGCGATATGAAAGGAGCCCGGCGATGACGGAAATACCCGCTCACATTGCCCAGTGCCGCAGGCACGGAATGCGAAAGCCCGGCACGTAAGTGCCGGGGATCGAACATAAATAAACAGAGTCCCGCAGGGACGACACCTAAGTGCTCAATACCCCGAACAGAACTGAAAGTGCATTGGATCCCGCACCCTCCCAGCCCACTCTCCACCCCACTCAAATCCTGCCGCGCAAAAAATCTCAGCCACTTGCGCGTCCATGTCCCCCGCCGTCCCCTGCACATTCGTCTCCGGATTCAAATCCACCGCAATACCCCACGCATGCGCCGACAGCTTGCTACTAGTCCGCTGCTGTCGAAATGAAAAGCATCCACCAAATGTTTTAATTTTCTCCTGCAACCCGCCTGCTTCAAGTTTGCCAAAAACATCGGCGAACACGTCCGCCAGTTTCTTATGGCATGTCATCTGACCCACGCTGGTCGCATGGTCCCACGACAAAACCAATGGAAGAGGAAGAGCGATGTGAACCAAAAACTCCGCAGCCCACCGCGGATCAAGACTTCCATCCTTGCGAACGTATTCAAAAATATTCCCGAAGTTGGCTATGATCTGCTCAATTCCGTGCGGCGGTTGCAGACTCTGCACGACCGCATCCGCAGCAAAAATGCTTAGTGTGTTGTTGTTTTGTTCAAGCATTCGTTTCCTCGCAAATAAAAAAAGCGCAGCTCATGGCCGCGCCTTATTTGAATTGAATTGTTTCTGGCTTAAATTGCTCTTTGCATTTCGCTAATCTGTAAAATCACTTCAATGTGGCCGAAAATCGATCTGTAGATGAATTAAAGTTGAGACGGGTATCCCAACGAGTACCGGAGGAGCAAATGTCCATTTCTTTACGGCATCTACAGCTCGAATATCCATCTGGGGATCAATGCCATCTGTAACTTTGATCTCTCCCGTTGTCCCGTCGGGATAAATCATCACGTCAAGCTTGACACTTGCATTACGAAACCCAGTTATGGGAGCCGGAGTGTTCAAATGCCTGATGGGCCTCGAACCCTCCATTTCGGCAGACGTGGATGGCACCTCGCCCGCCGAGCAATTGTTCGCGGTTCCAGGTGCTTGCCGGCCCGATTTGTCCTCGCTAATTTTGTCAACGAGCGCAACAAATTGCGTCAAGTGAGTCTGCGGATCGTGGGGCATCGTCTCTACAAACGTTTCGAACACCTGTGCCGCTTGCGCGCGCCTCACTGCGGTTACGAAAAGATCGATATCTCCATGAGGCATTGCCTCGCCTGAGCGTGACCACGCAAGCTGTGGCCAAATGTTCTGATATTTTCCGACGTTCCCATGCAATAAAATAAAATCGGGCGACTGAAGAATCGTATTGAGTTTTTGGAGGTCGCTGCCCGGGAGCACACTTTCAAAAACTTCAATCGGTCTCCACCCAGGCTGCGGACGCCCTCCTGTATTCTCTTGTCTGTGAAATTCGCGGCGATACCGGCCATTTTCGTAGACAACCAAGCATGACTTCGTGAACCCCGCATATCGATCGCCCTTTAATTTCATGACCTGAATAAGGGGGAACTGCGACATCGCTGAATTGTCTGTCGCAGGCGGTGCCATTTGGGCCGCGACCGGTAGGCTCACTACAATCAATGCGGATATTGTTGTTAAAATATATTTCGTCATTAGTTCGGGGACGGGGATTCCTTCGTACTACCTCGCCGTCCACCCTCCATCAATCAAGATTGTGTGTCCAGTAATCAACGCTGCCGCCTCGGACGCCAAAAATACCACCGCTCCTGCCACTTCCATAGGCTCGCCAATGCGATGAAGCCCCGCAATCCGCTCCACCACATCAGCGCGATTGTCGGCGTTCGATAAAAACGGTTCCGTCCCCGGCGTATGAATAAATGTCGGCGCAACCGCATTCACCGTGATTCCGTACTTGCCCCACTCCACTGCCAAACATTTGGTCAAATGCGCAATCCCCGCCTTGGTCATGCAATACACGCTCTCGCCTGGAAGCGCGGCAAAACCAGCCTGCGAACTCATGTTGATAATCCTGCCGCACTTTTGCCGGATCATCACTCGTCCTGCCGCTTGGCACGCAAAAAACGTTCCCTTCAAATTCACGTTGAGAGTGGCGTCAAAGTCTTCCTCACGCACGCTCTCCGCCGGATTCCCCGGCGCAATGCCGGCGTTGTTCACTAAAATGTCCAACCGCCCAAACCTGGCCACGGTTTCATCCACGGCGCGGGAAATCTGTTCCATCCTGCCAATATCCATCTGCAACGGGAGCACCTTGCGGCCCATGCCTTCGATTTCGCGCGCCAGTTCGCCATCCGTTTTTACGTCACGCAGCCCTAACGCGATATTGGCTCCCGCATGCGCCAAGGCAAGCGAAATTGCATGGCCAAGGCCACGCGCCGCTCCTGTCACCAGCGCCACCTGCCCGGTCAAATCAAATCTAGGAAATCCATTCATCGGCTGCCATTATAATCAGCAGTCCGCTCCGATGATGGATTCCATTTCCAAAACTGTCATCCCGAGCGGAGCAGGTGATTCGCGAGCGAATCGCCTGCGGAGTCGAGGGACCTTGTGTTTGCCGCCCATCTTCGACTCAGTTATTTCGACTTCGTTGATAGCAAGGAGACTTCTTGGCCTATAACGACCTACGCGACTGGATCGCCGCCCTCGACCGCGCCGGCGAACTAAAGAGAATTAAGACCGAAGCCGATCCCATCCTCGAGATAGCCGAAATCACCGACCGCGTCAGCAAGGGCAATGGAGCCACGGGTGCCCCATCCTCGTCGCGTTCTTCGCGACAGGGTGGGGGTTCCGCTCTCCTCTTTCAAAACGTCAAGGGCCATCGCGGAGCGCAAGTCTTGATCAACCAATTCGGTTCCGAACGCCGCATGAAGATGGCCCTCGAGGTAGATTCCCTCGACGAAATCGCTGACCGCATCCGCGCTTTCATGGACGTGAAATCCCCGCAAGGCTTTCTCGACAAAATAAAAATACTGCCCATGCTCGCCGAGATGGGAAAGTTTTTTCCAAAGACAGTCAGCACGGGCCCCTGCAAGGAAGTAATTCGCAAAGACAATTTCTCGCTCAATGAATTTCCCATCCTGCAATGCTGGCCGAAAGACGCTGGACGCTTCATCACCTTACCCTGCGTCGTTACCCGCGATCCCAACACGGGCAAGCGCAACGTCGGCATGTACCGCATGCAGGTATTCGACGAGCGCACCACCGGCATGCACTGGCAGCGTCAAAAAATTGGCGCCGAACACTACCGCGAAGCCCTGCGATCAGCAGCTAGCAAGAATCCAGAGGGTGCCCCGTCCAAGCTCGGCTTGGGCGGGGATTTCTCCCGCGCCGCCGTAGACATCATGGCCAGAACCTCAGGAGGTTCCATCTCCGCGGAAGGCGGCCCTTCCGGAAAAATGGAAGTCGCCGTCGTAATCGGCACCGACCCCGCCCTCACGTTCGCCGCCATCGTTCCCGCGCCGCCCGACGTCGAGGAATATCTAATCGCTGGCTTCCTGCGCCAAAGGCCAGTGGAACTTGTGAAGTGTGAAACTGTGGACCTTGAAGTTCCCGCCAACGCGGAAATCGTCCTCGAAGGTCACGTGCATCTCGACGAACTCCGCACCGAAGGCCCCTTCGGCGACCACACCGGTTTCTACTCGCTCGAAGATTTGTATCCCGTCTTCCACATCTCCTGCATCACGCACCGCAAAGATCCCATCTACGCCACGACCATCGTCGGCAAGCCTCCGCAGGAAGATGCATATATGGGCAAGGCCGTCGAACGAATATTCCTTCCGCTCATGAAGATCACGATCCCGGAACTTGTGGATGTGAACCTTCCCATCGAAGGCGTCTTTCACAACCTGATGATCGTCTCCATCAAAAAGTCCTACCCAGGCCAGGCGCGCAAGGTGATGAACGCCATCTGGTCGCTGGGGCAGGCGATGTTTACCAAATGCGTGATCGTCGTGGACGAAGACGTTAACGTGCAGGACATCGGCGAAGTCGTCCTCAAGGTCTTCAACCACATTGATCCGGAGCGCGACATCCAGTTCACACTCGGCCCCGTGGATTCGCTAGACCACGCCTCGCGCCTACCCAATTTCGGCTCAAAGATGGGCATTGACGCCACCCGCAAGTGGTCCAGCGAAGGCTTCACCCGCCCCTGGCCGGATGAAATCCTGATGGACGCGAAAACCAAAGCGCTCGTTGATAGCAAGTGGAAAGCTCTGGTGAAAGAACTGGGTGTGGAGTAAGTAATTTAGCTAGTATTTCTCTTCGGCTTATTTCGCCGATACAATCCGTAACGCATGCTTGGCCCACAATCGCAGCCTCTGTGTTGGGTTGAAATTTTAATATTTGGTGCCGTAGGAGTCGTTCTAGGTGCCGCCTTTGGCGATCCCGCCGATAACCCTGCGGCAAGCGAAGTAAGTAGCACAGTTGCTGCTCGCTATTACAGTAATCGCCCGCAATCCGCAAGCTCTCTGCCAAAATTACCTCGTTGCATATTCTTCGCTATGTTGCTCTCACTCGGGCCTCTTCTCAAGAAAGAATGTCCCGGATTCATCAGCCAAAACCTGCTATTTTTCACTGGCGTTGTGATTTTAGTGCTCTCAACTGGAGGCTGGCTTCTGGTCGCGTCCGCTTTGCGACAGACGATAGACGAGCAACGAAGAATACGTATTAACGAATTCATTGCCGATTCAACTGCGCCCGCACCTGCGCCAGTTCAAGGGATGGATAGCTATTCTTGGTTAAAGATTTGGAATTGGACGAACACAGCATATTTTGTTTTGTTACTCGTGGTGCTCGCCAGGAATATTCTTTTGCTCTTACCCGCCAGCTAACCGTAACGATATCTCTCATCTACTTCCAGCCTAGCAAATCGCACAGGGAAAATGGGACATGCCGCCGAGCTTTATATTTCCCATCAATTCAATAAGCTAGCGGGAAATCGCTCGTCGTAAGGGCTTGACAAGCTCTGGCCGGAACAGGAATCGCGCCTTGTATTTTCCCTCCGCCTCCCCAATAATGTGTGCATCTCATAAGGGGCTGGAATGATTGAGCTTTTCCTAAAATCGCTTGGCTATACTCTTACCGCGATGTTCATCGTAGGCCTTGCAGGCTGCATTTTGGTTATTCCCGTCACCGCCAAAAGACTTTTCAGCGTTCTTTTTGAAAAAGACCTTCCCGGCGAGCGATAAATTCACAAGCAATTGGTTTTGAAACGATAGAGTTACTAGCGATAGGCTTGGAAGAATTTTTTCAGCCAACGACGCGTGTCGCAATGAATTCAATTCGCTTGTTGTTGGCTGTCCAGCCAGTTTTGCCACGCTGCGGAGTCCAGTCCTAAATTCTTGCCGGAAATGTCGCGCAGGGCTTGCAGCGCCCACGCATGCTGCTGCGCGCTAAGCTTAGGATTATCAAGCCAACTGACGAAGCGGGCAGCCGCTGTCATGCGCTGTTCGTGCGTGTACATGCCGGATTGCGCCAGTCCGCAGGCGGCGCGCTCCTGCACCGCAGGAGAAGCATCATTGTAAAAACGATCCAGCACCAAAGGGATGGTGGCGTCGGTGCCAAGCAAGGAAAGCGCATCCACTGCCGCAACGCGCGTATTTACATCCGGATTTTGCAAATAAGCAGAGATCATGATCGCCGCGCGCATGGGATCAACGCCACGATTGCCGACTGCTCCCGTCATCCACAACGCCCACCGGCGCTGGCTCGCATCTTTCAGCGCGGGCTCAAGCCGGTCCAAACCAGCTTCGCTGCGCTCAATCCCGTCCATGGCCAGCTCCGCTTGCAGGGAGGCTTGCCGGGCATGCATGTTGTTGGAGTTCAGTGAAACGTTAAGCAGTTGATCGGCATTCGAGGTCCGCTGCGTTTTGCCCGTCCAATTGTCGGATTCATCCAGCACTTGCTGGGCGGCGTTGTCATCGCCGGCGGCAACTTTTTGCAGCAAGGCTTCCGCTTCCGCCTGTTGAGGCAAATCGGCGGCCGAACGGGAAGCGGCGCTTGAATGGTTCTCAGGCAGCGTGGCCTGGCTTGCGAACGACGCAATCACTTTCTTCCCGACTGACTGTAACCCCCACGCCAGCACTACGCTCACGCCGAACAGCGCCACGAAAAAAATGAATAGCGGAGATTTCTGCACCCACCACGAATTTTTGGCCTGCGATGGGGCGCTACCTGAAGGTTGCGGCAGAATTGGCGCGGAAGACATACGCTGATCGTAGGACGGTGGCGATTCCGCCTCAAGTTACTTTGGGCATGGGAACATACTTTGGCAAGGGTGCGGCGAACCAGGCCAAGCGTGGGCAGGAATTGAGCGGGCTTCTATTGTCCCACGCCGTCTAGCACCAGCAGGTTTGGACTACCCGGGTTGTTGGTCGTCGTAATGATCGCCGTGCCGAGTCTCGGCCCCAGGATCGCGGGCCGGAAGGTAATCTGAATCGAGCATTGCGCGCCCGGCGCGAGCTTCTCGTCACAATTGTTGCTCTGCGCAAAGTCTATGCCGGAGACAAGAATGCTGGTGATGGGCAGCGGAGCATTTCCGCTATTAGTCAGAGTCACGGTTTGCGGTTGCGTGCGAGTGCCCACCGGAACCGTGCCAAAATCCACTTTGTCGGGAGCGGCTTTTAAAATCCGCTGAGCGCCGGCAACATCGGCCAAAAGTCTTCTGGTCGCGGTGGGAAGCAGGAGCGCGATTCCCACGGCACACACGAGCCATGTCTTGCTGCCTTGCGATGCGTTCATATTGTCGTCAGCAATCATTCTAGCTGAACGCCGCGGCGAATTTGCTGAACGCATGGGTTTGCACCTTGAACAAACCGCAATCCCAGACCCCCATCGCAACCGATGAAAGCCATGTCATCCCGAAGCCGCATTTGCGAGGAACCTTACGTCAGATCGCGTCGCTTATGCTGCCAGTGGGAATAATATTCCCGTTGATCTCTGAGAAGCGTGCTGGCCATCGTAAGGTCCCTCCGTCTTCGCTTCGCTCAACGTCGGGATGACATGGTTTTGAGCGGTAGGTTTTGTTCGGCTACAGGACCACCAGACCGCCCTTAAAATTGCCCCAATCGCTTCCCGCAATTAAGATAGTTGTTTGCATCTGCCGTCTTTGATCTCCAATAAACTATGAGCACAGTGGATCCCAACGAAGAAAAGGGGCCGGACACCTCTGGTACGCCGTCAGCGCCTTCGAATTTTATCCGCGAGATCGTTCGCGAAGACCTCAAAACAGGGAAGTATGAGGGCCGAGTTCATACCCGCTTTCCTCCCGAGCCCAATGGATACCTTCATCTCGGCCATGCCAAATCCATCTGCCTGAATTTTGGCCTTGCCAAGGAGTTCGGCGGCAAGACGAATCTGCGTTTTGATGACACGAACCCCTCGAAGGAAGAGACGGAATACGTCGAGTCCATCAAGGACAACGTCCGCTGGCTGGGCTTCGATTGGGAAGACCGCATCTTTTACGCTTCGGATTATTTTGGGCAGCTCTACGAATGGGCGTTGCAGCTGATTAAAGCAGGCAAGGCCTACGTGGATGATCTGACCGCCCACGAAATCCGCCACTACCGCGGAACGCTGACCGAGCCCGGAAAAGAAAGTCCCTACCGCAACCGCCCGGTGGACGAAAATTTGGAATTGTTTGAGCGGATGCGCAAGGGCGAGTTTGCCGATGGCTCGCGGGTACTGCGGGCGAAAATTGATATGGCCTCGCCGAACCTGAACATGCGTGATCCCGTGATGTATCGCATCGTCCACGCCGAGCACCATCGCACCGGCAACAAGTGGTGCATTTATCCCATGTACGACTTTGCCCACGGACAATCGGACTCTATCGAGCGCATCACTCACTCCGTCTGCACGCTGGAATTTGAAGACCATCGCCCGCTCTATAACTGGTTCGTGGAGCAACTGGGAATTTATCATCCGCAGCAAATTGAATTTGACCGCCTGAACCTTACCTACACGCTGCTCAGCAAGCGCAAGCTGCTCACATTGGTCGAAGAGCGCCATGTGCGCGGCTGGGACGATCCGCGCATGCCGACGATTGCAGGCATCCGGCGGCGCGGCTACACGCCGGAAGCGGTCCGCAATTTCTGCTCGGCCATTGGGCTTTCCAAAACCAACGGCACGATTGAGTTGGGCATGCTTGAACACTTCGTACGCGAAGACCTCAACAAGCGCGCCCCGCGCGTGATGGCCGTGCTGCGTCCCTTGAAGGTCGTGATTGATAATTATCCCGAAGGCCAGTCGGAAATGATGGACGCGGTGAATAACCCCGAAGACGCCAGCGCCGGAACGCGCAAAGTCCCGTTCTCTCGTGTGCTCTACATTGAGCAAGATGACTTCCGCGAAGATCCGCCGAAGCAGTACTACCGCCTCTCGCCGGGGCGGGAAGTGCGCCTGCGCTATGCCTATTTCGTCACCTGCACCAACGTGGTGAAAAACGATCGCGGAGAAGTCATCGAAGTTCATTGCACTTACGACCCCGCCAGCCGCGGAGGCAACTCTCCCGACGGGCGCAAGGTGAAGTCCACCATCCATTGGGTTTCGGCCGCGCATGCGCTCGACACCGAAGTGCGCCTTTATGAAAATCTTTTCACCACCGAAGATCCCAACAAAACTGAAGACGGCCAAGAGTTCACAGCACACCTGAACCCGCACTCTTTGGAGGTAGTGAGCAAGGCAAAGCTTGAGCCATCTTTGCAAGGCGCGCCTATCGAAGCACGCTATCAGTTTGAACGCCTGGGATATTTCTGCGTGGATCGCGACTCGACGGCGGAAAAGTTGGTATTCAATCGCACGGTAGCATTGAAAGATACGTGGACGAAGATTGAGAAGAAAGCTGAAGCGAAGCCGGGAAAGACGATCACATCCGAAAAGAAGCCCAGTGAATTCAGCAAGGCCCCGCGGAGCTGAACTACGCGCCAGAAGTAGTGCTTGCGCCAAAAAGCGCGCTGCTTAAGTGGTCGCCCCAGCCTTCCTTCAAATCCAGGGCGATGGCATATGCCAAGTAATCATTGAGCAGAGCGGGAGTCAATCGTGGGTCGTTCACACGATTGAAACGGTCAAGTTCCACTGTTTCCAGAAATTGACGGAAGCCCAGCAGTTGCTCACGACGCTGGCGCCCCACCGGAGTCATTCTGCGAAGAAGCGAGATGAAAGCCGCATTCAATACGACGACGGCAACCAATGCGACCGCGAATACGGGATTCGAGCCCTTAGCAATTTTTGTGTCCACAAAGGCCAGCGCCCACCCGAACAAGGCCAACGGCACAATCGCAATCGCCGCCTGACGAATGCGCAGCCGGCCGCGAATAGCGTCCCTCAGGGCTGGTGCGAAGCTGACAGCCACGATAAGGCTGACCAGAAGACCGCAGAGTAAAAACCACATCGTCTCGAAAGCGATCCCGTCACGCGTGGGAAAACGAAGCGCCATGATAAGAGCCGCCGCGACCGAGGCAGCGGTTGCCGGAAGCGAATAGCGCAGATTGCCATCAAAATACACGCCCTGCACGCGTTTCATCAGAGCGCCTGCGATGACGCTCGCAAGCAGCGAAATTTTGTTGTCGTTATGGCTGGGGCGTAACAGAAAGCTTTGGGGATTTTCCGTATGCTTTCCGTCCGCCGGGTTAGGGAAAGTCTCAATCTCCATCATGGCTCGAAACGCCGCTGCCTCTTCGGGGAGGGAATCGGTTAGCGGCTCATCCATCAGCCGTGTCACGCGATAACCGTCATTTTCCGGAGTAATCGAAATCACATTGTGCGCTGCCAGATGGGCCAGTACCGCAGCGACCGTTTTGTAGTCACTGGTTCCAGTGACCGCATATCGAGCTTCCGCAGGAGAAATGTTGGCCGGCGGCGCATACTGGGCCATGATTGTTCGCAGCTTGGGATCGCGACCGACCGCCAACCAGGCCAGCAGGTAGTAAGCCAGCAGGGCTCCAGGCAAGCACAGAACGTTGACGGTAGAAGGCGCCATTGTAAATCTGGCTGATGCTAGCATGCGACGGTCGCATCGGCTTAGGCTTGAACTCGCGGGATTGTTACGCCAGTCACCAGCACAAATCCATTTACGCCAGCCGACGGCCAATTTCCAATTCTGATCGGCAGATGTTGAAGTGATCGTTTATACTAGATACAAATGTCAGTGCTAGAAAACATTGCCGCGATTGCCAAGGGGATGAGCATCACCTTCATGGAGATGTTTCAGCCCACGGTGGTGGAAAACTATCCCGATGGAAAAGGGCCGCTGCGGGGGGCCAAGTTTCAGGAGCGCTTCCGTGGCGTGCATGTGTTGCAGCGCGATGAAAATGGCCTGGAAAAGTGCGTGGCCTGCTTTCTATGCGCGGCGGCTTGCCCTTCCAACTGCATTTACATTGAGGCCGCCGACAACACCGCCGAAAAGCGCGTAAGCGGCGCCGAGCGCTACGCCAAGGTTTACAACATTGACTACAACCGCTGCATCTTCTGCGGATATTGCGTGGAAGCCTGCCCCACCGATGCCATTACGCACGGTCACGGATTCGAGCTGGCGACTTTCAATGCCAGCAATCTCGTGTACCGCAAAGAGCAGATGCTCTCGCCCATCCCTGCGCACATCGGAGCCAACGCCGTTTTCAATCAGGTAGAAGTCCTCGGCGGCGCCCCAGCCAAGGTCGCTCCCGGAGAGTAAAGTCTAATCAGAATTAGGATTTGTAAGCGCCGGTTCCAATGTGGATCGGCGTTTGCTTGTTTAGAAGAGTTGGATACTTTCTCCCGGCGGATTCTACAAAGTCCAAGGATTCAGCAAAGCCACGCCGGTGCCTTGTACGTCTTCAACATTCCTGGTGACACTCCTATGCCGAATGAAATTTTACACCGGGCCCTAGTCCCGCAATGAACAGGATCGCCAGAATCACTGCTGCGATCACCCATCCCCAAGAGCGTTTGATTTGCGGCATCTGCAACTGAGTGCTAGGGACGCGCGGCCCATGAAGCAGATTCGGCATCCATGCCAGGCCGGAGTGCCCGCCAAATGACGCTGCCGCGGCGGAGATCAGAATCAGCAGCGGGCCCACAGGATTAAACGCGCCTGCCACTGTCGAGAGGATCCCGGAAACGAAATAAGGCACGAGTGTGAGCCGCCAGGCGCGGCGAACACGGATCTTCGCATCTTTTCCCAGGAACGGACGCAGTTCGCGCAGGCACAGCGGCACAAATAAAATGAAATAGGTGACCGTCCCCAGCCCCACCAGGCCCAACCGCCACGCCCAAGCTGGCTGCCAGCCAGTTACCACCGCCGTCCAGTCGCCGATGTTGCCGATGCCGGAGAACAGAAAATATCCGCCGGCCTCAAATAAATTAAAAGTCATCAGGAGCCAAAAGAAGTAGCGCCAGGGCGCAGCTCGTTTGACGGTGCGCATCGCGACCCAAAAGATTGCGCCAAATATCAGATTGGCAAGCGTGCCACCCGCCGCTACCAAACGAGGTTCCGCGCTGCACGCGAAGTGCACCGTGGAGAGCGCCAGGGGCTTTCCACCTGTGGCAATGCACATCCCTCCGTGACCGAGGCCTTCGTGAAGAAAGTTGGTGATCGCTGTGGCCACAATCGTGATGGCCGCGAGAGTCAACAGATCGGGTTTGGTTGATTCAAGCGATCGCAGAGGTTCGGATTCTGCCGCTGTGTCCTTCGAACTGTTCGCAACCATGCGGTGGATTGTAACTCTTTCGCTGGAGATTGCGGGCCGTGTTTCTCTACGCTGCTTCGCGGGGCAGAACGTGTTCGATCCGTCGGTCTGGTACGAACCAGATCAGCGCCACCGTCGCATAAAGTATCTGGGCCACCCATGGCGACCATACAGTAACAATGATTGCCGACAGATATAACAGCGGCGAGATTTTTCCTTTCCAATCCCTGCCGATTGCTTTTTTCAAAAGCGAATCCGGCCCCTGTGACCGGATGATCGTTAATTGAAGCACGTAGTAAGCGGTCGCAGCCATGAACAAAACAATGCCATACAGCATTGCAGGAAGCGTGGCGAAATGGTTCTCTCCCATCCAGTCAGTCACAAAAGGGAACAATGACAACCAGAACAGCAGATACAAATTGGCCCATAGCACTCCCCCGGTCACCGTCTTTACCGTGTGCAGCATGTGATGATGGTTGTTCCAGTAAAGGCCGACATAAAGAAAACTTAAAACGTAACTAAGAAATATGGGCAGCAGCTGCCGGAGATCTTCAAGCCTGCCGCCATGGGGCACCTTCATTTCCAGAACCATGATCGTGATAATGATCGCGATCACGCCGTCGCTGAACGCCTCAAGCCGTCCCTTGCCCATCGTCCCTCCGTTGGATCGTGTAGTCAGGAAGTATAGCTCCGGGCGCGCATTTCAAAAGGCTGACTTGCTCAGACCCATTGGCATTCGCCTTAGCGCTGCTTAATTTGGCAACAAAAATCAGGGGCAAAGCAGGACACCACTCTGCGATCAGCCGATGTCAGAGCGACGTTTCTTATCCAATCCGCGCTCTACTCTTGATTAATCATAAACGTGGACATCTGCTCAAGAAATGTTCTCAAATATTGTTCTGCTGCAGCTGGAAGGGCAGAGTCCGTTAGAGCCTTACCCATAAGCTGCATCCAGCGGTCCCGTGCGGCTTGATTGATGTGAAAGGGAATGTGCCGCGCCCGCAGTCGCGGATGGCCGCGCTGTTCAACGTATCGCTGCGGCCCTCCAAAGCGATAGATCAGAAAATCGCGCAGCCGCTGCTCGGCACCTTCGCGGTCGTCTTTCGGATACATGGGGCCGAGAATGTCGTCGTCGTATACCTGCCGATAAAAAGCTGCCACGAGTCGCGTGAAACCTTCCTCGCCGATGAGAGAAAATATTTGATCTTCATTCATGATTGATGGTTCATAAAACGATCCGTGCTCTAGTTTAACGTGTCTCTTTAGCAGCGTTTCTAAACTCAGGAACGAACCCGCACCGCACTCGAAGTGTGAAAGAGTGTCTCCTTGCATTATCATCAATCATTAAACGGAATTGTGTGAGGATTTATGGCCGCGTTGCTGGATGCGATTGAGGTGAAACGCAAAACATTCTTTGAATTTGAGAACACCCCCTTCCTTTGCCTGGAAGCCGTGGTGAGCACGCCTACCGCCCGCGGCGGCCAGACGCTTGTGCGCCTGAAGATGCGCAACCTGCTCACCAACGCGGTCTTCGAAAAGTCATTCAAGGCGGGCGATAAATTCAAGGAGCCCGATCTGGTCTCTGTGCCGGCCTCCTATCTTTACAGCGACGGGGACGGCTCTCATTTTCTGGACCAGGAAAGCTACGAAACTCTGACTCTACGCGACGAGATGATCGGCGATGCGTTGAATTTCCTCGTGGAAGGCGCAATCATCGAACTTCGCAAATTCAACGGAAATCCCATCGGATTGGATCTGCCCATGTTTGTCGAACTGAATGTCTCGTACACCGAGCCGGGAATTAAAGGCGATACCTCGAGCGGCAGCGTGACCAAATCCGCCAAACTTGAAACTGGCCTTGAGATCCGAGTTCCACTCTTTATCAAAGAAGGAGAGAAGGTGAAGGTTTCAACGGAAACCCGCGAATTCGCAGGGCGGGCGTAACGGTCTCTGAATGCATTGATGAGGCCTGCTACCCCTCTGCGCGTAAGCGGGACGTGTGGCGCGGGAATACGCCGCTCCCGAGACTCCCCAAAGGCGGCGTGACACTTCGATTTAACCCTTTGGATGAAACGGGTCGAAAATTGTAAGGATCACTGGCGCGAGGCTAAAAATACTGACCACCACGCCACCTGCTGCCGCGACAGTCGCCAGCACTGAACCACCCCGAGAAATGCATGTAGCCAATTTTGTTAGCGACGACGACAGGATTGCCATCGCAGCCATCTGTGCCAGCAATGCTGCAACAATCGTGCCTCCCATGAGTAAAAAGGATGGCGGAAATGCAATCGCCAACCCAACCGCGACGATTTGCGTTCCAAGAGCTGCGATCAGCGCAGCAATGCTTGCCCTGAGCGAGGTCGCTTGCGAAGGACAAGCGCTGGAACATCCCGCAGCCATGCTGTTGGCAGTTGCCAAAACGGCAATTGCCGCTGCCATTGAGGTGATTGCTGCGAGCAGAAAGCTCGTAGAGCCCCCAAGAAAAGTGGTCAGGTTGTGAGTTGCGCTGGAGAGGCTCGCGATTGCGCCGATAAGAAATATCTCTGCCAGCAGAATGAAACCACTGATCGAATTGATATTACACATGCTCAGCCTCACTTTGTCTGCATGATCAAATCTCCAAGGAGCAATCGCAGGCAAATTGACAGCTCCTTGTGTTTGTTAGCAAACGGTAGTTATCCACCCCTGAACCGTCCAACTCTGGTTGTAATTAGCCCCTGAATTCGGCGTGCAGTATCCATCTGCCCAAGCGATCCAAGCTGCCATCAGCAGAATCAATCCCGCAGCTAAAGCAATCCACGGCCCGCCCACTCCAGCGGCTGCGAGTATGCCCGCAATGACCGTCCCCGCGCCGGCAATCGGGGTTCCAAAACTGGTTACCAGCTTGCAGAAACAATGGTCCATGTAAATCCTGAATCCCCACCAGTAAAACGAAACATTGACATGCGGGACGCAGGGTGACGGAGCTGGATCCAGCGCCTGTGAACTTGAACCCGTGTCGGACGTTGTCGATCCGGTAGATGATGGGTCCAATGGTCGTCGCGGCACTTTGCCAAATGGAGGGCGCTTGTGAAGCTTTAGGTTGTGAATGGCTACCATTTGCTCAACCCACTCTACTTCCGTCGGACTCATGGCTTTGTGGATGCCCTTCGCGACATTCGCCATCCCCTCCGACGACATCGTCACGAACTCGTCGGCGCGAGCGATTAAATCGTGTATTCCCACCTCCCTACACTCCGTCCGGGGCTCGTGTATGAAGAAGGGATGAGGCGGCGAGACCAAAACCACATCTTCCGAAATGACTTGCCCACCAGCCATAGAAGACTTGTTCAGAATTTCCTTTTCATGCGGCATATTTCCCCTTTTGCTGGGCGCAATGAATTTGGACTTCATGCGCCTGATTTCCTGCTCCAGTAGTGATCTGAAACATGATTTCGTTTCACAAAAAAGTAGAAAAATGGCGGGTACGGTTTTGCGATGGTGTGAATCTTGATATTTCTTGAAAATATTGTTGAAGGATAAGGCATCACCCAAAGAACTTCCGGGTTAGTCTTCATTAGGCTATTTAAGGAGGAATATTCATCATGTTGCGATCGTTCGGTCACTATAGTGCGATAACAATTCTGGTTCTCTCCATCACTTCGGTCGGCGCGTTCTCGCAATCAAATTCTGCCGCCCCCATTCCCGCTGCTCCGATTCCGGTGCAGATGATCAATGGTAAAAATGTCTTCATTGCGAATTTAACCGGCGAAGACGACATGTTCATGTCGGTCACAGAGCAGCCTTACTACAATGCTTTCTATGCCGCAGTCAAAAACAGCGGACGCTATCATTTAGTCTCTACTCCAGAAGAGGCAGATCTTGTTTTCCAACTGCGCACGATCAAGGGAGGTGTTGAGCTAACCGTCATCGATCCGCACTCTAATATCGCTCTCTGGTCAATTAGTCACGAAGTGGTCATTGGAGGCTCCCTGAGCGCGGTGCCAAAAAAACCAGCATCGGTCTCCGCCGCGCTTGCTGCGGTGCAAAAAGATCTAGCATCGGCCTCCGCCGCCCTTGCGGTTGATTTACAAAAATTGATTGCATCCGCGCCGCCGGGAAAATGAAGGGAACTGGCGTCTTGCTTTTCCCAGTAAAATGAATAATCCATAGCAGGCGGTTACCTGAAACCGAAGATGACCGGGCTGTCCCCTCCGCTTTCCGTGAGTTTGCTGTATTACAATGGCTGGCAAAGTTCGGAGAACTCACAAGTCGCGTTATAGAAAGCCTTGCGATTTGCGCGATCCGTAGAATTCAGTGGCGCGTGTTTTAGGAGATTCATGAACAGAGTTGTGCGGGTAAGCGTGTGGGCAATAAGTTTGGTCTGTTTGGGGTTTACAGGATTATTTGCAAGCGCGCAGACCGCGGACGAATCAAACATGCCGAAAGTGCGGTATCCGAAAACGGATGTGGCGCTGGACACGATGGAAGCCCGAAGTAAAGCGCAACGCGAAACAATTCAGCAGTTCAAGGTTTTTTACAATTTTCAATTCACCGACAAGCTGAAAGAAAGCGGAATTACATTCGTCCATCATGTGGTACCCGAGGCAAGCTATGAATACCGCGCCGTGCATTACGATCACGGTACCGGCATCGCAGTTGCCGACATTGACGGTGACGGGCTCTATGACATTTATTTCGTGAATCAAGTTGGTGGTAACGAGCTATGGAAAAACCTGGGCAACGGAAAATTCAAGAACATTACCGATGAAGCTGGTGTGGGACTCAAGGACCGGATCAGCGTTGGAGCTTCATTTGCCGATGTCAACAACTCCGGCCGGCCAGACCTGTTCGTGACTACCGTGGACGAAGGCAACGTGTTATTCCGTAACGACGGCAACGATCACTTCACCGATGTCACCGCGGAATCCGGGCTCGGCTCGGGAAAACATTCATCCGGCGCTCTGTTCTTTGATTACGATCGCGATGGCTTATTGGATTTGCTGGTTTGCAATGTCGGCGTTTACACCACCGACGAGAAGGGACCGGCAGGCGAGTATGTCGGCTTGAAAGACGCTTTCTTCGGACATCTGCATCCGGAGCGATTCGAGGCCCCGGTACTCTATAAAAACCTGGGAAATTACCACTTTAAGGACGTAACCGCGGATGTGGGACTAAATCCCAGGATCTGGGGCGGAGACGCGGATGTTGCGGATTTGAACGGAGACGGCTGGCCCGACATTTATTTCCTGAACATGCAGGGAGCGAACCACTACTTCGAAAATGAAGGCGGCAAGAAATTTGTGGACAAGACCGCCACCTACTTCCCTAAGACTCCTTGGGGAGCAATGGGCATCAAGTTTTTCGATTATGACAATGATGGCCGCATGGATCTCTACATCACCGACATGCACTCGGACATGATGGAAGGAAGCGTCCCACCACAGCGCGAGAAGGAGAAGGTGCCGATGTCGAAGGCGTCTCCAGAGAGTACGCTGGGCGGGCCTGCCAGCAATTACATTTTTGGAAACGCATTTTTTCACAATCTCGGTGATGGAAAATTCGAGGAGATTTCCGACAAAATTGGCGTGGAGACCTACTGGCCCTGGGGAGTTAGCGTCGGCGACGTGAATGCCGATGGCTGGGACGATATATTCGTTACCGGCGGAATGAACTTTCCCTTCCGGTACGCCATTAATTCCATGCTGCTGAACAATCGTGGCGAGAAGTTTCTCGATTCAGAGTTCCTGTTGGGTATTGAACCTCGCCGCGTGCCATACACACCGTGGTTTGGTATGGATTGCAGCCAAGCCGTCGCTGAGTCCCTAGGCGGAAAAATCTGTGAGGGTCACAAGGACAAGATCATGATTATGGCACCCAAGTCCAGCCGCTCTTCGGTGATTTTTGACCTAGACAATGACGGCGCGCTGGACATCGTGACCAACGACTTTAATTCCGCGCCGCAGGTTTTAATGAGCAATCTTGCACAGCAGAAAAAGATTCATTGGCTGAAGGTATTGTTAACCGGAAGCAAGTCCAACCGGGAAGGCTTGGGCGCTACCGTGCGCGTCACAGCGGGCGGCCACACGTACGTAAAATATAACGACGGAAAGTCGGGTTACTTGTCACAGAGCGACCTGCCGCTGTATTTCGGCTTGGGAGACAGCGAGAAAATCGACAGCGTAGAAGTGCAGTGGCCTTCGGGGCAGGTGCAGACGGTTACCAAGAACCTGATGGAGAACTACGTGCTTGTTATTACAGAGCCGAAGTGAACGTGAATGCCGATTTGGCCCAGTCCGATAAAACGCAACTTCTACCAATAGGCCAGCGGATCGGGAAGCGTTGCGCCGCAGGAGCATTTGTCTCCAGAGGCAGTGCTCGCCGCCATCTTGGAACAAGCGTTGCACCGCACTCGTCGGGGATTTAGGCGGCCCGGAATCCATGTTCCCGTCATACCACCAGATCCTCCCATCTCGGAGCGAAAATAACGCGCCACGGCCTCACGATGCTCGCCGGTCTTCATCAGCGGCGCCGAGGACTCCGGAGTTTTCCACGCTGTGATGGTCATCATGCGGCTTCCCACCGTTGCGGTCACCAGGCTGATGAAATCGGGAATCGAGAGCATTTCTTCCGCAATTTGCCTGCTGCTCTCGCGAATTGCTTTCTTCTCTTCTTCACTTCGCGCGTCAAAGAATGTGATGCTGAATGCGCCCGGCAGTTCCTTGCTTCCGCTGCTGACCCGAGCGCTTACCCCGAATTCCCATGGGCCAATCGTCTTCGGTTGCACGATCACGTCAAGTCCCAGTAAGCGCGGCACAACGCCCGGATCAAAGTAGCCTTGCACACTGCATATCTTTCCGTTTTTTATCCTGACAAAATCCGCGCCATTCTGCGCGATGGATTTCCCGGTCGGAGGAAGTCCATTTAGCGGCCCGGTATTTGTTCCCCGCATTCTCCACTCGACTGAAAGCAGGCCATCCCCGTTTTCCATCGCGCTCACCGTTTCGAACGAAAGATCCGGAAAAGTCGCCCAAAGGGACTCCGCGTAAACGCCGATATCTTTTCCTGTAAGCGGACCCGGGGTCATGGGATCACTATAGGTACCTTCATCAGCGAAAGCCGCGACGACTGCCGCAGCGTCATGCCGATTCCATGCGTCAGCGTATTGTTCGAAAATTTGCAAAAGGTCGAGTGACATGCGCGCAATACTAACATCCCAACAAGCGGCGTGGGGCTGTCCAAGCTTCGGCTGCCTCCATCAATGAATCTTCCACTGCGTGGATTCAACCACCCGAATGCTACCCTTGGGAGCTTTGCCTCCGCAGTAAGGCGATTCCACCTGCCCCGCGGCCTCCAGCGTTTTGCCGACCAGCACGGAGAGATTCAGGCCGACTCTCTCCTGGAACATGTCGGGATAAGGAGAGCACACGACGAAAGTAGAATCGGGCGACTCCTTGAAGTATATAGTCAACCACTGCGGCGAACCGTTGGGGTCCACTTCCACCCGCGACACAGTGCCAACGATGGCGACGTTCTTCCCCATCCATTGGAGATCGTACGCTGCTGGCGACTGGGGCCCTCCGGCCCATCGCTGGCGATTGTCCTCCTGTTCGCGCCGGATCATCTGCGCTTGAATCTTGACGTTGGGGTTGCCCGCAGCGTCCGCGGCCAGTATCTGTTTGTCTCGCTGCTCTCTCGCCGCCTGCTGGTCCCGCGCGTGCTGCAATCGCCCTTCCGGCGAGTTAGCCTGCGCTTGCCGTTGGCGTTCAGTGGCCGCAGCGGCTGCGGCTTCCGCACGTTGTTTATTCTGCGCGTCCGCGGCGTTTATCACCGCTTTTAGGAAGTTGCCGAGAACCTGCATGCCTTGCTCTTCGGGCGAAAGTCCTCGCACCACGCGGAGTTGCCTGCCTTGGTCCGGAACTGTGATGTCGAGGTAATATTCCCCGCCTGAACAGGATCCGAAGAAATTGCACTTCGAGGCTACCGGACGAAAATAAAGGGCCATCGCAAACGGCACAAGTTTTTCGCTCGGATTTTTGTTCAGGGACGTGGTCGAACAATGTTCACCGGGCGGATCGTCGTTGGTCGAATAGAATGTGTCGTCAGCTCTGCTCACGCAGACATGAAGCTCCGACTTTGAAAAAGATGGATTTCCCGATGTGTCAGTGCCATAGGCGGGAACATCGGCGCTGGCCGCTCCCCACGCCCCTGTTGAATCTATATACGCAAACCCAAGGTATGTGGGGTCACCATTCCCGCCCGGATCAATGCCTCGTTGCGCTACAAAGTACGCGCAATCGTTTGCCGGGATGTCAATCCATCCAAAAATTTGCCAACGATTGCCCTTCGTAGGATTGTTAACTTCAACCCCTTTAATGTTGACCCTGCTTTTGTTGCAAACTTGCAAAGTTATATACCCGGCCGGCAAGTCGTCAGCCAAGGCGGAGAAAGGGACCAGCATCAGCGCCAACGCCGCCAGCAACAACACCAGCAATCGGTTCATGTTTTGCTCCTGCACATTTTCTGGGAAATTCGCGGATAGCTTGGAGACCGATTGGATCATATGCGGGTGAACCTACCGGGTCAAACTTCGGATGAAGCCGCACGAAAAGGACAGCTTGCCACCCGTCCGGATGTGGCGTACCATTAGCTCTGTAACGTTAGACCGAATCGGTCATTGCGGGTCTCGCCTTATCAGCTTGTCACCTGCGTTTTTCCGGCTCCCTCCAGCGTCAAATAACAAAAAGGAACAACAAGACCTATATGGAAACAGGAACAGTGAAGTGGTTTAATGATGCCAAAGGCTTCGGCTTTATCAGCCGTCAGTCCGGCGAAGACGTTTTCGTGCATTTTTCAGCGATTCAGGCTGGCGGTTTCAAGAGCCTGCAAGAAGGCCAGACAGTGCAGTTCGACGTAACCAAGGGACCCAAGGGCTGGCAAGCTGAGAACGTCAAAGCAGTCTAGATATTGAGTACTGCGAAATGGGCGACCGCAATAGCGGTCGCCTTTTTTTGTTTGTGACCCCGCGGCGGGCCGCGCAGTTTTCCTCGGATCGGCTCCTAATCTTTTCCACGCCTGGTGACTTTCTAATGACAGAGGCTTTACAAAAAAGCGACACTCGCGCTCAACCCCGAGCAGTAACATTCTGATCGATCTGGTAAGTCGCAGGGCAGCTATCTCTTCCGGGTCCTAGCCTCTTCCCATCTCCCAGGAGGAAGTAATGTTGCGCAAAAGTCTCGTTCTCTCTTTCGTGGCCGTATTTGTACTGACAATTCTTTCAAGCACGGCCTCGGCGCAGTACAAACTTAAAAATCTAGACTCGAACCAAACGAGAGGTGCAAAGAATGATGATCCATTGCTCGTAAATGGCTGGGGTCTCACCCGGTCAGCCGGAAGTCCCTGGTGGGTAGCGGATCAAGGTTCGGGATGGTCTACACTTTACGACGGGACGGGAACCAAGCAGTCGCTCGTAGTTGCAGTCCCGCCAGCCGCGAAACTATTTGTCGGCCAGCCAACTGGGTTGGTTTGGAACGGATCGAAGGAATTCCCAATCCAGGGTGCGCCCGCAGTTTTCATTTTCGACACGCTGGATGGCACGATCAGCGCGTGGTCATTTGGGGCAAATCCCAAGACTTCAATCATAGTGGCCGATAATTCCGCCGATGGCGCGTCCTACACCGCGCTTGCCATTACCAGCCATCCCTCGGGAAATTCGCTGTTCGCGGTTGATAACGCAAACAACAAAATTGATATCTACGACGGCACTTTCACATGGAAGGGCGTTTTTGCGGCTGACCCCAATGTGCCGAGCGGGATGTCGGCATTCGGCATTCAGGACATCAACGGCGTCGTCTTCGTCGCATGGGCGCCCACAAATGGGAGCGCTGCCGGTTACATTGATATGTACAAAGAAGACGGGACTCTGATTGGAAAGTTCACGCAAGACAGACATTTGAACCAACCGTGGGGATTCGCCGTAGCTCCGCCGAACTTCGGGCGATTGAGCAACGCACTGCTGATCTCAAACAATAACGATCATGGAACTATTGTTGCCTATGACGCGAAGGGGCATTTTGTTGGCGACTTACGCGACGAATTTGGTCGGCCGATCGTCATCGATCAACTTTGGGCGATTGGTTTCGGCGGCGGTACCACAAGCAATGGCGCAACCAATGCCTTGTACTTTACTGCCGGCCCAGCGAACAACTTGGCAGGTACATTCGGAGTGATCGTTCCAGATCGTTTCAGATAGCCCTTCGATCATCGGAATGACTCGCGAGAGCAACCCAGGTTCTGCCACCGCGCAGACCTGGGTTTATCTATGCCCCAAGCCTGTGGTCCCAGGTTCGCGCCCTTGGTTTTGAATAACTAACAAACTGGTGGCCCATTCAAAAGCATGCCCTGAGCGGAGCCGAATGGCCCCATTCTGGCTTGAGTGGGATGTTCATATCTCCTCAACTCTGTCATCCCCGGCTTCATCCCAACTCTTTCCTCCCAACTCAATTCTGTCATCTCGACCGGAACAGATCATCGCAAAGCGATGATCTGTGAAGTGGAGAGACCTTGTGTTTTACTGGATCACCCGTATCAAACGAACGGTTGGAACGCCTGGGGTATGACGAATCCAGACGGCGGGAACGCCTGGGGTATGAACGAATCCAGCTCCGCAGGAGCGGCATACGATAGCCCGCCACGGCAGTGCCGGGTAATCTGCTAGTCCACCGGTTTGCTAGCCGTCGCACGGGAGTATTCTGTGAACTACTGTCCGGTGAATGTTATGAAAATTGTCCCTGTTATTAAATCCAGCAATTTGCAACGATCATTACATTTCTACACCGAAGTTCTCGACTTCGAGCGTAAGTGGCCGGGATACGAAGACCGTGAGATGGCCAACGGGGTCATTGACCTGGTTCGGGACGGAGCTGAACTACAGCTCTCACAACATGCAGGAGACGGTGTCTTCGGCTCCGTCAACCGTGTGTTCGTCGACGACGTTGACGAGCGTTACGTGACCTTTCGCGCACGCGGTCTGAATACCACAGAGCGTCCTGAGTCTCCAATTCACACCGCACCAGTCGATCAGACTTGGGGATTGCGCGAATTTGCCGTGACCGATCCAGATGGAAACAATCTCTGTTTCTGTATGCCAAAAAAATAACTCTTGCCGGTGGCCCATTCAAAGCCTGCCCTGAGCGAAGCCGAAGGGTCCAATTTTGGCTTGAGGGGATGTTCATATCTCCTCAACTCTGTCATCCCGACCGGAACGGATCATCGCGTGTTCCTTAACTCTGTCATCTCGACCGGAACGAATCATCGCAAAGCGATGATTCGTGAAGTGGAGAGACCTTGTGTTTTGTTTGGCACTCGTCTCAAACGAACGGCTGGAACGCCCGGGATACGACGAATCCAGCTCCGCAGGAGCGGCATACGATAGCCCGGCACGGCAGTGCCGGGTAAGCTGCACAATGCGAAACCCGCGCCCATCGGGCGCAACCGTTCACAAAGTTGAAATCAAGTTGACGGCAAAATGCAGAAAAGCTCGAGTGGGCATCCCAGAGTCTACTGAGCTTCTAGCACACGAGCAGTTTTATGCGATCGGACAAGGGTTGCCGGTGAACTGGCCGCCGTTTTCCTCAGCAATCAAAGGCTCGATCCATTTGTGGAGCTTAGCCAAAGACTTGAATTTGGGGAGACGATTAGTTTTCCACGGTTCCATTTGCAATGTTGCAAAAGCAAGAGCCTCGCAGCTGCGACGAGGGTACCGGAATAACCAAGTACCACGAAAGTTTTTGAGTGTGCCATAGTGGTTCCGGCAGAAGAACGGCTCCCACGTTTTCTCCAGTTGCTTCTGGGGCCTGATGTCCACAATATTTACCTGGCCGAGCTCAAACCGAGGATTATTCTTCCAGGCACTGGTCATCAAATCCACAGCCTCAATGTCGGTGGATGGGGCACCATAACCAAATACCGTCAGCATGTAAGCCCGATCAAGGAACCACTTGAGACGCTTCCATTCATTTGCAATGAATGGGTCTGTGTTGTAGTCCTTGTGCTTAACTGGGTATAGAAGTTTGGTCGGCTGCAGCGATTCACCACATTTTTGGCATTGTTGCCATCGAAATCCCGTCACACGATCCTTCAAACAAAATGCGATCTCGACATTGCCATGCAGGAAAGCAAGCTGTGGGAGCCGTTGGTAGTGGGTCAGTTTGAAACTGACCCACTACCGAGCCGTTGGATATGGGCGTTTCGAGCATAAGCCAAGGGCAAGAACGGGTCCCAATTGAATGTTGCGATCAGATCGGTCTCCCTCATTGACAGGATAAGGCGATCATACAGCGTGGATTCGGCTGGCAGCACCATGGACTCGAAGTACTTTTGTACTCGCACTTCAATCTCATTGACGAGGGTTGGGTTGCAGCCTGTGGTAGCCAGTTCATCGTAGATCGCTTCGAAATTTGTAGGATCGATGAAGCCTGCGCTTTTTAGAGAAACGGTCAAATCGAGGCATTCGATCAATTGCTGCATGACAGGCACTACCCGCCCGTTTGGATCGCCACGAGGAAAGGCCGCTTTGCTGCTTCCGGCTCCAAGGATCACAACGTGCGGGGAATGGTTCACGCGGGTCGCAATGTCGAGATCGGGCAGTGTGGGCATGCTCTTTGTTGTTTCAGTCTACGCTTAGCGGCAATCGCACCAGTGAGCCTGCCCCTGAGCTTGTCGAAGGATTCGCGTCCCGGCTTTTGACACTAACCGGGGATACGCTATATCAGTTTCAAAACCTACACCACGTCCATTCGTGCGTTGACTCTCGCCATCCGTTTACGTCATAACAGTCATTAAGTCTCTTTCATTAAGAGGTTCATGAAATGACTGTAACTATCTGGCCAGCAATATTTTACCCGCAAGCATCTCAATCGAATAGATTTGCATTACTGCCTTTGTCTATCCCCATGATTCCCCAAGATTCATTGGATCAAAATAGGGGGAGGGGGTAATCGCATGTTCCACTTGCCCATCGCCGCGCAATCAGCCCACGCACATGAATGGGCATCACTAAACGGATTCAAAATCGGAAGGTGCGAGCCAATGCTGCGAGCGAATGCTGCGGGCGAATCCGAACGCCGCTTTGGTCAACGTGACGAGAGGGTCAGCGTCTCGCCCTGCTCAACCTTGCCCGCGCTACAGTGGTCGGACGGCAGTGGGCCTGACCAGAGTGCCGCCAGTTGCGCCGAATCCGCAACCAGGCAGAGCGCATACTTTCCCGGCTCGATCGCTCCGACCATCGCAGGCCCATCTCCGTTGCCTCCGCCTTGGTCGGTGCCCCAGCCAGCGATTGTGCGGGCGTCTTGGATCGCGCCATCGTGCACAAGATACGGTGTGCCGGGATTATCGTGAGTGCCTCCGGGTGCTTGTAAATTGAGTTTCAGCTTACCGCCGGAGTCGTCGAGGGTAATGGTATTCGCGCTATCAGGCGATTCGTCATCGTCACTCGGGACTTTCATCCGGGTCAGCTTGAGGGCATATCCCGGCGCACCGACGGTCAGCCCAACTTCTGCGGTTCCAGGCGGCAATTCCACTTCGAAGCGTCCGTTCTGGTCGCTGCGCGCGAATGCTCGCGGCACTCCCGGCTTTATCCAGACCTGCACCGCCGCGTTTGCCACGGGGCCGTCGCTGGAGACGACGTACAAGGGAACGCGCATGGAAGGGTTAAGCACCAGTTTCAGATCGCTCTCGCTGCCCTCCGTCACCTCGAACGGTGTGCGATCGGAAGAGCCTTCCGGCGAATCGGCCATCGCGTTGTATTTGCCTGGTCGCAGATCGGGCACTTCGAAGTTGCCCGCGTCGTCAGTTGACGTGGTCGTTCGTATGCCGCTGGTATCCTCGAAGGAGACTTCGATGCCGCGTTGCGCCTGGCCATCCGCTGAAACCACGCTGCCGCGCACCGCAATTGTCGGCAGTTCCAGGTCCAGCCATTTCGTCGCCTCGCCGCCAACGGGTATGTTTATGCCCAGCAGGCTCTGTGTGACGGCCGGGTGCGCCACGTGCGCCTCCACGGTCCAGCTGCTGGTTTCGCGGATGTTTGGCGTGACAGGCAATAGCCCCTGGAAGCGACCGCTATCGTCGCTCTTGAGAATCGCCAACGCTCCACCCGCATTGTTGAAGAAGACCAGGCGGGCGCGCACTGGCTGCGAACTCAGCAGCACACGGCCGGCCACCTGCACAGACGCGAGGTGCAACAACAACGAGAGCGGAGCGCTGCCTGTACGCAGATCGAAATCCCGTTGCAGCCACCGCGTGCCGTCGGCGCTGTTGACGGTAACACGATAGCTGCCGGTCATCAGGCCGCGACGCTCCCAGCGTCCTTCGACTGAAGCCGGTGCCTTGTTCGCGACCCGCCGGTAACGCGGTGCTGTCGAGTCCACGGTAAGCTGCCACGGCTGACCCGCCGGATCAACCTTTGGCGTGACAGCGACGTTGATCGTCAACTCTTCAAGCCGCAATGGAGGATCCATTCGAGTTTCACCGTCTGCTTGCACACGAAGGTCTCGGAAGCCGCTCGCCGTGGAGCACACCACCTCCAGCGCGTGCTTACCTGGCAGCACGCCGACGACCTGAAAGTAGCCAGCTTTGGTTAGAGGCACGGAGAAGCCAGGCTCGCTGGCAGACGCGTTTTCCGGGTCGGATTCGCCCGGGCCGCGCCGCTCCAAATCCGGTCGCAGGATCGCGCGACAGGGAGCGGGCAGGTCGGAACCATCTCTTAGAACTGCACGTCCGAAGACCGATGCAGCTTGGCGCAGTACTGTTCGGCCAAGATCGGTGCTGTCTTGGGTACTTACTGCGGCCTTCAAACTCATTCCCCACTCGTAGCGCGGAGCGTAGCCTGAAGCATCCAGCCGGATGTCAAACATGCCGGCCGGCGCCAGGCAGCTCCAGGTTCCGTTCTCAATCGGGCAGAGAAGTACTGCGCGTGATGGGCTCGGCTTAGGCATGCGAAACTGCGGGGAGGGCGTCTTATCGCCAGAAGTTTGGCTCGCGGTAAGTTGAATTTCGAGCGCGTGAGGAAGTGGTTCGCCGCCCGCTGTCACAATCTCGCCATGCAGAGATGCCGCCGGCCACAGAGAGAGCTGCACTTCAGGCGATTGGCGTGCGACTGCGACTTCCGTTTCTTGGCTCCAATATCCGGGCGCGGAAGCTTGCACCTGCCATACGCCTTCGCCAAGATCCAGAACCTCTCCGTTCGGCGCGGCTTCAGCTTCGACCGGCACGGCGCTATTGGTCGAATCGGCCGTTGCCATTTGAATTGCCTGGATGTGGATGTGCGCAAGTTCGGGTGTGGGCTTACCGGCAGGCCATTCAAACGCTACATGGACGGGCAGGGCCACCGCCTGTAAACCGCAAAAAACGAGAGAGCCGCCTAGAAGGATTTGACGAAGCATAGACCTACACGCATTCACGCGATCCTGCATTA
>JANWKU010000093.1 GCA_025451215.1 Terriglobales bacterium
CCAAGCAGCCGCGCTACACACCCGATCATGCCAAGGCGGGACTTGACGCCAGCTTTCCGGAGATTGAGACCTGGCCAAATCAATTTCCCGGTTATGAAATTGTGATTGATGACCCGGAGTTTACTTCCGTTTGTCCGAAGACGGGCTTGCCGGATTTTGGCGTGATCACGATTCGCTACGTTCCCAATAAAGATTGTCTTGAACTGAAGTCGTTAAAAGAATACTTGCAGTCCTACCGCAACTTAGGGATTTTCCAGGAGAACATTGTGAACCGCGTACTCGAAGACGTAGTGCGCTGGGCAAAGCCTGTTTGGGCAGAGGTCAAGGGCGACTTTCGTCCGCGGGGTGGGATCTCTACGGTGGTGATCGCTAAGTGGCCGAAGGAGAAGCGCAAAGGCGCGCGCTAAGCTATCCGCATCTTCGACCGCTTGATCGTTCACAACTAATACGCATTTTGCCAATCCATACCTTGATTTATGCCATGGGCACGTTTGCGATTTCGCAATCACTCGCCGAGGCGCATTCTAGTTGCGAAGTTTTGGACTCGCAGGGCTCGTTACATACCGCTTGTGATACCCTCCCGTGGCACGATTCTTGAGGAACCAAGGACCCGAATGAAATACGCGGCACTGATGATGGCTTTCTTGCTGTTCGCGATTTGCGTCCCAAACGCCGACGGCCAGAGTGCGAATCCACCAGTAAATGAGCGGGATTGGCCCGCTTATGGCGGTGGCCCTCGCGATATACGTTATTCTCCGCTCGCGGAAATCAATCGTGAAAACGTGAAAGACCTTCAAGTCGCTTGGACGTATGACACCGGCGAAAAAGGCGGGCTTGAGAGCAGCCCAATCATCGTGGATGGTGCGCTTTACGGAATCAGTCCTCTGCAGAAAATATTTGCCCTCGATGCAGCGACCGGAAAAGAATTGTGGAAGTTTGATTCTGGTTCGCAGGGCGGCCAGCCTAACCGCGGACTTTCTTATTGGGCCGATGGCAACGATAAACGCATCTTCGCCGGGATCACGAATTTTGTTTACGCGTTGAACGCGAGCACGGGGAAGCCGATTCCCGGCTTCGGCGAAAATGGGCGCATTGATCTTCGCAAAGATTTAGGCCGCGATTTTGCCCTGCAATCCGTCGTCTCCACTACTCCGGGTATTGTCTATAAAGATTTGATCATTTTTGGCGACCGCGAGCCGGAAGTACTCCCTGCGCCTCCCGGTGACATTCGCGCCTACGACGTTAGAACGGGCAAGTTGCGCTGGTCTTTCCATACCATCCCGCATCCGGGAGAATTTGGTTACGAAACCTGGCCGAAGGATGGCTGGACGCACAGCGGCGGCGCGAATAACTGGACGGGTATGGCGCTGGATGAGCAACGGGGCATCGTGTATGTTCCGACAGGATCCGCAGCTGCGGATTTTTACGGCGGAGATCGTCTCGGCGATGACCTTTTCGCGGATTGCCTGATCGCTTTAAATGCAAATACCGGAGAACGCATTTGGCACTTCCAGGAAGTGAAGCACGATATCTGGGACCGTGATTTCCCTTCGCCTCCGAACCTGGTGACTGTGACCCAGAACGGCCGAAAAATTGACGCCGTGGCTCTCACCACTAAGAGTGGATATGTGTTTCTTTTCGACCGCGTCAACGGTCAGCCTCTGTTTCCATTGCGCTCACGCAAATATCCAGAAAGTTCCACGCCCGGAGAAAAGACGGCTGCGGAGCAAGTGCTCCCCACCGTGCCAGCTCCGTTCGCCCGCCAGCGCCTTACCGAAGATATGTTGACCAAGCGCACTCCTGAAGCCCATGCGTGGGCAGTGAAGCAATTCCATACCTTCCACAGCGATGGACAGTTCCTTCCATTTAGAGTCGGTGAGAAGACAGTAGTTTTTCCCGGCTATGATGGGGGCGCAGAGTGGGGAGGGTCCGCGGTGGATCCCGATACCGCTGTTCTGTATGTAAATGCTAACGATGTTGCCTGGACGGGCATGCTGGCGGAGAACGTAAGCGGCAATTCACTCAGCGGCCGCACGCTGTATCAGAGCCAATGCTCCGTTTGTCATGGCGACAATCGGGCGGGATCGCCTCCGCAGTTTCCGTCGCTCGTTGGAGTGGAGAACCGGCGCAGCAGGCAGGAGATCGTAACGATGATCGAGAAAGGCAAGGGGAGAATGCCGTCCTTCGCGGCGCTCTCTGCCGATCAGATCTCAGCGCTCATTGAATATGTATCCACCGGTGAAGATAAAGCTCTGCCCGCCGTTCCCGAATCGCGCGCGCAGGCGGTATCAGACGAATCCAAATACCGCTTCACCGGCTACGACAAATTTCTGGATCCTGATGGATATCCAGCGATTGAGCCGCCGTGGGGCACATTGAACGCGATTGATTTGAACACGGGAAAATATTTATGGAGGATAACCTTTGGAGAATATCCGGAACTCGCGGCCAAAGGGATGAAAGCGACGGGCAGTGAAAACTACGGTGGGCCGGTTGTTACCGCCGGAGGCTTGTTGTTCATTGCAGCGACAAATTTCGATAACAAAATGCACGCTTTCGACAAAGCAACTGGAAAGCTTCTATGGGAAGGGGATTTACCTTTTGCAGGAAATGCGACTCCTGCGACCTATGAAGTCAACGGACGTCAGTTCGTTGTGATTGCCGCGGGCGGAGGCAAAGCGCTGAATCATCCAACCGGCGGGGTGTACGTTGCGTTCGCATTGCCGAAGGACGCTGCGGCGTCCCACTGATGTAATTCACAAATACTATCGAGATGTAATTCGTGCTGGCGATTGCTTCCAACGATTGATCCAGCGAGCATCGTGCATCTGCTGTACTTCAATCACGGCAATCCATTGCCCATTGCGTTGCTCTTCAAACACAACATCGCCACCCAAAATATGCGCTGCAATCGCGGGCGGCAGATCGTGATGGTAATCGAAGAAATGGATTTTCGCCTCCTGCCACCAACGCCAATGCTCTAAGAGCGGATGAGGTGGCTGATACTTCGTGGAGAAAACAAGAGCCACGTCAAAGGACACGCTGGAGTCCGCGCAGGCCGTGAGTTGCTCCAAGGTGAAATCGTTAATTCGAACCACGCGGACGGGATGATGCACATATCCCAAATACGGCCGCGTCAGCTCGTCATTTGCCGGCCATGCGGTCAATGCGGTCGCATATGGATAGCGGGATTCCAGGAAATGCGCCGCATCCTGATGTAGAAGGATGTAATCCCGATAAGCAAAGTTATCTTCCAGCGAAAATCCGTACGGCGGATTCACAAATAGGCCGACTAAGAATGTGAATGCGATGAGCGCGATGAGCGGTTTCCATGCGCGCACTCTGCGCCAAAGGGTGGAAATAAAAACAATGATGACCAACGGAATGACCGGAAGCATGTAGCGTGCCAGCACGGCCCCGCCAACGATTGCCATAGCAATGAGGTAAACAATGCCAATCGCAAGAAACGCGTATTGCACCGGCAGTTCAATTCGCGGACGACGCAGATGACCGTCCTGCAACGCTGGACGCCACATCGCCAGTATGGCCGCGAGCGTCAGCGCCCATAGATTCATATACCCGAACACTTGCCACAGCCGCATGCCCAGGGCAAGAACCATCCGCAAGGGATGCATGGTGGCGCGTACGTTATAACGGAAGAATTCGGGATTGCCGAAAATGAACCCGGTGCGGAAGTGGTGATACCCGTACCACGCAGCCAGAACGAGTGCCGGAATACAAAGCGCGAAAATCTTTTTGAATGATTTCGCCCGCGACGATTGCTCCTCTTGATGGCCTGCAATCTTGCGGACGATCTCCCATGCTACCAATCCTGCCGGCGCCAAAATTGCAGTTTCTTTGGCCAATGCAGCCAGCGAAAACCATATTGCCAACGCAAGCAAGCGATCTTCCACATAGGCCAGCAATCCCCACATCACCAGGCCGGCAGCCGCCAAGTCCACTTGCGCAAGCGAACTCTGCACGAAAAATACCGGATACAACGCCGTGCAGATAACCGATGCCATGGCGACTTCTACATTCGCCACGCGTCGGGCCAGGCGGTAAACGCCGAGCAGAGCGAAAGCCGCAACCGCAAGCATCGCAACCCGAGTAACCACGGGAGAAAATCCAGCCAGCTTCCACCACAGGGCAAGATAGCCCATCACCAGCGGCGGATGAGCGTTGGAGGGCGTGGAGAAGGGAATTACGCTGCCCGTCAGAAGCAGATCGCGGGCTGCCGGGACGTAATATCCAGCCTCATCCCAGAAATAGGGAAGTCGCAGCAGGCCCGCATGCAAACCAACTAGCCCGATGAAAAAGAGAAAGAAGAATGCGACCCGTTCGCGCGGGCCTTCCTGCTTGAGGAAGTTCTCGGTCACGGCGTCAGTGTACCGGGCCGCCGGTCATCATGCGGGGATCGAGCTTGATTTCGCCGAAGGTGCTCTCATATCCCGCCACATTGTGTTGCAGAATTGATAGCAGCGCTTTGGCCTGCTGCGGGCTCAAATAAATTCCTTGAAAGTTGCGGATTTCCACCTGTGTTTCGTTTTGCTGCTGCAAGGTGCCGAAGACCAGGAAAAAATCCCAAACATTCACGCGCACCTGCACACTGTTGGCGTAATTTTCGCGGTAGTCGGCGGCATTCACCACCTGAATATTGGGCTGAGTGGGATTTGTCATAGGCCGTTTAGTGTATCGCATAGGTGTATTTCGGGAGGAATGAGGGCAAATATCCCGGAGTACCGTACAAGAATCACTGTATTTACTTTTGCAGTACTCCATACTATGGTTAGGCCGGGTCGGGCGTTTGCATTTTTTTCATACTTATCCCCCCGATTTGAAAGAGCCGCCGTTGTTCTCGCATGTCGCCGTTCGCTGTGCGATTGCATGTGAAAAAACGCTGGCGATCCTGGGAAATGGGCCTCGTTGCTTAATGTCGGTTTTAAAAATACTAATTGCGGACGACCACGAAGCCGTGCGCAAAGGAATCCGCGGCCTCCTGACTAGTCAAGACGGATGGGAAGTGCTGGCGGAAGCGGTGGATGGACGGGACGCGGTTGGCAAAGCCTCGCTCCTGCGGCCGGACGTCATTCTGCTCGATGTCGGCATGCCTCACATGAATGGATTTGAAGCCGCGCAAAAGATATTAAGAGCTTCTCCGGATTCTAAAGTCGTGATGGTGACGGTCAATGCCGATAAACATAGCGCGTGGGAAGCAAAACATATAGGCGTGCGTGGCTTCATCTCTAAAATTGATGTGGTCCGTGATCTTGTATTGGCCATCGAAACCGTGCAAGACGGCGGACGGTTCTTCCCGTTGCTGAATCCCGAACAGGCATAAGCCGTTCCAGCAGAGCGTCCGGTGAACCCCCGAAGCGCTTCTTCCGAGCACCAGCAAACTTTCGCCTATTACTTTCGACGCGATTAAACCATTCAGACTCGTTCCACCTCTCGTTCACCGACGCTTCGCGATAGAATAACTTCCGTGCCGGGATGGCGGAATTGGCAGACGCGCTGGACTTAGGATCCAGTGCCCTAAAGGCGTGCAGGTTCAAGTCCTGTTCCCGGCACCAGTGTTTCAATCACTAGCGAATTTCTTAGATACTAATGATTGGCTCTTCGACTTCGTAACGCCGTTGATTCGCCCACAGATGGACCTGCTCCTCCACGGAGAAGGAACGGGTTGGATTCGCTGCGAACCTGGATTCAAGAGTAAAGGCGTGCGATTTCAGCGTTACGTTGAAGTAGGACCGGGTTTTGAGAAAAGATCGCGCAAAGATATCCACAAACCGTTGCAACCCGAGCACCTGAAATTGCACGGCAAGCACGAGTGCATGGAAGAGCGGTCTTTCCGCGATTGTGTCATTGAAAACGAGGACGTCATCAAAAGTCAGCGAAGTCATATGAGGCAGGTCCGGCAAATTCACAACGTCCTGGATTTTTGCCTCCTCAAAAAGTGACGGCGTGGGAACGCGCCGGCCCTTCAATTCCACAACCCTCACTCGCGACAAAATGGAATCGGAGAAAAAGGGCCGCAACAGGCGTTTATGCTGCTCATTGAGCGGTACGGATTCTGGCAAATAATGTTCCCGCTGTTCGCGGATATAGGCAATGGCCCGCTCGATTCCGGTGAGAATGTGCCGCTCGCCAAACTCAAACTTGCTTCTGGTCTGTTTCGTTTCCAATTGGTTAATCTGTTCTTCAATGGAGCAATAAAAGTCGTGCAGCGCTGTGGCCGCGCCAACGGCCTTGCGTAAAACATCCCGCCGCCCATGCTGTGCAATGTCTTCGGTAGAAAAGCGGAGGCGTATCCGCTCAGTAGCGCAATGTGCGCTGAGTAGTTCGACTTGAGCATCTTGCAGCTTCGCGTTCATCTGAACGATGACGAGGCGGTCTGCAGATTTGTTCCAGGACAACATCCTGATCAGTTCCTTCCTGTGATGTGAGATGTAAAGAAAGGGGACCCAATATTATGTATACAGTGTTAACTTGACAGTGTCAACGTAATAATGCTAATTTGAGTACGGCGATGGAATCGCCCACTCTGCATGCCACGCCCGTCAGATCCACATGTAGAAGCGCGAATATTGGAGGCTGCACAACGACTTGTGCATAAGGGTGGAGAAAATGCTCTTTCCATGCGCAAAATTGCAGCCGCGGCGGGCACCAATACGCCTGCAGTCTATCGCCGTTTTCGCAATAAGAACGAGATCCTACGCGCTCTGACACGCCGCAACCAGCAGACGTTATTCCGGGTATTGGAACCTTGTCGCTCACTTACGGAGCTTGCCGATTCTGCTTTGGAATTTGCTCTTACGCATCCTCGCGAATACCAGCTTTTAACTTCAGGCTTGATCTCCAGAGTGACCGATGAGCGCCCGAACATTGAATTTGCCATGCAACGCAGCGCTCAATGGCTCGGCGGGCAACCGAAAGATCATATGGGGCTTGTGCTGGCATTGTTCGCTCTTCTGCATGGGACTGCGATGCTATTGAGTTCAAATAATCTAAACGAGGAATATAAGGCGGGACTGCGGCGCGCTCATAAGTCAGCCGCGGAATCGTTGATCGCAGAAGCATCCCATGCAAGCAGGCGGGCGTAATTTATTGCGTCCATCGCGCTTCACGATTAAGAATTGTTTTTTGAGCGCGACACGTATTAAACACGCAACGAGGGAACATTAAGAGTAAGATGATGCCTCATAAAACACAGGCTGAGATGCGACGAGTTGCATTGATAAAGCGTTAGACGCATGAGTAGCACGAATGCGTCCTAAGCCCGGGCAGACTTGTCGTTTAAAATAATTTCAAACACTCTCTTCACCACCCGATCACAACGCACGCCCATAAATGGAAATGCTTTCGCGCGACCCGCGCCGGCGCGGGCGAACAATTCCTTGCGTAGAAGAATGCGGGCGCGGTGTAGGCGAATCTTAACGTTTTCTTCGCTCAAATTCAGGGCGGTCGCCGTGTCTGCTGTGCTCATTTCTTCAATGTCGCGCATCATGATGACGGTGCGGTAATTTTCGGGGAGGGCCAGAATTCCTGCTTCCAAAAGATGTCCCATTTGCGCGCTGGAAGCTTCCTGCTCGGGGCTTGCGGATGGGGAAGTCAGTACAATTTCTTCCTCTTGTGGGATCATCGCTTCCAACTCCTGTAATCGGTTCCTTTTCTGTATTCGCGCCAGAGATTCATGCACCGCAATTTTCGTGAGCCACGCGGAGAATCGGGAGCGCCCGGCAAACTGATTGAGGTGCTCGTAAGCCCGAACGTATGCGTCCTGCATTACATCTTCCGCCTCACCATCATTGCGCAGAATGGCCCGCGCCACGCGATACAGGCGCTGGTTATAGCGGCGCATAATAATCTCGTAAAGCTCGGTTTCGCCGGCTAGAACCCGGGCAACGATGTCTTCATCCAGCCAGCCTTCCGCATTCGCGCGCTCAACAACGGCTGTTGCATCCATACAGGTGCCCCTCATATCGATATATTGTAGAGCGTTTAACCACCCGATTGGTTACGCCCTCCGTGAAGTTCGTGGCGAGATTCTTGCGAGATAACCTTTTGACATAAAACGGCGGCTGCCGGCGTAACCCATCCGGCGATCTCTACTCTTGCACGATGTGGAGGAAGTTCTATGAAGCGGGTCCGTATTTCGCTTATAGCGGCAGTAATGGTGGTTAGCGCTTTCGCCGGGTTTCTACTCTACAGGGTGCAAAAAGTTTCTGCTTCCGATTTTAAATTTCAAAACAATGACCGCGCCACTGACTTCCATGCCCTGGGTAAGATCGAACGCGGGCGCAATATCTTCCGATACGACACGTTTGAAGACCAGGGCTTCTGGGGCGGAACGCTCCAGCTTCATAAGGCAATCGAAGGGAAAAAACTCGGCGGGATTGGCCCAGGTGTCAGCCCCGCGACCGCGCTGGCCGTGGGATTGAAAGTAGATGAAGACGCCCTGCCGCAATCGTTGGTCCGCCAGTTGAAACAAGGAAAAGTAAGCCTCAACGATGCAGCGGTGACCGTTGCGTTATTAAAACTCAACGCCGTTGTGGGCCTTACCGGATACTTCGACCGCTCGGGCCGGCTGGTCTCACTCGGTACGCAATGCGCTCTCTGTCACTCGACCGTGGATGATTCCTTCGCTCCTGGAATCGGTCATCGCCTGGACGGCTGGGCCAATCGCGATCTTAACGTCGGCGCGATTGTGAATCTGTCGCCCGATCTGAGCAGCGTGGCAAAACTCCTGAACGTTGATCAGGCAACAGTTCGCACAGTGCTGAACAGCTGGGGGCCGGGAAAGTTTGACGCCGAACTGTTCATGGACGGCAAGGCCTTCAACAATCTGAGGCCTGGCGTGTCTGGCGCTGTTTTAATTCCTCCTGCATTTGGACTTGCCGGAGTCAACCTGCATACCTGGACAGGCTGGGGCTCGGTTACTTATTGGAACGCCTTTGTCGCTAATCTTGAAATGCACGGCAAAGGAGTATTCTTCGATCCGCGTCTAGCCGATGCCAGCCGCTTTCCCGTTGCCGCGCAAAATGGATTTGATAACGTCCGCAGTGACGTGGATGCCATTACATCCAAACTCGCCGACCTCCACTTTTATCAACTGGCGCTCGACGCTCCGGTCCCTCCCCCAAACAGTTATGACCACGCGGCGGCTAGGCGTGGGCAGGCAATCTTCGACGGACGCGCGCAATGCTCCACCTGCCATGTTCCGCCATTGTTTACTGAACCGGGCTGGAACATGCATACGGCGGACGAAATCGGCGTAGACGATTTCCAGGCGTCGCGCGCTCCCGATGATCGTTACCGCACTTCACCGTTGAAAGGTTTGTGGACGCACCAGAAAGGCGGTTTTTATCACGACGGGCGTTTCGCCACGTTGCTCGATGTTGTGAACCACTACGACAGCTACAAGTCGCTTCATCTGTCAGACCAGGAAAAGAGCGATCTAGTCCAATATTTGAAGTCCCTTTGAGAATGCAGCATTTTTGCCCTCCCCAACACAAGAAAGCCCGGCGCAAAATGCCGGGCTTTCTTGCAATATCTCGCAATGTTGATTCGCGATGCTACAAAGCAGGTACTACCCTTGGCAGGACACTTTCTGATCTCTCACCAAATGAAGCTTATTGCACCAGCGTCATTTGCTGATAGAGAGCCAACCCTGCGATGACCAGGATGAGCAATCCGGAGAGGGAACCAACCCCCCACAGTAATGGATTGATGCGGTCCATTCTGCGCATGAGGCTCAACTGTTCTCGTTGCATGTGAGCGTCAGAATCGCTCAGGCACAGTTGAGAATCTTCATGCATTGTGAGAGTACTGCGATAGATAAGAAGAGCGATCAGGAGAGCCGTGGTAGCTCCCCAAACGATCAGTAGCCAAAAGACCATGGGAGTCATAGGCCACCTCGATTCTTGATTTCGGGTCGTCCCGGCTTTCACCAGGAAGCAGGAGGCGCTGCCCACAATCCGGCTTCAGGACTGGCCCCAAAGCGGATTATATTCCTCTGATCAACTCCCGAAGTGTGTTTTTTGGGGTTAAACAAACGGTTAATAAGTTATTAAGCTTAATATCTAACTAGTTAATCGCGTCGCCAGTGCCTCAGGCAAAAGTTGTTGACGGGGTGTCTGTGCGGTGATATTTTGCGCTCCATTCCTCGGGCTCTATTTGTTTAATCATAAAGATAAGGACGGGCTGCTTATGTCCGCCAAAGGGAATCGTTTTGTCGTTGCTGCCGGCGCCTGCTTAGTCGTAATCCTCGCGCTGCAAATGTGGCTTTCGATCCGGCACCTTTCACAAACCTTCGATGAAAGCGCCCATATGTATTCCGGTATGGAGTATTGGCAGCAGGGCGACTTCGGTGTGAATCCTGAACATCCCCCTCTGGTGAAATTGCTGGCCACTGTTCCTTTGTTGGACTTGGGAGTCAAGGCTCCCCCTCCACCGGACATGTTTTTTCGCTATGCATCCGGCGCTGGAGGAGTCCAGTTTCTATATTCCAATAATGCGGAAAAACTGCTGTTTCGTTCGCGAGTGGCCGCGAGTCTGTTGACGCTGCTATTGGCGGTCCTTGTTTTTGCCGCGTGCCTGGAAATGTTCGGCGCCGAGGCTGCCTTGCTGGCGCTCCTCATTTTTGTGTTTGAACCGAACATACTGGCCAATGGAGCCCTGGTCACGACAGATATCGGGGCCACATTCGGCATCTTTGCGGCAGTGTATTTCTTTTATCGTTACGCGAAAAAACGGACTGCTCCTCGTTTAATTGCCTGCGGCGTCGTCACAGGACTCGCCCTCGCCACCAAGCACTCCGTTCTTTTCGTTTTCCCGCTTTTTGTTCTTCTCGCGCTCGTGGAACTGTTTCTGCAACCTTCAACTTTACAATCAAGTTCCAGGTTTGAATTGCCGCGCCCAAACCAGGCCGTCCGCTGGGCCGGCTCCATCGCGGTTATTTGTCTGGTCTCTGTTGCGATCCTGTGGTCTTTTTACGGTTTCCGCTACAAAGCGCGCCCCGGCAATTTGCAAATGAATCCACCGCTTGAAGAGTATGTGCGAGGGCTTAGCCATCCCTGGCAGGCGCGCGCCACGGTCGCTTTGTCGCATTCGCACTTGTTGCCGGCAGCCTACGTGTATGGTCTCTCCGATATTGAAGTGATCTCCGAACAAGGCCGTCCAACGTTTATTCTCGGCCACCTGTATCCCACTGGGCGATGGTTTTACTTTCCCGCTGCCTTTCTCATCAAAAGCACTCTCGGCTTTTTGCTGCTTTTAGTGTTGTTGATTTTTGCTAAGAACCTTCGCGGCGTGGAGAAGAGAAGGGAAGTTCTGTACCTTGCGCTGCCGGCATTGATCTATTTCAGCATCACTATCATTTCTCATCTCGACATCGGCTTCCGTCATCTTCTCCCCATCTTTCCGTTTCTTATTGTGCTTATCGCCGCTGGCGCCTGGGGTCTGATTCATCAATCGCGAAGATGGGGCTACGTGGTGGCCGTGCTTCTTCTCGTCCACATTGCGTCGTCTCTGCACGCCTACCCTTACTACCTTGCGTACTCCAATGAAGCCTGGGGAGGCCCGAAGAACACCCACAACCTCATGAGCGATGCGAGCGTCGGCTGGGGATCAAGCCTAAAAGCGGTGAAGGAATACATTGCGGACCACCACGTAACAAATTGCTGGTTCGCCTATTCTGGGATCGCCCCATATTCGTATTACCAAATCCCTTGCCGCATTCTTCCCACTGCAATGTCAGGATTAAATGGGGCGGAAACCGGACCCATCCCTACCTCAGTGGATGGGACTGTATTCCTCAATGAACCGGAACTCTCAGGCTTCTGGACGGGGCCGGGCACTCTAAATCCCTACCAGCAATTCAAAGCTATTCCTCCGGACGATGTGATTGCAGGTGAAACGCTGGTATATCACGGGCATTTCGATGTAACAATGGCGTCCGCCGTGAGCCACCAGCACGCCGCAGAAATGCTTCTACGGATGGGAAAGGTTGAGCAGGCGATGCCCGAACTGCAAACCGCCCTGGCGATGAACCCAAATTCAATCACTGCACATGTGGATTACGCCATGGTGCTGGCGCAGATGCAGCGTAAAGAAGAGGCCAAAGCGGAATTCCAAAAGGTATTTGCTCTCGCCCATACCCAATATCCTGAATTTCAGGAGCAGATGCTGAAGATATTCATTCTCCCTGCGATTCAGGGGGCGTCGAACTGAAAGGTGAAAGTCTGAGCCCAGCGCATCGGCTGCGGACGATCCCTGCGACCAAGACCCTATTCACCGCATCTATAAGTACAAGTTAGGCACTGACTTAGCTCTTTTCATTGAGCTTTGCGGCGCCTTTGTTATAATCCATTTAGCCTTTTAATCCAAGGAGATACGCAATGGCGACAACCACTACCCCGCAAGTCGAAAGTACTGAAACGAAAGCAGCTCCAATCAGCTTGACGCCGAGCGCGGTTTCCAAAGTGAAGCAGATCATGGCGCAGCAGAATCCGGTCCCCGCGGGGCTTCGCGTGGGCGTTGTCGGTGGCGGCTGCTCTGGATTTTCCTACTCGATGCAATTCGACAATGCTCCCGGCATGATGGACAAGGTCTTCACCATGGGTGACCTGAAGGTATTCGTGGACGCGACCTCCGTCATGTACTTGAATGGATGCGTTGTGGATTATGTTGAAACCATCGAAGGCGCGGGCTTTAAATTCGAGAACCCGAATGTAAAGAGCACCTGCGGCTGTGGCTCCTCGTTCAACGTGTAAACAAGTTTTCTCTGCAAATTACAAAACCCCGTCGGTTAGCCGGCGGGGTTTTTCATTCTTCATTTCCGTGTAGCGCCGGGTTGAGCTTGCCCTGTGCAAAGTCGAAGGGACCCGCGAAGTCTCCTCGCTAGTGCTGGAATGGACTCGTTCCAGGATTTTGCGGTTGCAGGGGCTGCATACCATTTCCTGTATTTCCCGGGTTCCCAAATCCCGGGGTCGGCGTATTCTGCATGCCCGCGCCATTGGCGCCGCCAATTGCCTGCCCAATTCCTTGTCCCATCAGCGATGGCTGATAGGGTCCGGTGATTAACGAGCGGTCGTTTGTGGGATCGTAAACAAAGAGCCACTCGTTGTAATGTTCTTTGTTGTTGAACTTGCGGATGGTTTTGTCTTTGCTGGCGCTGGCCACTCCCATGATCGGGCCGCCTCCAAACACCTGCCCGCCTGGTCCGTTGGAGGAGGGACCATTCGGGGAGGATGCGTCAGAAGATTGATCGTTGCCAGAACTTCCCGCGGAGGAGTTGTCGCCATCGTTGTTTCCTGAACTGTCTGGCTGAACGACTGTGCCAGACCTTGTGTCACCGCTGCTGATCGGAACTCCGGCCGGCATTCCTGGCTGACCAGCGCCGGCAGCTGCCCCAGGATTCCCCGTAAAGGTGCCACCGCCAAATCCTGCACCGCCCATCAGCATTTGCACGTCGCCCATATGCAGCAGGCGAAAGTCTTTGCCGGTGATCGGGTCCTTGTAGGCCTTTCGCAAAAAGCGGACATCGTTAGTGTCTTCCAAGTCGGAAATGCTGGTGGGATAGCGTCCGAATTTCTTCACGTAGTGGCGTATCGCGCGCGCATACTGCGCTCCGCGATGGATCATCTCTTCTTCACGGTCGCGCTTTACCTGCATTTCCATCCTGGGCAAAGCCGCCAGCGCAGCCACAGCCAGCAGGGCGATGAACAACATCATCATCAGTAGAATGTAGCCGGATTGCCGTCCGCTGCTACCGCGACTATTTTTAACGAGACGAGGTTGGCGAAACTGTTTCATTGCAAAATCTATCCCTGCGTCAGCGGAATGCTCTGGCGGTTGTTGTTGAGCACGTCTTCAATTTCCACCGCATTCAGGGAAATATGAAGGACCTTGTAACGGCGGTCCACGATTTGCCCCTCGCCCGCGATGAAGATGTCCTCACCTTCCGAAAGAAAAATCTTTTTAGCTTCGCCGGGCCGGCTGGCAAACCCAAAAAATTTCAGGTCAATCGGGGGCGGAGGCGGCGGCCCCGGAGGCGGCAGGTTCTGCGCCTGCTGTTGCACAGGATTCACAATGGGCTTGGGAATCTCCACGTACGTCTGGAAAATATTGCGTCCGCTGCCCGAATATTTTGTGCCTTCCGTGCCTTTGAGCCAGTCAAGCCGAAGCCGCGGGTCAAGGGAGCGCGCCTCGGTCGCCGAGGTTTTTTTGCTGGAACCGCTTTTGGCGCGCGTGATGGGATGCACGCCTTCTTCCGTCGGTTCATCGGGGGTCCGTGCCGTGGG
>JANWKU010000094.1 GCA_025451215.1 Terriglobales bacterium
GCGGCATATCGGACGATACTCGACCAATTGTTCAACCCAACACGCACTTTTTCCGCAACGCTTGGTTTTGCAAGCGCTTCGATAGGAGGCTGCTCAAAAGATAAATTCTGCACCGTGATAGCGTCTCCGCGAGTCGAATCGATTCCGATTGCGGCCTTCGCTAACTCCTCAATCTGCTTGAGCTCTTCAGGAGTGCGTTTTCGTCGAGTTTCCACACTCTTCCCGTTTTCTTGTTTCACATCCACCGCATCATCCACGAGAAGTGCGGCGGTAATCCGGCGCACGCGTCCAGCGGGCTCGAGGACATGGCGCACCACCTTATTTACTGCATATGTATTACTCTCGGATTTCGATATCTGGCTGCTGTCGCCGCCTTGAACTACCGTTGCTTTGGCTGTTGTGTTGCCACTGGGAACATTGCTCGAAGTACCCGGAACTCCCCCGGTCAGAGCTCCGCCGATTTGTTCCTCGGAGCTTTGGGTTGCTACCGCGACGGCGCTCTTCGGATCGTACGTTTCGGAATTTTCTTCGCCGGTAGAAGGATCGTAGTCAACATTGACGCTGGCGCGTACGTGTTGCGCACCTACCACAGGCTCAAGCGTTTGCAATAAATGAGCAGTCAGATTTTGTTCCAGATCGCCGTCCACGCCAACTCCGCCTTGATGATGCGAACCCATGGGCTGGTTCGTATCGGCATCAATAACCGTGACATTATCAGGACTCAGATTGTCCACCGCTCCTGAAACGAGCCGGGCGATTGAGAGTTGAGTATCTTGGGAAAGCCTCCCTGAGCGCAGTTTCAAAACGACTGATGCTTTCGCTGCTCGCTCCCGGTCCAAGAATACTGAGTCAGCCGGCATGACCAGATGCACTCGCGCGCTCTCTACGCCGTTTAACGTCTGGATTGAGCGTTCCAACTCGCCTTCCAACGCGCGCTGGTAATTCACTTTCTCGTCAAACTCCGTTTGACCCCAGTTCATTTTGTCGAATAGCTCAAAGCCCAAGCGGCCGCTACGCGGCATGCCGTCTGAAGCAACTTCCATCCGGCTGGTATCGAGTTGATCGCTCGGAACGCTTACCGTCTTCCCGTCGGGACTTAACTGATATGGAATGCTCTTGGCCGCCAGTTTTGTCGCCAGCGCCTGCGCATCAGCGGGCTCCATGTCCGTCACAAGAGGCTTGAAATCCGGCGTGGAAATGAGGTGGACGAAGGCGAACAATACCGCCACCGTCAGTACGGTCGCTCCCAGCATCAGTCCGCGCTGCTTCCAACTCAGGCCCGTAACGAAATCAACGAGCTGTTTTTGAATTTGATCTATTGAGGGCATCTCTTTTTATCGTGCCTATCTAAACTTGCGTTAAAACTGCATTTTGGAAATTTCGTCGTACGCATTCACGATTTTGTTTCTTACCTGCATCATCAACTGGAACGCGACGTCAGCCTTCTCCACGGCAATCATGACGTTCTGAATGTCCGACCTGTTGCCCTGCAAAAGATCAGAAACCTGGCCTTGCGAATCCTGGCTCATTTGGTCCACGTGATTCATCGCATCGCGCAATGAAGCTCCAAACCCGCCTTCAGAGCTCTCCGCGCCCACGGGTCCGGAAGGACTTGTTGGAGCCGTCCCGGAAACGATTGGCAGTCCTGATGAAATTACGCTCATTGATTTTCCTTATTTCAAAATATCCAAAGCCTGCTCGATCATCTGCTTGGAAGCATTGACCGCCGCGGCATTCAGCTGATACGAGCGGACTGCGCCCATTAAGTCCACCATCTCCTGGACTGGATTAATGGATGGGAAAGCCACATATCCCTCCTTGTTCGCGTCCGGGTGTCCTGGTTCATAACGCATGAGCGGCGGAGTCGGATCGTCCACAACGCGTTCCACCCGAACAGCGGGCCGAGTGTCGCCGGGAAGCGAATGGAAGCCCGCCAGCATCATCCGGAACGGCATGTTCCCGGAGCTCGAAAAAACAACTTCTTTACGGCGGTATGGACCGCCCTCCGGGGTATGCGTGGTCTCTGCATTGGCCATATTGGCGGCCACGACTTCAGCTCTTTGCCGCTCCGCGGCCAGCGCTGCCCCGCTAATCTCAAGTGTGGAAAAAATGCTCATCCTTTGCCTCCTTCGTTGATCGCCATCATGATCTGCGAAAATTGATCGTGGATTAACTGGACACCCACGTTGAACTGCATTTGCGTTTCGGCCAGCAGCAAACTCTCGCGGTCAATGTTTACGTTGTTGCCGTCGGGCCGTTCCAACAGTCCTGGAACCATCCGAGAGACTACATTCGTCGGCGAATCGTCCCCACCCGCCATTGCATGCTGCAATTCACCACGGAAATCTATATCCCGGGTGCGATAGCCCGGAGTATCAATATTTGCGATGTTGCTTGTGACCAATGTGTGTCGTTGAGACGTAACATTGAGAAACTGCTCCAACATTTGAATCATGGGACTTGATGTCGTTGTATTCATGCATACCTCCGTGGCGGCAATCCATATTCGCGAATTTTATTGCGGATTGTTCGCAAGCTCACGCCGAGCATTTCAGCCGCATGCGTGCGATTTCCGCCTGTAACTTCTAAAGTTTTTTCCAGCAAGTGACGCTCGACCTCGCGGATGGAAGTTCCTACCCGTGAAGCGCTTTGTTGAACCATGGCTGACGCGGGGCGATTCGGCGGCGGCGAAAGTTCACTGCTTAAGCACTCTGTGCCAATTTCCTTGCTGTCGCTCAGTGCAACCAGGCGGCGCATGAAATTTGCCAACTCACGCACGTTCCCCGGCCAGTGATGTTTCTGCAGTCCTTCAACGAAATCGGGGTGGACCCTCGGCGCCGATACTCCAGCACTCTTGGCGAATTGCCGAGTAAAAAAATCCACCAGCACGGGAATGTCTTCCTTGCGATCTCGCAAAGGCGGCAATGTAAGAGGAATTACATTCAGGCGGTAATATAAGTCCGCGCGAAATTTCCCTTCCGCGACCATCTGCTGCAATGACAGGTTTGTAGTCGCAATCACGCGGATGTCCACCTGAGTACATTGCACCGCGCCCAGCTTTTCAATCTTGCGTTCCTGAAGGGCACGAAGCAATTTGGGCTGTAGCTGCATCGGCATATCGCCGATTTCATCGAGCAAAAGTGTTCCACCTTCGGCGAGCTCAAACTTTCCCGGCTTGGGTGCTGTCGCCCCCGTAAATGCTCCGCGAGTGTGTCCGAAGAGTTCGCTTTCGAGCAGGTGGTCGGGCAAGGCTGCGCAATTTACGGCTATGAACGGCTTGTTACAGCGGACACTGTTCTCGTGGATGAAGCTGGCCAGCAATTCTTTTCCCGTACCACTTTCCGCTTGGATTAGAACGTCTGCATTTGTGCGCGCGGCGTGACGAGCACGATCGATTGCCCGCAACAGGATTTGGGACCGGCCAATCATTGCGGATTGCACATCTGTTTTTTCGCTCTCAGCTTGAATCTGCTGTGTGCGCTCCATTACGCGGCCAATCACCGACTGCAGCTGTTCGAACGAAACGGGTTTCGTCAGATAGTCACACGCTCCGCCACGCATCGCCTGGACCGCCTCAGGTACACTCCCGAAAGCCGTCAACAGAATTACTGCGGTCGTGGGACTAGAGCTTCGAACACTTTGCATTAAGTCAAATCCATCGCCATCCGGCATGCGAACATCGCTGACCACAAGCGGGTAGTTCTTTATTTTGAATTTGCTGAGAGCTTCCGATGCGCCAGCGGCTGTTTCGACGTTCCATCCATCGCGCTGAAAATTCGCCTTTAGCGCCATGCGTATTGCTGGCTCGTCATCCACGACTAAGACCGAGTTGTTCGTCTCAACACTCATATAGTTGGGAACTCCAGGCGGAACGTCGCGCCGGATCCTTTTTGGCTTTGAACTGTGATCTTTCCGCGATGTTGTTCGACAATGCGTTTACAAACCGTAAGTCCCAGACCGGGAGTGTGACCGGTACTGAAACCAGCTTCGAAGATATTAGGAAGAAATTGAGGCTCGATCCCGCTGCCAGAATCACCGAAAACAATCATGGCGACCTTGCCACTGGACAAATCTTCCACGTGATATGAGATAACAATTTGACCATTCGCCGGCGTATGCCGAATTGAATTGCAAGCAAGATTCAATAGCACTTGCTGCAGCGCGATAGGATCGGCGGCAATTCTGATTGCGGGAACATCCCCGGATATTTTCAGACTGATGCCCTTTTGCTCAACCAATGGGCGGGCAAACTCAACTGCATCTTTCAAAACCTGGTCCAGCCGCACAGGCACAAGGTTGAATGTGCCCAGACTGTGAATTCGCAGTACGTTGTTTACGGTTGCGGAAAGCGACCGGACCCCCGCCTGCAAATGTCTTATCCACTGTTTAGACTGATCGCTTAGGTCTTCATCCTTCCATAAAACTCCCGCAATAAGTTCCAAACTTCCCAATGGATTTCTAATTTCGTGAGCGAGCATGGTCGCGACCTCCGCCAACGCAAGCATGTGACGTGAGGATTCCCGCTCTTGTTCCATCTGCTTTTGCCCGCTGATGTCTCGCAAGATGAGGATCGTTTGGGAAGAAAGAGCTTTGCTCTCGTCCGAAGCAAGATTCATTTCCGTGTAGCGAACTGCCAGCCAGCGCTGCGCCCCTTCGGTCTCCAAATAAAACTCGATTTCATCTTCCTGCCGCGGCGTTCTGCTTGCAGATAAAATCATGTCCTGGATTGGAAGAGGAAAATGCCGCAATTGGGGCGTGCCAGAGTCCGGTATTCCTAATAAGCTGCCGGCTTTAGGATTCAGTAAGATCACATTCCGCGTTTCATTTTCGACAACGGCCACTCCGCACGGCAAAGCATTCAGAATGTTACGTAGCACTCCGCGCATGCGATCGGCTTCCACAACACTCGCTGCCAACGCCCGGTTGCGTTCTTCCAATTGCGTGCGTAAATACCGAACCTCTTCATGTAGCTCTCGATGCGAACGCTCCAGACGATTTGCCGCCGAAATAAACGCGGCAAATGTATCGCTGGAGAGAACTCCTCCAGCAACATTGACGGGTTCGGCAATTGAGCTCATTGGACTCCGATGAGAACTAGGCAACATCTGCCTACCTGGAATGCAACGAGCGTTCCAAAACAGTCAAATTCCCGCGAGTACAGGGGCGAAGGTAACCGCAACCGATGTGGCCTATGACCTGCATTCAGTATTTACGAGGAATTCCACTGCTTCCGCTGGATCGAATTGCCGATAGAGATTCTTCCAATGGCTGCTGCGGCCTAAAATTTCCTCATTCTTCACTAATCGCGAGAAGGAACTTTCGGTAGCAGTGCGAACATCCACCGAGGAGAACGTGATGGGATCGAAAATTGACAATGAGATTTACTCTTTCGGTTATCGGAAGCCGCGCTACCGCACCGGTTTTCGTGTCCTGTTACAAATGAATGGATATCCTCCCCGACTAGTGGATGCGCTCTGCGTTGACGTGAGCGAAGATGGACTTGCCGCCGAAGTTGCCGAGAACATCGCGATTGGCGACCAACTCACAGTGGTTATGACGCCGCCGGAGAGTTCCGTATCTGTAAGACTTTCCGCAAAAGTAGTGAATCGAAATGATTATCACTACGGCTTCATCTTCCATTTCGCTTCCCAAGGGGAACGAGATTCATTGCGCGCATATCTAGCCTCCATACGTCCGGAACCCATTAGTCTGGGCAGGCCCAACCAACCTGAACCGCCAGTTACTCCCAAGAAACGCTAGTCTCCGCCTTTTGGTATTACTCGTGCTCTACCACTAGGCAGATGTTGCCTAGTTCTCATTCGCTCTTAATCCGAGAATGCGGCCGGACCAGTTATGGAAAGAGTTCTTGATCAAACTGAAATCGATCTGTTGGTGCAAGCTGCGAAAACCAATCGTATGCCGCACCCGCAACAGCGTTCGATAAAACCATGCAGCTTCAGGCAATCTGGCCAGCTCACCGGCGAACAGACTCACGCCATTACAGTGCTGCATGAAACTTTTGCCCGTAACCTCTCTTTGTCTCTTGGCGCCTATCTCCGAATTGCATTCGAAGTGGCTTTGACTTCGGTCGAACAGTTCACTTACAGCGAATTCCTCGAACATGTCCCCGACGTTACCTACATGGCTTCATTTAATGTCCGCCAAATGAGTGCAGCCGCCGCTATGCAAATCGACCACGGGATTGTTTTTCCCATCGTGGATGTCTTACTGGGAGGAACTGGCCGTTGCGAGGCGCTCACCAGAGAAGTGACAGAAATCGAAGAACAGATCATGGATGGCGTGGCCAGAATTATGTGCCAGCAATTGCATACGGCCTGGACCCCGTTGGGCGTTGAGATCGTATACGAAGGAAGACAGTCGTCCACGCAGATCAAGCGGTTCCTGGCCCCGCCGGAAAAAACTCTATGCCTTACCTTCGAAGTTAAACTCGCGGAAACAAAGGGATCGTTAAGAATGATTTTTCCGGTTTCGATCTCCAATGCGCTCTTGCGTAAACTCGCCAGTGACCTCTCCTACGTGAGAGCGCGGCCTAATTCTCATTCCGATTCCCGGATAGTACGAAAAATGCTTGGCTGCACGTTTCCCGTAACTTTGACATTGCCGTTGATTAAGCTGCCCGTTGACGTTTTGATGAATCTGTCGGCGGGGCAGGTATGCAACCTCGGAATTCCAGTCCGCGTACCAGCCGCAGTCGCCATTGCCGGACGTGAGGCATTTGAAGGAAATCCGGTACGGCACGGAAGACAACGCGCAGCACAAATTGGAAAGTCAATCACCATGAAAGAGGAGAGAGAATAATGGCTTCCGCAGCCACACCAGCATTAGCACTTCATCCCTTTGCAGACGCCATCCGCAAAGCTCTCGCCGATGGATTTGCACAGAAATTCGGCTATTCCTGGAATGTAGAGACAAGCGCGCAGGACGCCGAACCTAACGCCGGTGACAAACAATTATCTTTTATGATTTCGGTTTCGGGAGCTTTCCAAGGTCTCGCCACAATTGGACTCGCACAATCAGACGCCCTTTTACTCGCAACACATTTTGGCGATCCCCCGAGTACGCCTGAGGAATTGCGCGACGAACAAAAGAGCGCCGTGCAGGATTTGCTGCAGGAAATCACCAATCTGGCGAGTAATCTTTTAGAGCCCCAATTCGGCAAAATGAATCTGGCAATCAGTTCCGCGGACTCCCCCACGCAGCAAGGGACGGGAATTGTCTTACGAGTGTCAGATGCGGCGCCGCGCACCGTCACCTTTTATCTGCTGATTAGCAATGAACTCATAAATGCGATGCTTTCCAGTCCTCAACTTCCGACCGGACCAGACAAGAAAACCATTGTGAGTGAAACGAATTTGGATCTCCTGATGGGAGTTGATTTAACTCTTACTCTGCGGTTCGGCACTCGGACGCTTACGCTAAGAGAAATCTTGGACCTTAGTTCCGGATCAGTGGTGGAACTTGACCGGCAGGTCCAGGAACCCGCTGATCTCCTACTGGGAGATAAGCTGGTCGCACGCGGAGAAGTTGTTATTGTGGACGGAAATTATGGTCTGCGCATCACGGAATTACCGGAACAAGGGCAGATAGCAAAAAACTGAATTGATAACGAAAGTAAGTTGAACCCTGAATCGATTGCATATAACCATAGGCCGTATAGTAGCGACGGTCTAGCAAGGACCTAACCATGAAGATTGATCTAAACAGCCTGAACCTTAACAACTCTAGTCTTGACCGCACGAGCCTTCATCAGGCACAACATTCCACAACTTCAGAAATTGGCGCGGAGGGCACTCCAGGTCAGGATTCTGCTTCGCTTTCGCTCGATCAGGCCAGCATTCAATCTCTCCAGACTCAAGCATTGTCTACTCCTGGAATTCGCCAGGACAAAGTAGACGCTCTTCGCGTCGCGATTGCCAACGGTCAATACGGGATTGAGCCAGACAAAATTGCCGATGCCATGATTCAGGATTCCTTGCCGATGGAGCAATAGCAGTCCCGTTAAAGAAGAATTCGTGAATCTTATAGTTTTTCGCAGGATTTGCCGATAAGCAAGAACCATGTCTTCGTCTAGCCCGAAACCTGCAGCGGCGAACCAAAACGGCAACCGTTTCGTCCGTTATGTCGCACGGCAACCCATTCTCACGGCCGACAAGAATGTATTCGGATACGAACTTCTATTCCGCGATGGAGTTGAAGATTTCTTTCGTAACCCCGATCCGGATGCAGCTTCGCGCAGTACGCTCGATACGTCCATGCTAATGGGCCTTGACGTCCTTTGCGATGGCCACCGCGCCTTTATCAACTGCACTCGGGAGGTGTTACTCAAGGAATATATTACCCTTCTCCCCCCGGACAATGCGGTCGTTGAAGTTCTCGAAACTGTACCTCCCGATGACTTGGTGAGAGCCGCTTGTCTACGTTTAAAAGCTGCCGGCTATCCTATAGCCTTAGATGACTTTGCACCCAACGACCCGCGTGAATCGCTCACCGATATTTCGGACATTATCAAAGTCGACATGCGGCGAAGTTCCGCCGAGGAGGCGGCCGCCATGGTGGCGCGCTACTCGTCGCGCTCCAAGATGTTGGCGGAGAAAGTCGAAACCCAGGCAGAATTTGTATCTGCTTGCAAAGCTGGCTTTATTTACTTTCAGGGTTATTTTTTTCAACGTCCGCAGCTCATGCAGGCGCGGGAAATCCCTGGTAATCAGCTGAATTATTTGCGTTTGCTGCAACTGGTGGCCCGAGAAGAATTGGACGCCAATGAAATCGAAAAGGTCATCAAGAGCGAAGCCGCGCTGTGCTATAGGTTGCTGCGATATTTGAACTCCGCCGCATTTAGCTTTTCCACCGAAATTCAATCTGTAAAACATGCGCTCGCGATACTCGGGGAGCGCGAAGTCCGGCGCTGGATTCGCCTGGTGGCCACTCTAAGTGCTGCCCAAAATCGTCCGAACGAATTGGTGGTGTCCGCGCTCATCCGGGCGCGATTCGGTGAATTACTCGCTACAAGAGTGAAGCATGGCGAATCCGACCTCTTCCTGATTGGCCTACTTTCACTGATGGACGCAATTTTGGAATTGCCCATCGGCGTGGTTTTAGAGAACCTCCCGGTTGATAAGGACACCAAAGCTGTTCTGCTGGGTCAGCCTAGCCATTTACTCCCCGTCTATCAACTCATGCTGGCGCAGGAGGCTGGGGAATGGGCGCGCGTTGGCGAGCTATCTTCGAAGCTCAGCCTTCCCGAAAGCTTCGTCGCTGAAGCTTATTGGGATGCAATGCAGTGGGCAAAGCAGATGAACTCTGCAACGTAGAAGGGCCCTTGTTAGGCCTCCTTTTAATCGGTACTCTTCCGTAAAGTTTCAAGCCAGTTCGTCTAATTCGTGATTGGACTCTTCAGGATCTGGGGTGGCGGTTGAATCACGGGTGGGATTTGTGCGTGGCACATGGCGTTTGTTCTGCGGTTTTGCATTGTCGCGCGGATCGGGTTGTCGCCCCAAAGCGTCGCTGATAGAAGAAGTTCCACCGAGGCGTTCTGTACTGAAATCTCCCATGCCTGTCACGACGAAGAATCTTCGTTCCTCCCGAAATACCAATAGGATGATCGGCACTTTTCAACAAAAACTTCACGATTCCGGCTTGGCCTCACCGGTGCTTTAGACGTCTTCATGCCTAAGTTTCGTTTATGAAATACCACCGATTCCTTCATTTTCTTTAGTTACCACGGTCATGAGCACCCTCTCTTGCGAGGCAGGCTTTGGAATGCTCGTTGCCGATTTATAAACACCTCGAACTCATAAGGAATTTCTAAATGGCAACGATGAACGCACTACCTGCGAAAGATATTTCAGTGACTCTGGGAGCAGTAGGCTCTCTGATGGCGCCGCCAGATCTCCCTAATATCGAACTGCCGCCGCTGCAATCGGTACGGCAATTCCGTATATCAATTGCTTTGCCCGTGGAAGTCGTAGGCATAGACCTGCATGGCAATGAATTTTCGGACGTTACATACACAGAACAGGTGAGCTCTCATGGCGCAAATCTCGTCCTTAACCGTCAACTGGGACCAGACCAGCAACTTCTTCTAAAGCGCAATGGCAGTCAAGCCGTTGCTCGCGCCGTGGGGCAAATCGGCATACGCGATATGAACGTCCGGGTCAGCGGATTTCTTTATGCAGTCGCTTTGCCAGAAATTACTAATCAGCAACTGTGGAATGTTGTGTTTCCCCCCGATGCGAATGGGTTCACCAATTTCCAGATGTATTGTGACAAATGTAAGGATTGCGTAACTGTGGCTCTTGACGAGATCAAACGCAGCGTACTGGAAATCAATCATCGCTTGTGCAGGACGTGCTCAATCTGTGCTACCGCAACATTTTGGAGTGAGGTGAAAGAATCCATTTCCAGTTCGGCGAGCCAAACGGAAACGTCCCCTGAAGATCGCAGGAAACAACGTCGCGTAAAGATGAAGACGTCTGCCTGTATCTGCCGTCCGGGAGAAGAAGCTGATGTCGCGCAAGCTCTAGACATTTCCCGCGGAGGTCTAAGTTTTCGCAGTAGTCATGAATATATTGAAGACACCTGGGTTCGCATCGCCGTTCCTTACACCCCCGGAAACGCTAATATTTTTGTTGCGGGCCGCATCGCCTGGCGTCGTTCGACAGCATCCGACATGTGGGAATACGGCGTCCAGTATGAGGAAAAATAAATAAAGGAGTCGTTCTACTTCTTGAACATCGAAACTCGCCCGTCCCGACGGTTGCCGTTCGCGATGCATGAATGCATCCGCCCTTGCATCCTTCAAAGCAGTTTGCATTGATCCTATCCTTAACTGCACGTAGCGCGAAAGCTCATCGTCCTTCGGTTCCTGCTGATCTTCAAAATCTCTAAAGAAGAAGTCTCCGTGGTGCCGATAAGTAGCCTAGGAGACTTCAACGTGCGCACAATACTGTTTTCGATTGCCATCGCCGTAAGTTCGTTTACGGCAATACTCCCCGCACAAGGCCAACTTTTTGGATCGTATGTCACCGGAGGCCTGAACCTAACGCGAGACATGGGCTATCACCCGACCGCGGTCTTAGGCGGTGGGGGCCTGCAGATGGAAGCAAATCATTTTTTGGCCACATTTGAGAGCTTTGTAGATGATTCTCATAAGCTCGACTCGGGAACGGGGTTAACGGCTCGAGTGCAAGGCGTGGCTTTTTACCGCCCTACAAAGAACCTATTCTTCGGTGGAGGGGTAGGTTACAGCGCTCTTTGGACTGCTCCCTACAACAAGAATGTATGGCATCCTCGGGCTGGCGCGGGGTACGACCGCTTATCCGAAAGCTTTTCCATCCGCGCCCAGGCAGAATATGTATTCGCTGGCACAGATCACTTCAACGGCCTGCAAGGCCCCGAGTTTAATGTGTACCTGCCTTCGCCCCGGTCGCACGCGCACTGGATCTACCGCGAAACGATCGGTACATATCATTTCTATACGACAATGGGATCACCTGGCACGTTTGGCACGGAAGCGCGCTTCACTATGATGTATCGGTTTTAATGCGAATGCGCGGCCTATTACCATTAAAGAGATTTTTTCTCCAATAGTTCGCGCACCTTCTTCGAAAGTGCACCGACAGTAAAGGGCTTCTGAATCAGGTCTACTCCTGGATCGAGCACACCATGGTGCACGATTGCATTTTCTGTGTAACCAGACATATACAGCACTTTTAAAGTAGGATGCGTGGAGATCATCTGACCGGCCAAGGCACGCCCGCTTAATCCTGGCATTACCACGTCAGTAAGCAACAAATGAATGGAACCTCCATGCTCACGGACGAGTTGAAGGGCCTGGGCGCCATTGTTGGCGGAGTATACCGAATAGCCATTTGCCCTGAGCACTTCGCAAATGAAGTCGCACAACACGCCGTCATCTTCGACAACAAGAATCGTTTCGGATCCTGAAGGGAGAGCCACGGAACTCGAAACGGGAACCACTGTTTCTGGCACGCCATCCACGCGCGGAAAATAGAGCTTAAAAGTAGCACCCTTATCAGGTTCACTATAGACCCATACATAGCCGCCGGTTTGATTCACAATCCCATAGACTGTCGAAAGGCCGAGCCCTGTGCCCTTACCCGGTCCTTTTGTAGTAAAGAATGGATCGAATATCTTGGACTGAATCTCCGCATCAATCCCAAGTCCCGTATCGCTGATGGCCAGCATCACGTATCGGCCCGGGACCACGGGTGTATGTTGGCTTGTGTAGGAGACATCCAGCTCGGCATTGACGGTTTCAATCATCAATTTCCCGCCATTGGGCATTGCCTCGCGCGCGTTTACCGCCAAATTCATAATGACGCGTTCCATTTGCGTCGGATCAGCCTTTATCGCGCCAAGATCCGGATCTAGTTTTACGCTGATTTCAATATCCTCCCCCGCCAATCTTTCCAGCAATTGTTCCATCTCCACCACTGCGGCATTTAAGCTCATGATGCGCGGTTGCAGCACCTGCTTTCTACTGAATGCCAGGAGCTGTTGCATAAGTCTGGCGGCGCGATTGCCGGCATCTACAATCCGTTGTACATAACGGCGTTCTGTCGTGTCTGGCCCTAACGTTTCTAACGCTTGCTCTCCGTATCCCAGAATCACATTCAGGATATTGTTGAAATCGTGCGCGAGCCCTCCAGCCAGCCGTCCTATGGCATCCATTTTTTGCGATTGCACAAGTTGCTCTTGCGTATGCCGCAATTGTTCCTCTGCGAGTTTATGTTGCGTAATATCAGTCGATACTCCAAGCAATTGGCTCACACTATTGCTCGCTCGCTTGAGAGGAACCTTATAGGTTTGAAACCAGCGCTTCTCCCCGGTGCGTGCGTCGGTAACGGTCTCCTGAGCGATAAACTTGGGTTCTCGAGAGGCGATGACCGCCTGGTCATCTTGTCGAAAGTGTTCCACCTCCTGCTGATCCTTATTAAAGTCAGCATCGCTTTTACCAATCAGTTCATCTGCTGTGGTTGCGTAGATCTCGGCGGTGGCCCGATTGGCAAGCACAAATCTGCCGTCCCAGTTCTTGACAAAGATTAGATTTGGATCCGTGTCAATCACAAGGCGAAGAAATTCACGCTGTTGCTGAACGTCTTGTTCGGCCTCCTCTCGCCTCACGGCCTCCATAATCAAATTGCGGTTGACTTCGTGGAATTGTGCCACTCGCTGTGTTACACGCCATTCCAACTCCTCATTCAGCTTCTGAAGGCGAACCTCAGCTTTGCGACGCTGTTTGAGATGGTGCTGAAACCCGAGAAAGGCGAGGGATAACAGCAACATCCCCAATAAACCGGTGGATGCGATGAAGATCTTGCTCGTTTTGCTCGATTGGATCGATCTCTCTTCGCGAGAGGAAAGAATATGTGTCTCCGCTGTTGCAGCGCTATCGAGTTCTTGCAAGAGCTGCGTATCCAGCCCCCGAAGGTCTTGAACAACTGTCAGCTGTGCTCCCTTGCTGGTCGCGCCCGTCCCGGTTCTTGGCGTAATCTGCTCTAGCTTTGCCATATGCTCCTGCAGGAGGAGGTCAATGGTCTTCATAGTGGTTGCTTCGGAGGGATCAGAGGACGTCAAATCACGCAAAGCACCGAATTTGGAACGAAGAGATGCCGATGCTCTTTGAAATGCAAAAGCATAAGAATCATCGCCGGTAAATACGTAGGAGTCAGCTAAAGATGCGGTTTGCCCGACAGTGGTCTTCAGGTTATCTATAGCGGCTATTACAGCGTGGCCGTGCGTGACCCAGGTTAAGTCAGCAATCAGCCCTTGCGTTTGACGATATGCTGCTGTGGCCCCAATACCTAAAATTGCTACGGATGCCACGAACAGAGTCCAGATGGTCCCGTCTTTCATGGATGCCGAATGAATCAGGAATAACGTGCCTTAGTTTCAATGGTAAAAGCAGTTATTCAACTTCGCATAGCATAGTCTGCGAAATATTGGCCTCCTGCTTTGGGTTCGAATTTGTCCGTTTATTGGAACAGAGTCGCAGATGAGCACCCAAGCCCGCAGGCCAATCCGTGCAACCGAAACCTTAGATTCGGACCCCGGAACGCCTCGACCGTTAGGCCGTTTTGCTACTTTCGGTAGACGTTCTTCGTCGAAAAAGGCACCACGGGAACCAAGACGATAAAGCCATTTTTGCGCCAAACGCTTTGACACTTTGGCATCACCTTGTCAAAGTGTAAGGGGGGTGCCCATGAAGTCCTTGCGAAAGCAACTAGTTATCGGGTGGTTAGTTTTTCTCCCCTCTCTGCTGTTAGCTTCTGCTCCCACCGGCGTGATGTTATATTTCAGCGATTTCGCAATTGTGAATGGGGCAAAGACCTCAACAAACGCCATGGCGATTTTTGCTAATGACACGGTGCAAACAGAAAAAAACAACGCCAAAATCGGTTTTACGGGAGCGACTGTAGCACTGGATCAAAATACTCTGGTCACCACCGACACGGATTCTGTACGCCTGGATCATGGCGTTCTTTTTGTGGTTGATACAGCAACCCCTGTCGCGGTTCATGCAGGCGATGTTTTTATCGTGCCTGCCGACGTAAGCCCCACACAGTTTGAAATTAGAGACGAGAATCATAAGCTGCAAATCGTCGCCAAAAAGGGCGATCTGCTCATTAAGGACTGCAATGGCAGCAAAACTCTCGCTGAAGGAAAAATGCGCACGCGCGATGATTCTGCGAAATGCAAAAAAGGGGCTCCCCCAGGCGCGGAAGGGCCTCTATTGACGTCCAAGGACGCCGAAATAGCCGGGGGTTTGGCCGGCGCTGGACTGCTAATCTGGCTCGCTCAGGGCGGAGGCTCCAATCCTCCTCCTGTTAGCCCAGTTCAACCCTAGCACTTAATCTTTAATCCGTATCTTTAATCCGTTGATCATACGCTCTACCGCAGGCTTGATTTAGTCACAGGGGTGCAACCAAAGTGTCCCAAGCGAAGGCCGATTGCAGAACAGTGGTAAACGCCGAGGGGAGTTACATTGAAGTCTCCGACAGCTTTTGTCAACTAGTGGGCTACACGAGAGAAGAAATCATAGGCAAACGATATTCGGACTTCACGGTGAAAGAGACGATTGACATTCCTACCGTGTTCGATATGTTTGTGAAAGAAGGATATATGCAGGGCCTATGGTTGTTGGCGCATCACAATGGCGATAGCATTTTAGTTTCTTATGAATCCTGGTTCCGACCCGATGGCTTAATCGAGAGCCGAATGGGACTAGTCGGTGAGGTCGCTTAGCAAGCGCGGACCAAACGGCCAGATCGAAAAAGAGATCGCCACGGATTCCATCCCTGTTAGAACAAATAACGAGAGTTTACGTCTTACGAACCAGAATCATCTCGGAACCTTATGCCACCTAAAGTTCTGAACCTGAAACCAATCTGAGTTCGTTGCGACAGCGATGCTTGCCGCTGCTCCCCGGAGCTTGTTTCCAAAGCTTTCCGCGCTGGTCATGATCAGTTGAAAAATCTGAGCAAAAGAATGCCTGAGACCGCTTTGAATTCTTGTGCCATAGTAAAGACCGTTCGTCACGTCACTCTTGTTCCCGTCTTTGAGCAACGCGTTCTTCCGGGAATTGCACACCACCAGTTTGTCAACGTGAGGATTGAGCAAATCGTACAGCCAGACCGACCAGGGTCCTTCTTCGAAGGTCACTGACAAAGTCCCGCGCAAGCCGGCGAAGAACTGAAGAATCGTCGCCGCTTCGGTTTCCAGAATGGATTCCATGACTAACTTACCCGTGGAATCCAATACCGCGACCACGATGGTTGCTTGATGAACGTCCAGCCCAATATACTTTTCACCGTTCAAGAGGGTGCTCCTTTCTGTAGGTCATGATGCCAAACATCACAACCTACTCCTAAAGGAGCCCCCTTTAATAATGCGGTTACAACAGTCATCAGCAAAAGCGAGTAGCGGCAAAACGCCAACCCGCCGCAGCTCGATTCCGATACAGGCTTGACCAGTTCCCTAGTTTGAATCGAATGCCACCAAAATTTTTCCCGCAAGAACCATCACGGGGTAGGAGGCGACGGCGAATCCCTCACTGGCCGGAAAACATCCTGTCGCGACATCGATCTTCATGCCATGGTGCGCGCAGGTTACGATCCTGCCGTTGAGTTTCCCAAGGCCAAGCGATGCGCCGGCGTGAGGGCAGATATCGTCAATAGCGTAGATTTGTCCGTCGACGTTGAAAAGGCCTACCGGCTTATCCGCGACCGTGATGCTTATGCTCTTTCCCGGTGGAACCTCATCCAGCCGCGCTGCTTCAACAAAGTCAGCCATAGTTCATCCCCTGAACTGCAACCAGAGTTCCGCCCGGCGCTGACGCGAGACTCTGCCGAGGTTCAGTTACTAGATACGCTTATCCGCCGCCACGTCTGTCTCCCATTCGCCGGCGTGGATGTGGCCGCACCCGCCCTGCGCCGCCGGATGAAGCTTGCCATCGGTTTTGTGAACAAGGAAACCTACATTCGCTCCCTCACGGTTCGGCGGCAGCCCAATGTTGGCGAGGGTCTCATCGGTGGACTTGTACCAGACGCCGATCTTCAACATCTGGTGCGCCTGCTCGGCCGTGGCAAGGGGACGACTCAGTTTCTGGGCCATGCTTGCTTGCCACTCGATCATGTCAATCGTGCTCGCGTGGACGCCCTTCCTGGGTGCCCAGAGGTTGTCCTCGATGCCGGCCCTAGTGTGCTGCCCGAGGGCGATCATCATGGCCGAGACCGGGTAAGTATAGCGGAACGTGCTCTGGTAAGTGAAAACCGAACCGTGTGGCGAGCGACGCACCAACTCCATCAGGTCGTACGGATTCACGCCGCAGACGCCGCCAGCCCCAGTGCTGTAGAAACCGTTCACGGGGCCCATGTAATAGCCTTTCCGAATCAGACGCTCCAAGCACTCGAGGCCGTGGACCGTTCCCAGCGCGAAGTAGGGCTGGATCCCATGCTCCACACAGCGCTTGATGTTTTCCAGATAGAAGTCTGGCGTCGAGTCGGCCACCAAGTTGGCCATGGCCTGCGCCATTGCCGGGTTGGTGAACCGTGTCCCAGCCCAGGCATCATCCAGCCGGTTGATGGCCGTGTGATCGTAGAGGCTGGTGGGAAAGGCAACTGTGATCTGGTCCGGCTTGGGATCGATCTCGCATAACTTGTGCCGCGAGTCGTAGTTCGAGAACTCCGCCTTTTCACCGGGCTCCGGCGCAAACGAGATGGACCCGCCGACCTGAAGGATCATCTTCGGCACAGCGTGGCGCAGACGTCCTATCTGATCGCTGTATTCTTTGAAGTTTTTCGAAATGTGGCCAGTCTTGGGGTCGCGCACATGGATGTGCAGAAGCGTAGCCCCGGCATTATAGGAATCCACCGCGGCCTGGGTCTGTTCTTCCCAAGTGACCGGGAGTTTATGGACGGGCTTGCAATCTCCGGGCATCCACATGGGACCGTAGGGCGCGGCGGTGATCATCAGGGGTGGTTGATTTTCTGGTAGCAGGGAGTCGTCGGTAAAGTACATTGAATATCTCCTTCGACAAAAGGGTACTATCGGGCCTAAAGGTCGTGAACTAGGGGAACTCCTAGTCAAGGAAGAGAAGTAGGTCACAGGATTGAGGGACGGTAGGTAAGCCACGAGGCGCAGGCGGTGCAATAAGTAAGTTGGGTGAGGCTGTGGTTCTCGCTTGATGCTAAATCGCCATTATGCTCACTCACCCCACTTTCGCGATCTCCTGACCGCGCCCAGAAGGCAAAACCCAATGGAACCAATCGCTGGTCAAAAAGGCTTTCGCCGCAGCAGCCGCAAGGGATTGACGCAGGCGTTCCAATTCCTAAAATTGCCAGAATCGTGGGGTGGGCTCCCGCCACAATGGTTCGAATGGCTGCACGATACGGTCCCTTTAATTTGAAGTCACTCAGAGATGCTGTAGCCACTATCAATCGAGGTGGCTTTGAGCGCGAGACCCCGGTAAATCCCCCGGTGGCGAATCTATCGGAGATGACACGGATTAACTAACCAACAGAAAAGAATGGCTCCTCAGGTAGGACTCGAA
>JANWKU010000095.1 GCA_025451215.1 Terriglobales bacterium
GTCGATTCTCAGGCCTGGGTGTCTGTTGCGACTGCGCCGAACAACGACCCTGCTTTGCGCCCGTATACGTGGTACAAGCGGTTCATCGTAGAAGGTGCGAAAGAACATGCATTGGCGCCCGAGTACATGGCAGAACTGGAAAACATCGTCGCTGTGCAGGACAACAATGCAGCACGAGATCGGCAGAAGCATGCCTTGGTTTGCGCAGCTTCGTGACGAATATCCTCAACCTCAGCTGCTCTTAATCTCATCCCCCATCTCAATTCCCAGGACATTCTCGAGCACTTTGAAATTTCCTCCAGTTTCGCTTCGAAGCGAAGGATTGCGCTGCACGCTTTGCAGAAGCCCGTCAACGGCTCGTCGCGCTTCCCGCACCCATATTTGATACACCGCCCACATTTTCATTCGCTATTCGCGAATCGCGAATGTAGAATATAGCCATGTCTTTGAAACCACAGGATGTCATAGTAGCTCTGAAGCTTTGCAGCTATCGGAGCAGGCGGCCTCCTATGTCCGTTATTGGGGCAGATCTCAACATGAGTCCGTCCGAGGTTCATGCTGCTATTAAACGACTCCAGCAAGCCCGCCTGCTGCACGGACCGGAGATGGAAGACAAACCCAATCTTTCGGCTCTCGAAGAATTTCTACTTCATGGCGTGAAATATGCCTTTCCAGCAGAACATGGTCAGGTGACGCGAGGATTGCCGACCTCTTTCGCGGCTCCCCCGCTTAATGAAGAGATTGTTTCAGGCGGTGAGCTTCCTCCGGTATGGCCATGGCGGGAAGGTGAAACGCGCGGGGTCGCCCTTGAACCTTTATATAAGACTGCTCCCGCAGCGGCTCTCCGTGATCCTGTTCTCTACCGCTTGCTCGCGTTGGTTGACGCAATCAGGGCTGGCCGCGCGCGCGAGCGGAAAACGGCCGAGAAATATCTGATAGATATGTTGCGCACAGCAAATGTCAAAACACAATCTCGATCTGCTTATTGAAGCGGCTCGCCTTCTCAGGCCGCTCCTTGGTGAACTAGTTTTTGTCGGGGGAAGCACGACATCCCTGCTTATCACCGACAAAGCTGCCGCAGAAGTCCGCCCCACTTATGATGTGGACGCGATCGCCGAGATTAGTTCATACCCCGCATACGCTGATTTTTCGGAACGACTCCGCAAGTGTGGTTTTACTGAGGACACTGAGGAAGGATCTCCGATTTGCCGGTGGCGTCAGAAGAAAACAATCTTGGACGTAATGCCGCTCGACGAAACGATCCTCGGATTCTCGAATCGGTGGTACAAGTCGGCGATGGATTCCGCCCTCTGGCACGAATTGGAGCCAAACCTTCGCGTACGAGCCGTGACAGGCCCTTACTTCTGCGCAACCAAGCTGGAGGCGTTCGTTGGTCGAGGTAAGGGTGATTATCAATCGAGTCACGATCTTGAGGATCTAATCGCAGTGGTTGATGGACGTTCGGAATTATTGGCGGAAATTGATCTTGTGCAGCAAGACGTCCGTACTTACATAGCCTCAGAAATTGACGAACTGCTCGCGGCTCCTGCTTTCCTAGATGCATTACCCGGATATCTGCTTCCTGATCAGGCGAGCCAGGCTCGTATCTCGATATTGCTGGAGCGGTTGAAAAAGATAATGTCTATTTGACTGGGCAGCATGCACCTTTCGCCAAACCTGTGGCACCTAATTAGTTGAGAATGAGGATTTATGCTGGCGTCCTGCCCGAATGACTAATCATCCGCAAGTTATTTTGGCACATTTTATTCAGATACTCCGCTCTTTGCCTAAATCTGCACCCGCGGATATTCCCAGTGACCGAAAAAACTCAACGGGAAAGCTTTTGCTTCGATCAGCGCTGAATCTCTGTCCCAAAACCGAAGCGCTATGCGTATGCATTTCAGCAGCGAGACGGGTATGTGAAACGGCAACATTAGCGAAACGCGAACCAAGGATTGGCTGGTCATGCATACACATAATTAAAACGGAGATGGGGGGCACTGAACTGGTGTTTCGACCAGCCTCAAGCAGGGGCATTGATTGCACAATTCTACAAATCTTTACCTTTTGCGGGGGAACAATCTTGGGGTTGGTCGCGTCTAAGAAATTACAGCGTTGTTTGTACGACCAAGGAAGAGCCTAGAGCCGTACATCTATCAGGCAGCGTAAGCCACATCGAGTGCAGCGATCGATGGACTTTGTATTTATATGTCGGTCTGGAAGAGGTGTACGAATATGATCGGCCATTCGATGGCAATTGATTGGATTATTGCGCCATATGTTCGTTGTGCGAAACTAAGTTTGGCAGCTCGCCGAAGAGCCCCGATTGTTTTTTTGGAATCACTAAAACAAAAACAGCGGATCTGACTTGCAGCGGAATGAACAGGGCCCCTGAGGTAAACATTCCAAGCAAGGCAGGTAAGTCATGCACGCGAATATCTCCCTTGATGCACAGATGTATGTGCTCATTCTGGCCAGGGAAGGCAGTATTCATCGAGCAGCCAAACTGCTCCATATCACTCAACCCTCGCTCACGCGTAAGATCAATAAGATTGAAACAGAACTAGGCGTCAGACTATTTCACCGCAGCCATCGCGGACTCGAGTTGACGCAGGCGGGTAGGCTATTCATTCCCGAAGCGCAGGCTTCTAGGCAACATGCGGAACGAGCATGGGAGCTTGCCCGACGGGAAGCAGAAATCGAAGCCGGGCCGCTTCGCCTCGGCTGCTCTCCAGGTGTTCATCTTGATTTATTAACCATGCTGCAGCGCTGGCAACTGCGAAATCTGGATAACCCGCGCCCGGTATTACTGGAGAGCGCTATCACTATAGAACTCATGGAACGGGTGCTCAAGGGACAGCTTCACTTAGCATTCGGAATATCCCCCATCGATAATGAAGAGCTTTGGGTGCATCCCATTACGCGAGAACCATTTTGCCTGTGCATACCGAAAAACCATGCGTTAGCGCAGAAAGGGGTGATATCTGCGAAGGACTTGCATGGTGAAATCGTGTTCTGGTTGCCGAGGAATCTACATCCTGCCCTGTACGACCGGATGGTGGACTATATCGCGAGCTTGGAAGTACAGCCGATCTTTCATGAAGTGAGCGCCGTGACGCAAGCAATGGACACGGTTGCTTATGACTTTGGTCTCGCTTTACTACCAAGATCCGTGGTCCGTTTTTCACGCAGCGGCGTTGTATTCAAACCGCTCACGGACCTTTTTTTGCAAATTGAAAGCGTAATGTTTGTGCGCCAGGACCAACGGCATGGACCTTTGCAGGAACACATTCAAGCAATCCTGGCCCATATTCGCAGCGCGCACACTAGAGCTAAATGAAGACCCTATGAGTGCTCATCGTGCGAGACGAACGCTGTGAGTCCCGTTGTGCGAGCTATTTCCGCGACATGCCGATGGCCGGCTGTTTTAACCACGTGTACAACGAGGTCAATTGACCTTCGACATTCGTTTTCCACATCGGATAGAGATACGCCGCCAGAGCCGCGCATGGCTAATTGGCTCAATCTCCGAAGTGCGTCCTCGGCTCCGTTCGCATGAATGGTGGAAAACGATCCGTGATGTCCGGTGTTGAGAGCATCGAGAAATACGCGTGCTTCGTTCCCACGAATCTCTCCGAGGATGATGCGATCGGGATGATGACGTAGCGAAGCCCTGAGTAGGTCGCCAAAATCGATTTCGGTTTTGTGAGTATCGAGTTGCGCTTCGGCTGAAATGACGTGCGGTTTCTTGATAGAGAGTTCAGATGTGTCCTCAAGCACGAGTATTCGTTCTTGGTCGGGAATGAAGCTGGCCGGTACGTTTACTAAGGTGGTCTTGCCTGATCCTGTTGCACCAAGAACTAACGTGTGTGCGACATCTCCGCTGTGCAGATTCAAGTAGTAAGGGGTGCCGTGTATTGATTCGAGGACGGCGAGATACTCGCGCTCCAGATGCGGGTTCCAAAGATCTCCTTGATCAATGGTGAACAGAAACGATAGGTGGGCATAGTTCGAGTTCAGCGTCCACTGCTTGCGCAGGTTGAAATGTTTATTCCCCGGAATGGTGGCAAAAAACGCATTAAGCAGGTTGTAGCGTTCTTCATAGAGCAGAGCGTCATGTTGGGTGAAGAGTTTTTCTAACTCAGCTACAGCTTGATCGACTTTCCTGCGTTCCCGGTCATAGATGACGACGGAAAGCGTGAACTCTCCAAATGACTTGCCTTCCATACCCAGCGCAGTCAATGCTTCGCCCAATTCCGAAATGGCAGCTTCTTTTGAGTCGTCCACCAATTCGTCCTGCGGTCTCGAGTTTTCGCGGTCTTGAAGGTTGGAGAGGAAACTGGTTTTCGAGTTGTGGTAGTGGCGGCGACGTTTGTTGATCTCTTTACGGGCCCGGGCATTGTCTACCGGATGCCACTCGGTCACGACATGAAAGTTCGCCGGAATGTCGAGCAAGCCATTCAATAAGAGAGGGCGCGTCTCGCTGGGCAGTTCCTTCAGCGTGAGCACGCGCACGTAGTCATCGTCTAAGCGCAGGTAGCCGCGATGCGCTTCCAGTTCCGAATCGCACAGTTGCCAGTCAATGCGATGCGGACCGCGTAGCTTACTGTTCTGAACTTTAAAGGGGCAGAAGTTCACGAAGCGCCGTTCAAGACGGAAGGCTTTCTCTGCCCCTAGCAGCTCGACCTGGGTAAGGTCGCTTAGCTGCCCAATCAAACTCTGGACTTTGTGGTCGAGCAACGCACGGTCGCGTTCGATTTGCTCGTAGAAAAAAGTTCATTGCTGATCCCCAGCCAGCAGCGCTTTCATTTGCTTAAAAGCCTCTGCCGGCGCTTTTGGCAACTGCGAAAGTGCGTGCAGCAGTCCTGTTCTGGCATAGTTGCCATCGATCATTACAATCCAGAAGATTTCGACTTCGTAGAGCCGGTCCGCCTTTTCTTCCAGAAATGCTCTGCGCTGCTCAACCGTCGCCTGAACGAGTGCATTGTCATAGTTTTGCAAGGTGATCTGGGGCCGGTTGTGCTTGAACAACACCTGATAAATCCGAGCCCTGTCATTGAGCGTGCGAAAAGCGGCTTCCAGCCTTTTCACCACGTAATCGCGCCCGGCCTGATCGAGGCTCTGGTAGTCGATGCCCCGCGTTCTGAGCACCATGCCCAGGTCACCTGACTTGGTGAGAAACGAATGCTCGTCCCAGAAGCCATAGATTTACGTGGGCTGCCATTGATCCTGCTTCCTTCCACTCCTTCGTGATTTGGTTAAGCTCGAACATCGCTCCTCTTGATCTCTATTTCTGTTGTTTGCCGCTTCATCGCGTCATAACGTCGCCGGAATTTCGACGAGTTCAACAGCACGCGCAGAATTTCCACGTCATACTTGGTGGCGCGGCGTGCGGCAATGACGCCCACGACGAAAAGCAGAATTCCTCCGAGCAGGCTATGCATGAGCGAGAAGATCGCTCCGCCAGAAACCAATGCCACAAAAAACAGCCGGCGTTCGGCGCCAAGAACTTTCAGCGGGCGGTTCATCGCCTTAAACACTTTGTTTTGTCGTGACCCGCCCGCCATTGCCGTTGGTCCTCCTTCCTTTCCTCCGCCTGAGGCGAATTGATCCCTGCCATTAGCCTGGGAACAGCCAGCTCATGAAGTTCACCGCACCAATGGCCATGCCCACGCCGAAAACAATGCCCGCCAGAGTGCGCTTCGATTGCCCTTCGCCGTAGGCAAACATCAAACCGCCGACCACGATTGCGACTAACGACAAGCCAGTAGCGATAGTGCCGGTGAAAGCCGTTTTCAAAACGTTGACGGCGTTCTCCCACGGGCTGTTTCCACCAGCTTGCGCGTAGGCTGGCAATGACATGAGGAACAGCACCGCCGCGACTCGTTGGACGGTGCGCCTGCGATTCTTTTTGGAAATGATTTGTTGCGAGTCCTGTGCTTCCATAAGCTCCCTTTCCGTGCGCTTTTGTTCAAATCAACACACGTTCTGAAAGCGAATGTAGGGGCAAATCGAAAAGCGCAGTGACGCTTTTTTGAACAGAGTGATGTCTAAAATGCTAAGCAGAAATTACATATCTCACCGAAAGTGCTCACGTTTGCATAGAAGCCGAGCGTTCTATTTGCGAGCGAAGAGAATCTCAAAAATGTTGCTGGGTAGGTCAGTCAAAGTCGGGCAACGAAAGGCAGAGTGGTCCGGTTTTGTTGTAGCTGCGAAGTTGCCGTGTGTAACCCAAATATCGAGAATTTCGATCAGGTGGAACCGCCGCACATCCCTTCACGATCAGATAAGCGGTGAAAGCCTTGCGGCGATTCGAGCCGAGGCGGAGATTGTTTTGCCTCAATTCGTCGCTGAATTCTTTCGATCCGTTGCTGAGCCGTAAGTGCATATTGAGAATCAAGCTCGATTCCCAAATAACGCCTTCCGATCAACAAGGCAGCTGCGCATGTACTCCCACTGCCGCAGAAGGGATCCAATACCAAATCACCGGGAAGTGAAAAGGCGCGAACGACGGGAGCAAGAGCTGTTACTGGCTTCTGGGTTGAGTGGAGAGCATTGCCAGTGTACTCAAACGTTCGTACATCCGAGATCGCGTGCTCTGGCAACGGCGGACGACCTTTTGCCAGCAGATATGCCTGCTCGTGTTGATACTGCACAAAGCGTTTTTTGGAGGCATAGCGCTTGATGAACACCAGATGCCCGACAACACGGAAACCCGCGTCGTTCCAGGCTGCCATGAACTTTTGTACCTGGGTCCAACCGTAAAAACTCAACATAAGACGGTCTTGTTTCAACACCCGAGAAGCTTCGGCAAATGCCGGCTTGAGCCATGAGTCATTGTCATCATTTTGCAGAGTGCGGCCGCTTCGGTCACAAAAGTTCACCAAATACGGTGGATCGGTGAGGATAAAATCGACACTGGAGTCGGGAAGCTGGCGCATCACGTCGATGCAATCACCTTGCACGATGCGATTGGTGAACTTGCCGGGTATCTCTTGAACTCTTGTGCTGTTGATGAACGTCATTTTCTAATCTCCATTTCTGCCCAGCTCTGTACTCGCTCCGGGCACACGGCGCGAAGCGATGCGCAGGACCCGGCTCCCACGTGGCCGCTGTGCTTTTTCGTGAGGGTCACGCAATCCTCCTGCTGTTCATAGGAAATAAGTCGTTCTCTGTGTTGCAGGGGATTGGGGGAGACCGAAACCCGAAGGGCGCACAAAGAGAAACGAAACGCGAAGCAGAACAGCGGCCACGCCGGGCGACGGACAAGTCCGCAGCAGTACCGGAACGAGAGCAGAGATGGGTGGAACAATGCAGAAAGAAGATTCTAATCAGCATGCTATTCAAGGGGGTGAATGGAGCAGGCATCTTTCTGAAAGACGATCGGAAGTGTGCGTTAGCCGCATAGTGTAGCCATTTGACCACAGCAATTTCGGCATCACTCTGTTCAAAAAAGCATCACTGAAAATCACTTTTTTGCACTACGTTGAGGGTGGAACGAAGTTCATCGAGACAATTGGACAGATTGGCCACACAGCCTCAATCCGGGGATTCGCAAACCCCTTTTGACACCGAATCTGCGGCGAGCAGGGAAGCGTCAACTCCCCACGTCCTCAGCCGGACCGACATTACCCGCCTGCGTGAATTCTTTGCGCTTCTCGATACTTGGGATCAACAAAATAACTCTGGCCACAAGCCTTGATTCAATGCCATCCATTTCAACAAAGACCCTCTTGACTATGACGCATGATGCGTTAATATACCGACATTGTGAAAATGCAATGAAGTCTGTGAATTTCAACTACGAGATCGAATATCGAGGAAAGATCGTTCGCTGTCGTACTGCCGCTGATGCAGACCGTCTGCTGGAACGTTTGGAAGGCGGCAAGCTATTAAAAGACGATACGCCCTGGTCGATTGAGGAATTCACGAAATTTACCGGACGTATTCGTTACCAGCAGCGCCGCCTGTTGGCAAAATTGCTCGACTATGGCACCACGGCATGGCTCGAAGACGCGAAGCTGCGCTCCGATCTCGGTATACCCGATAACCGGGTTCTGGCCGGAGTACTTTCCGGCATCTCGAAGGTCGCTCTGATGTTTGATATTGATCCAAGGCGGGTCTACGTTCAGAAGACCCGCTACGAATATGCCAAGCCTCGGAGGTTATATCAAGTGACCTCCGGGTTTTTACAAGCAGCAACCAAGTATAACTGGCCGTCGAAAGATGATTTGAAGAAGCCGGAATAGACAAGGAGTTTGATGATGAAGCAAGGCGTTCTGTACGCTCGAGTTTCCAGTAAGGATCAGGAGAAAGAAGGCTTCTCGATACCCGCGCAATTGAAATTGCTGCGTGAATACGCCCCGAAAAATGGGATCCAGATCGTCCGCGAATTCGTGGATGTCGAAACCGCCAAGGTTGCGGGCCGCAAGCAATTCGCGGAAATGGTCCGATTCTTCCAACGGAACTTCCAATCTCGTACCGTCATCGTCGAAAAGACCGATCGCCTCTATCGCAATTTTCACGATTGTGTCACGTTGGAGGACTTGGGAATAGAAATCCATTTGCCCAAAGAAGGTCAGGTTCTCACCAAAGACTCCAAGTCACAGGCCAAGTTGATGCACGGCATTCAGTTGGTCATTGCGCGCAATTACATCGAGAACTTGCGCGAGGAAGTCCGCAAGGGTATGCGGGAGAAAGCATCGCAAGGCATCTATCCGAGTCGGCCTCCCCTTGGATACACAAACAACAAACTAAATCACAGCATCGTGGTTGATCCGGACAAAGCTGCGATTGCCAAGCGGATTTTTGAACTCTATGCGACGGGAAAATATTCCGTTGCCGAGTTGCGCGTGGCCATCCGCGCAGAGACCGGGAAAGCTTTTCAGAAGGGTTATCTTCACAAGCTGCTAAAGAACCCGTTCTACTCCGGCTTTTTCGATTGGAATGGTGAACGTTATAAGGGTACACACGAGCTAATCATCAGCCCGGTCCTTTGTAAACAAGCGCAAGAGGCGCTCGATGGCCACAATCGCCCCAAGTACCGCAAACATGAATTTGCCTTCGCCGGCCTGTTAAGTTGCGCTTACGACAACTGTGTAATCACCGCAGAGCTGAAAAAACAGAAATACAAGTACTATTACTGCACCGGCTACAAAGGAAAATGTGGGTTTCCTTACATTCGGGAAGAAGAATTAGGCATACAACTTGGTCAAGTTCTAAAAAATATTTACATTCCCGATGATGTCCTTCTTAACTTGAACAATTCTCTGACTCAGGAGCAGATGTCTTCGCGGTCGGAAAAGAAGCAGCAGCGCGAGCGTTTACAGCACCGGCTCTCTTCAGTTCTCCGACATATTGATCAGTCGTATCTCGACAAGCTGGATGGGAAAATTGAGGAAGATTTTTGGCGGAAGAAAACTTCCGAATGGCGGATGGAAGAACAGCAAATTCAGATGGCCATACAGGGATTGGAACAGGCAAACCCTGATCAATTGCTCACAGCTAAAAGGACTTTAGAACTCGCGAATAAGGCGTATTTTCTTTATGTTACGCAAACTCCCGTGGAAAAAGGCAAACTGCTGAAAATGGTACTTTCGAACTGCCGCTTCGATGGTGTAACTCTTTATCCCACCTACCGAAAGCCCTTTGACTTAATCTTTCAAAGAGCAAAATCGAAGGAATGGTGCGCCCGGAGAGATTCGAACTCCCGACCTTCTGATTCGTAGTCAGACGCTCTATCCAACTGAGCTACGGGCGCGACAGGAAAGACTGCGGTCAAGAGATTATAGCGGAAACTCAGCGCTACCGAAAATCCTGCGGTAGAAGGGGCGGTACCGAGATTTGATTCAGGTGAATTGCTTACGATACGATCCGCGACCAAGCAAAGACGACGCGCGAAAGTAATTCTTTCCTGCCGCCCTGAAATTCCTACCGGGGATGGGCACGTTTCATGGGTTTATTTTCAGTAATTTAAGAGTGGCAGCAAGGGTGCTACAAAATAAGCAGACGAAGTGGCGCGCAACGGGGCGCTCTCGAGAATAACTTCGGCCAGAGGTTTTCTTGAGCGCCCCTTGCTTTTTGTCTAATCCCACCCCGGCGTATTCCTAAAGTCAGACACCCTGAGATCATCAAGTTTCACGTTTCTCCTCAACTTCCGTGGGAACACCCCAATGAGCGAGGGCTGATTACCGATAAGGTAGGGATTCTTCGCCGGTAAAACTGGCTCAGAATGACAACTAAGCATTTTAGGCCAACGCCAGTTTTTCCGTGACGTCCACTCCGGCGCGGCGCAACAGTCCTGCCACAGATGGTTCCTTCAGCCTGGAGGCGTCGTACTCCACGCGGACCGTCTTTTCCTGTTCATTGAATACAATGCGGCGAATTCCATATACTTCTCGCATGTTGTCGATCGCGCGCATTTCAGGCTCGCTGGGTGCGGTAACATACCGGTAGGTGACATCGAGTTGCGTCATTAGCGCTCCGTAAAGCTAAAGTTGGTTCTGCGGCTCCTGAGCGGAGTGAATCCAATATAAATCAAGTACCATCTATAGCCTACGAATGTCTTCTGAACATGGTGTAAACGGCTCTGATGCTAAGAACCAGCTCAACTCCTCCGTTGCGGCAGTGAAGGATCCTGTTTGCAGGATGACGGTGAATCCCACTTCGGGGAAGCATCGTTTTGAGCGCTCGGGCAAAATGCACTATTTTTGCTCCGCGGGGTGCGTGGAGAAGTTCAAGGCTGACCCGAATAAATATCTGAATGCGGCGCGTCCGTCAGATTTGGCAACGATAGGAATGGCCGGTATTCCGATGGCTGCAAAGCCATCTCATGCCTACATTTGCCCCATGTGTCCTGAGGTGCGTGAAAGCAAGCCCGGGGCTTGTCCGAGTTGCGGGATGGCGCTTGAGCCAGAACTGCCAGTCGCGCGGAACCGCGTGGAATATACCTGTCCCATGCATCCGGAGATCGTGCGTCCGGGGCCGGGAAGCTGCCCGATTTGTGGAATGGCGCTTGAGCCGCGCACGGTGACGGTGTCCGAAGAAGAAAATCCTGAGTTGCGCAGCATGACGCGGCGGTTTTGGATCAGCCTGATACTAACCGTGCCATTACTCGCAATCTCCATGGGAGGCATGCTGCCGGGAATGCGCATGGAGAGGTTCCTGCGGAGCGGTTGGCTGCCCTGGATTGAACTGTTGCTGGCGACTCCGGTGGTGTTGTGGGGAGGCGCGCCATTTTTCCAGCGCGGCTGGACTTCCATTGTTAATCGTTCGCTGAATATGTTCACGCTGATCGCTATGGGGACAGGCGTGGCGTATGGCTTCAGTCTGGTGGCGACTATTTTCCCCGGCATATTTCCGCAGGCGCTTCGCGGGATGAATGGAGCGCCTCCGATGTATTACGAGGCTGCGGCGGCTATCACTACGCTGGTGCTTGTCGGCCAAGTCCTGGAGTTGCGCGCCCGCAGTCATACGAGCGCGGCCATCCGTGCGTTGCTTGATCTTGCGCCTAAAACCGCACGCGTGGTGCGGAACGGGAAAGAAGAAGATATCCCTCTTGAGCACGTCGTGCCGGGCGATCAGTTGCGGGTGCGGCCGGGAGAAAAAATTCCCGTGGATGGCTTGGTGCTCGAAGGCAATAGCTCGGTGGATGAGTCCATGATTACCGGGGAATCGGCGCCCGTGGAGAAACTGGCCGCCAGCCGCGTGATTGGCGGGACGGTCAATAGTACGGGATCGTTCATCATGCGGGCCGAGCATGTGGGAAGCGAAACGCTGCTGGCGCAGATTGTGCAGATGGTCAGCCAGGCGCAACGCAGCCGCGCACCAATTCAACGCTTGGCTGATCGAGTAGCGGCTTGGTTTGTACCAGCCGTTGTGCTGATCGCTGCGATTACATTCGTCGCGTGGATGTTCTTGGGGCCGGAGCCTCGACTGGCGCACGCGCTGGTGAATGCGGTTGCCGTGCTCATTATCGCGTGTCCCTGTGCGCTGGGATTGGCTACACCGATGGCCATTATGGTAGGCACGGGAAGAGGGGCGAAGTCGGGCGTGCTGATCAAAAATGCCGAGGCTTTGGAGACCCTGGAAAAAGTAGACACGCTGGTGGTGGACAAAACCGGAACGCTCACCGAGGGCAAACCTCGGGTGGTTGCGGTGCGCGCGATTTCTCCGTGGACAGAAGCTGACATTCTGCATTTTGTCGCTAGCCTGGAGCAAGGAAGCGAACATCCCTTGGGATCGGCAGTGGTGAAGGCTGCCGGGGAGCAGAATTTGCCTTTGGTTCCGGCCACGCAATTTAAATATTTTCCTGGGAAGGGTGTGGGAGGCGAGGTCGAAGGGAAGCAGCTTGCAGCGGGCAACGCTGCGTTGTTTGAACAATTGGGAATTTCGTTCCCTCCTGAAAATCGAACCCAGGCAACCGCCGGAACCGTAATGTTTGTTGCGATCAAGCATCAACCAGCAGGACAAATAGAAATTGCGGACGCGATCAAAGAATCCACGCCGCAAGCCATCCGCGACTTACAAGCGGTGGGAATGAAAATTATCATGCTGACGGGCGACAGCGGGGCGAGCGCTCGGCAAGTCGCGCAAGAGCTGGGCATCGCCGAATATCAGGCAGAAGTCCTTCCTGAAAATAAATTGGAAGCGATTCGCCGCCTGCAACAACAAGGCCGCACTGTTGCTATGGCTGGCGACGGCGTCAATGACGCTCCTGCTCTGGCGCAGGCCGATGTCGGAATCGCCATGGGCACCGGGACGGACGTCGCTCTGGAAAGCGCTGGGATCACTTTGCTTAAAGGAGACCTTACGGGCATTGTGCGGGCCCGCAGGCTGAGCCGGGCGACCATGCGCAACATCCGCCAAAACTTGTTCTTCGCTTTTATCTACAATTCGCTAGGAGTGCCGATTGCCGCAGGCATTCTGTATCCGTTCTTTGGCCTGCTACTGAGTCCGGTTCTGGCGGCGGCCGCCATGAGTTTGAGTTCGGTGTCTGTGATTACAAACGCGCTCAGGCTACGCAGCGCGCGGCTTTAGTTTAAGCCGAACCTGCGTCAAAGACGAAAACCAAATTGGTATCGGCTACGATACTTTCCAGCCCAGTGCACCATCTCGCTAATTGACAGTTATCGTTCGCTACAGAACAATGAAGCCAATCAGCTATTCACCTTAGGGGAGGCTTTATGCCTGAAGACGGCTCATCGGAAAGTAGCGCGGGTAAATGGATACTGCTCGCGCTGGCAGTAATTTATGTTGCTGGATCGCTGTATTTTCTGTTCACTCTGCGGGGTCAACTCGCGACACTGAGCGCTGATCAGAGCGCCAGCAAGACGCACGTCAATGATCTGGAAAAGCGCTTGCAGAATGCGGAATCGGAAGATGAAACTCTCGGCAAGCAGCTGGGAATGACCAAAAAAGACCTGGCAGAGCGTGCCGCCGACCTTCGTCGCCAGCAGCAGGCGTCTGAAGCCCGTTTAGCGCAGGAACAGAAACAGCAAATTACCGAAGTGAACGGCGAAGTTTTGGGCGTTAAGAACGATGTCACGGGAGTGAAAGGCGACGTGGCTTCCACTAAGAGCGATTTGGAAGCGACCAAGGCAAAACTGCAGAGCACGATCGGCGACCTCGGAGTGCAGAGTGGACTAATTGCCGGAACGCGGTCGGATTTGGAGGTTCTAAAACACAAAGGCGATCGCAATTACATCGAATTCACTCTGCTTAAAGGTGCGCAGGCACAGGCAATTTCCACCGTCAAACTACAGTTGAAGAAAACGGATCCCAAACGAGGCAAATTCACCATCAACGTGACAGCCGATGATAAGACAATCGAGAAAAAGGATAGAAACGTCTCTGAACCAATCCAGTTTTACACCGGACGCGACCACATGCTGTATGAACTGGTGATTTGGACGGTGGACAAGAAACAGGTCACGGGCTATTTGACTACGCCGAAAAACGCGCCAATCCCTGTGACGCCGGGCGAATAACAAAATGCTTCCCGGTGGCCACGCGATGCTGCAAATCTTCATGCGGACGGCGGCGATTTATGCCGTAGTGCTGCTGGGGGTGCGGGTAAGTGGAAAGCGTGAGGTGGGGCAAATGACGCCCTTTGACCTCACGCTTCTTTTGTTGATCAGCAATGCCGTGCAGAACGCCATGACCGGCACCGATACGTCTCTAGTAGGTGGGATTGTCGCTGCAGCCACACTTCTTCTTTTGAATTATCTGGTGGCGGAACTCTCCGGCGGCAACCGCCGCTTCCGCCGTTTTGTTGAAGGGCAGCCCAGTTTACTGATTCATGATGGACAAATTGTTGGGGCGCACATGTCCAAAGAGCACGTCAGCATGGATGAACTACAAAGATCTCTCCGCGAACATGGGATCTCCAGCTATCACGAAGTTGCGTTGGCGGTGCTGGAGGTAGACGGCTCGATCAGTTGCCTGAAGTATGACGAAATCAATCCGGGCTCGCACAATCACCTTGCTAAAAGACGCTTTTTGAAGAAGCCGGAATAACTCACTTCGTAAAAATCAGGGGCAACGGCTGGCGGTCAGGCCAAATGGTGACGGTCAGCGATTTCCGGTTGTTAAACACGTCCAAGGTGACGGGGAAACTCACAATCATCGTGCCCTGCGCTTGCGCGCCGACGTCTACTTTTTCTTCTAACTTTAAGGGTGCCTGCGCGTGCTCCTTCAACGCGGGGAGTGCCTGATAGTAACGGTCCAAATCCACCGCAGCTGCGGCGTCATCTGAATAAGTTTTTTCTGGCGTGGCGATTTCCGCTTTCATGGATTGAATCCATAATGGCTTTTCGCTGGTGTTTTTCAACGAGACGTTGATCGCAACCATAACGGAATTCTGATTTGGAATTTCGACGGCGGTGACTTCATCAATGGCGCCGGAGGCGCTTGGCTTGGGGCGTTGGAGAAAGGACGTAACCGCGACCACCACAATTACGACTGCCGCGCAAATGCCAAGAATCTTTATTGGAGGCAGATTTTTCTTTGCCGTGCCGTACTCCTCGCCAATGTTGAAATCGGAAGACGACTCAGCTTGAGCAGAAGGCGATGCGACGGATTGATCCGAAGAGGGGGAAGTTGCGTTAGGCGGCAGAGGCGAGGGCGCCTCGTACGGTTTTTCTTCCGGCATAATGATCTTCCTGCGAACTCTGGTTCCTGCAAAACCTTGCGAATGGGCTGCGAATCGAATTGTAGCTCTGTTTCCGAGTAGAAGTCCCAATTTGTTCCCGGACTCAGCTCCAGTGGTGCTTCATCGCCCCGGCAAACTTTTTTACGGGAAGCGTATTGAGCACGTCATCTTTGGTCAGCCACGCGCGCCGGGCCTGCAAAATTCCGTAACGAATCTTCTCGAGATGCGAGGTGTGGTGCGAATCGGTATTGATTACGATCTTTACGCCGTGCTGCTTTGCCAGCCTTAAATGGCGATCGCAAAGGTCAAGCCGGTCGGGATAGGAATTTAATTCCATGGCAACTTTGTGTTTCGCCGCCGCTTTGATTACGGCTTCTATATCGAACTGATAGGCCTCACGCCGAAGCAGCAACCGGCCTGTAGGATGGCCGAGGAAGGAAGTATTGGGATTGCTCACAGCTTTCAAAAGACGCTCTGTCATCTCAGCGGGGGCCTGTCCAAACTGCGAATGCACGCTGGCAATCACAAGGTCCATCTGCTCCAGCACCGAGTCTGAAAGGTCGAGTGCGCCGTCGCCAAGTATGTCCACTTCGATGCCGGCGAATATGGTAATGCCGTCAATTTGCTTATCCGCATCGTGAATACGCTGAATGTGTTCGACAGCTCGTTTGTCATCCAGACCGTTGGCAAAGGCGAGATTTTTTGAGTGGTCGGTGATGGCCATGTACTTGTAGCCTTTTGCTTTTGCCGCCTCGGCCATTTCCAGAATCGTGTTGCGGCCATCGGTTTCCACGGTGTGCATGTGCACGTCGCCCTGCAAATCCTCTTTCGTAATGAGCGCGGGCAAAGCATGCTCCGCAGCGGCGTCAATTTCGCCTCCGTTTTCGCGAAGCTCCGGAGGAATGTAGTCGAGCTTGAGCAGGGAATAGATTTCTTCTTCAGTGCGGTTGGCGACTGGCTTTCCGTCATCCACGTTCGCTAGGCTGTATTCATTCAGCGTATAGCCCATTTTCAGGGCGCGCTGCCTTAGCGCCACATTGTGGGCTTTTGACCCGGTGAAGTACTGCATGGCTGCGCCGAAAGATTCCGGAGGAAGCAGGCGCACATCCACTTGCATGCCTCCGCGGAGGCGAAAGCTGACTTTGTTGTCGCCGCTGGCAATGATTTCCATTAATCCGGGCAGCTTGATAATGTGGGCGATCAGCTCCTGCCGCGAGGCTTCATCACAACACGCTTTGCCGGTGACCAGAATGTCCAGATCGCCAACCGTCTCGCGGCCGCGGCGCAGCGAGCCGGCGGAAGTCACCTTCTCCACTCCGGCATATCCTTTCAGATGTTCCACGATTTTTTGCGCCTGGATTTCGGCGGCGTCAATCAGGAAGCGTCCGGCGATGCGTCGATAGTCTTCAATCGCCTTCAAAAGTTTCTGTTCCTGCTTTTCGCCCATGCGTGGCAACTCGCGAATTTTCCCCTCGCGCGCAAGTTTTCCGACACCTTCAACGTCGCAAACCTGATAAGCGCTCCAGATAAGCGCAATCGTCTTTGGTCCCAGGCCTTGAATCTTGAGCAGATCGAGCATGGACGGCTTGTACTTGTTCAACATTTCCGAATGCAGCGAGAGTTTGCCGTCACGAAACATTTCCTGCAGGTTGGCTAGCATTCCCTTGCCAATGCCGGGAATGCCCAATACCTTCTTGGGTTCGGCGATTAAGTCCGCGATCTGTTGTGGGAAAGCTTCAATCGCTTCGGCGGCATTGCGGTAGGAGCGAATACGGAAAGAGTCCTGCCCGTCAATTTCCAGGAGATCGGCGGTTTCGTAGAGAATTCCGGCGAGGGCTTTGTTGTCCATGCAGCACTTAGGTTAAAGCAACACTTGCGGAAGGGGAAGCGGAGGCTGGATAGTTTTTCGGTTGCACTGTGAGTGGGAATCCGAACTGGACGCACAGCGTGGGGATGAAGCGTAATTACTGAGGGCTAGGAAATTTTCGTGATATTCGCCGCTTGCGGACCTTTCTGGCCTTGGACTATCTCGAACTCTACCTGGTCACCTTCTTGCAGACTTTTATAACCTTCCGATGTAATGGCGCTGTAGTGAACGAAAACATCGGGCCCGTCCTCGCGTCCGATAAATCCGTAACCCTTGGCGTTATTAAACCACTTGACCGTACCTTTCAGACGTTCCACATATACCCCCCGAGGCATGCGATTTCACAACGGAGCATGCCTCAATTGCTGTCATTGTGCTGCCGTCATCGGGGCATGTCAAGGGCGGGAAAGACCAAAAAAGCCTTATTTTTTGCCTTTGTGGGAATTACGGGTCTGCGCGAGCCAGAGAACTCCGGAGATAGTTTTTGCATCACGGATGGTTTGGTTCATTACCATGCCGACCGCTTTAGAAAGTGGAATGAAACGAACCTGGATAACTTCGTCGGCTTCGGGTTGAGCTTTGCCGGCGCGGAGATCTCGCGCCAGATAGATGGACATAGCTTCGGCGACGAAACCCGGACTCGCCCAAAAACGTATGATGCGTTTCCAACGGGCCGCGCTGTATCCGGTTTCCTCTAGCAGTTCACGCTTGGCGGCGGCGAGTTCTTTTTCCCCTTTATCAATGCGTCCTGCAGGAAGTTCCCACAAGTAGCGTTCCGCGGCGTGTCGGTACTGGCGCTCAAATAATATCTGCGGTTCTTTCTCTTTCCGGCCCTCATCAATCGCCAGTACGACGATGGAACCGGTGTGATGCACAATGTCGCGCCGCGCGCGAATCCCCGAGGGTTCCAGCACGTCATCAGTCGTCACAGAAAACGCTGGGCCGCGATAGACCTCGCGGCGGGAAAGAAGACGCGCTTTCTTGTTCAAAGATTTCTTCGGAGAAGATTTTTTGCGTGAAGTTGAAGCAGCAGATGAAGATTTCCTCATGAAGATACTATAAGCGAGGCGGGTAGGTCGTCGCAGTGACGGAAATGGGTCGCAACTGTGGCTAACTAGAGAGCAGGCCAGCGCAGGAGTCTATGCACAAGTCCGGAGAATAAGCCTGCAACTCGCTCAGCGAAAAAATTCCCGTGCTTACGGCAATGATGGGCGCATTGGCAGCCTTCGCCGCTTTGATGTCCTCGGGAGTATCTCCTACAAAACAGACTGTAGCGTGCGTGCCCAGTCTTGCCTTGGCCTCCCGCACCGCCAGGCAAAAAATATCACTCCGCATCTCGGTGCAGTCGCTATAGCAGCCAAAGGTGAAAAAGTCGCGCAGCCTCGCCGCCGCGATTTTTTGCCAGCCGACGCTTTCCAGGTTTCCTGATGCGACCCCCAGTAACTTGCCTGAATTCTTAAGTGCGGCTAGTACCTCGGGGATCGCGGGGCAGACCTCGGCCACAATCTCATCTCTGTGATCCGACACTTCGCGGCAGATTACTTCCAACGCAGGCGCGAGTTTTTCTTCAAACGCGACGTCTGCAATGCCGGCTCGTAGCAGCGCGGCGCGCAAAATGCCAAGGTCGGTTTTGCCGTGGTAGGCAATGCCCTCGATGGTCGTATCTACGCCGTAAACTTCCAGCATGGCCTGGTTCAAGGCGTTCCAATGAACAAAGTCTCGCGTGACCAGCATAGTGCCGTCAATATCGAAGAGGTACGCGTCCGCATTTTGCCAGCGGAAAGCGCCTGGCGTCGGCGGTTGAAGCTGGCTGGAGGTCAGGTCCATCGAGGTTACTTCACCATGATTCTTTCAATGCTCTTCGCGCGGCCCGTGGTTTCGTCGCAATCCACCAGCACGGCGCATAAGCGAACATCTCCGATGGCAGCCTCAAAGCGGACCGGCATATTATTCAGGAACCGTCCGATGACCAACTCTTTTTTTACGCCAATCACGCTGTCGTAAGGCCCGGTCATGCCGACATCCGTGATGTAAGCCGTACCTTTGGGAAGCACGCGTTCGTCAGCAGTGGGAATGTGCGTGTGCGTGCCGACCAGAGCGGTGACGCGGCCATCCAAGTACCAGCCGAGAGATATTTTTTCTGAAGTGGCTTCAGCATGAACATCCACGAAGATTACTTTGGCCTTGATCTCCGCGAGCAGTTTGTCGGCCATGCGGAAAGGATCGTCATTCGAGGCCATGAATACCCGGCCCTGCAAATTAATGACCGCATAAGGCACTCCGTTTTTTTGACCTTCGTAAAACCCCCAGCCGGGCAAGCCCGCAGCGTAGTTCGCCGGGCGTAAAACTTTGCGGGCCGGGCTATGCGGATTGCCGCTGGCCATTTCGTAATAGTCAATGATTTCGCGCTTGTCCCAAATATGGTTGCCCGTAGTGAGTACGTCAATGCCTAATTCAAACAGTTCCTCGGCGAGTGCGGCCGTAATTCCAAACCCAGCTGCGGAGTTTTCTCCGTTGGCTAAAATCAAATCCACCGAATGCTCGCGCACAAGTTCAGCCAGGCGTTCCCGCACAATGGTCCGGCCTGGCTTGCCGAAAATATCACCGATAAAAAGAATTCGCATATGGAATCTTCGATACTAACACGCGATTTTTATCGGAATGCGGTACGGCTGCCAACTGCTCAGTGGATTTCCGCGGTCTTGAGGAAATCGTAACTTCCCGCGGGATTGAGCGTGAGGTTTGTGACTCGTTTGGACGCGACTAACACATTGTCGAGGTACCACAAATTGATGTAAGGCTCTTGTTGCGCGAGGATTTGCTGAAGCTCAGCGTAAATTTGTTTGCGCTTGTTCTGATCAAGTTCCTGCCGGCCTTCGGCGATCAATTCATCCACTCGGGCGTTTGCGAAGTGGCCGCGATTCACGCCGTGCGGAGGAAATCTTTGAGAATCGAAAACGTATTCAAAAATATCCGGATCTTCATTTCCTCCCACCCAGCGTAGAGAGTAGAACTGAAATTCTCCGTGAGTGACGTCGGAAAAGAACGTGGCGAATTCGAAGCTGCGAATATCTAAAGCGATACCGACTGCGTGTAACTGCTGCTGCAACACAGCCGCAAGTAATCGGCCTGTTTCTTCCGTTGCCGTCTTCATAACGATGTGGAAGCGCACGCCGTTCATGGCTGGATAGCCCGCTGCATCAAGCAACTGGCGGGCGCGTTCGGGATCGTAATTGTACTTCTGAACTTGATCGTTGTAGGCCCAGCTCTCCGGCGGCAGTACGCTGGCTGCGGGGCGTGCATAATCGCGCCATAGATATTTGATTAGCGGCCCGCGATCAATGGCATACGCGATGGCCTGGCGAACGCGCACATCTTTCAGAACTGGATCGCTCAAATTGAACGCCAAATATTGAAGCTCCGTTCCCGGCGCGCGCAGCACTTGCAATGTTGGTTGCTTTTGAAGCGCGAGAACTGTATCGGGGGCAAAGGCATTGATGCCCACATCCGCGCTGCCTTTGCGAAGTTCCAGAGCGCGCGTGGTAGGGTCCGGCACAACCGCAAAGCGAACGCGTTGAATCTTCGGTTCCGCTCCCCAGTAATGATCGTTGCGTTCAATGACTACATCCTGGTCCTGGTGCGCGCGTACAAAACGAAAAGGCCCCGAGCCTATGGGATGCGCTGTAATTTCACTTCCGCTACCGTAGGGCACGATGCCAATGGCTCCATCGGAAAGATTCCATAGCAAAGCCGCGAACGGTTCTTTAAGGTGAAAAATCACTGTGTAGTCATCAGGCGCATCAATGTGGTCCACGTATTTGTACACGTCAGACTTCGTGCTGATTATTTTGTGCTGCATGAGGGAGTCGAAAGTCCACTTCACATCGCGGGAGGTGAGAGGCCTACCATTGTGAAAGTAAACGCCATGATGAAGATGAAAAATATAAGTAAGTGGATTGGGTATCTCCCAGCTCTCCGCCAGCGCTGGCTTCATATTTAAGTGTTCGTCGCGGTCGAGCAGGTCATCGAAGATCAGCGAATCAATGCGCTCCGATTGCGCGTCAATGCCCACGCGCGGATCCAGATTGGTAGGGCTACTCTCAATAATCATCACTAAGGTGTTTGGGTCAGGCGCGTGCGAGCAGGAGAGCGACGTCAAAAGCAACATGCCAATTACGGTAAGGAGAAGTATTAGACGAAGCCTTTTGCGGGGGAACATCTTAAGCATAGGAAACCTTGCCGAGAATTGCCGGTTTGCTCGCCCCCGTGGCTGAGGGAACATTCGATGGCCGGCGATGCCAGGTTTGATATGCCAGCACAGCAAATGCTGCGGCCTCTTTGGCTTCTGAAGGAATTCCAAATTCGTCCGAGAAGCGTAACTTTAATCCCAGCGGTGAAAGTTCGTTGGCGAGCGCGGCCATGAGCGTCGGATTTTTCGTTCCGCCTCCTGACGCAATAAATTCCGAAAACTTTCCTCGGGGAAGAACGAACCGCCGCACCGCATGGGCAATCGAACGCGCCGTGAGGGCCGTCGCGGTCGCCACAATGTCTGGAGCGTGCGCCGCGCGTCCATGCTTGCGGATAAACTCCCGTGTGAACTCCCGGCCAAACTCTTCGCGGCCAGCGGTCTTGGGAGGCTTCGTCGAGAAAAGTGGCAACTTCAAGATGTGGGAGATCACTTTATCCGACGGAGTTCCCAAGGCCGCTGTCCTGCCATCCTTATCAAAAGGTTTGTGTAGTAACTGCTCCATAACTGCGTCTATCACCATATTGCCGGGGCCGGTGTCGAAGGCAAATATTTTTTGCGGGGAAGCATTCGCCGGAATAGCGGTCAGGTTGGCGATGCCCCCGATGTTTTGCACGATGCGTCCAACGCGATTGTCTCGATAGAGAAGGTAGTCGAGAAAAGGAACCAGCGGCGCGCCCTTTCCGCCCGCAGCCATGTCCGCTGGACGAAAATCCGAAACGACTGGAATGCCTAGCCGCGACGCCAGAACAGCACCTTCTCCCATTTGCCACGTCACCGCTATTTTTCTTCCAAGGAATTTCGCGGCCTCTCCCTGATGATAGATGGTTTGGCCGTGGCATCCGGCAAGTTCGGCCTTGATGCGAAATTGTTTCTGGGTTTTCAGCACTGTCTCGGCGTACAACTCAGCTAAAACAAAATTAAGGCGGGACAAATCAGCCACAGCGGCACGGGGAGCGTTCATGGCCTCCAAAACAGCGCGGCGTACTTGTTGTGGGTAGGGATATTCCGCATGACCCAGGAGGGTGATTCCGTGCCTGCTGTATCCGGTGATTCGCATCAGCGCGACGTTAATTCCATCCGCTGAAGTTCCGCTCATGATTCCCGCGACAATCATATTTGGTGGAGTATGACTCCATCACTATGCCGGATTGAAGTATTCATGCGGAAGTTCTCTTCTGGATGCGGCTTAGTATGAATGCGGCTTAGATGGAAGCGCGGCCGGGCGCGACTTCCTGTGTAGGTTTAGTCAGCAGGACCTTTTCGCTAAACTCCGCCAACTGCCGCGATAGTTTCTCGATCTTCTCCGCGCTGGGCGCGGGAACTCTTCGCCTTAGTTCAATGGATTGTTTCTTGAAGGCCCGGATTCTCGCTGCGGATTCCGCCACTCGCCGCGCAAAGCGCTTATCGCGCGCGGCTTCTTTAACAAGCGCCTCATAGGCCCGTTCCACAAACTCGCGCTGCCTGCAGATCAGGCAAAGATCGCCGCCCGCGCGAATATGCTCGATAGCCGCTTGTTCAATGGATGCCGCCGCCAGCACGCCTCCCATCTCTAGATCGTCTGAAACAATCAATCCGCGGGAACCAATTTTCTTGCGCAACACTTCGGTGATCCATTTTCGGGAGAGCGACGCGGGCCTACGGTCGCTGGTGACGCCAGAATAAGTGGCATGGCCGACGAGCACCATGGGAAACTCTTTTCGCATGGCGCGGTAGGGATACAAATCTTGCTGCCACAATTGTTTCCATGATCTCGTTACTTCTGGCAGCGCATGATGGGTGTCGAGATTTCCACCGCCTAATCCGGGGAAATGTTTGCCAGCTCCCAAAATTCCAACGAAAAGCAAACCTGCCAGAAATTCTCGTGCATAGATCACGGCTTGTTCAGGATCAGACGAAACAGCCCGCGAACTCATCACCGTGCGGGAAGCTTCAAGCGCCAGATCCACGACGGGAGCAAAGTCGGTGTTGAAGCCCAGAGCGCGGCAGCAGGCGCCAATAATTTTGCCGTGCTTGTGAAACAGCTTACGATCGCTGCTAGCGAAAACATCGGCTGCCGAAGGAGATGGCCCAATCACATTACGAAAACGATCTACCCTTCCGCCTTCCATGTCCACGCAAGTGAACGTAGGCGTGGCGACTAGCCGCCGGCAATCCTGAAGAAGTTTGTGAGTTTGTACGGGACTGAGAATATTGCGGGCGAAAAGAATTACTCCGGAAGGCTGAATTGTCTGCAATAGAGAGGCGAGGGAAGCTGACAATTCCGCATCTTCAAAACCGATAATTAATAGCTGTCCGATATCGCTCTGAATTTTTTTGCTTTTGGCCACTCTTGCTCTCGGCATGCTTTTCAAATCTGCTTCTTCAGTTCCGCCAACAAGTTTAACGCCTCAAGCGGGGTGAGCGTATTGAGGTCCACTTCCCGCAGGCGGTCCAGTACCGGTTGCGAGAGCGGAGTGAAGATTGTGAGTTGCGCGGGTGGGTGCGGGCGTGTTTCATCACTAACCAGCTGATTGCTCAATTGGCGCTCTGCCGTCTCATGTTCAGCGAGTACTTCTCGCGCTCGCGCAATTACCTCGCCCGGTAGCCCCGCAAGCTTGGCTACTTCAATTCCATAGCTGCGATCGGCAGCGCCTGCTTCAACCTTCCGCAAAAATACGATTCCGCCGCCGGTTTCTTTTACCGAAACGTGATAGTTTTTCACCCCGGAAAGTTGTTCCGCCAGTTCGGTCAATTCAAAGTAGTGCGTGGCGAATAACGTCTTTGCGCGGGTTCGTGCATGCAGGTATTCGACTGCAGCCCACGCAATGGCGAGTCCATCGTAAGTTGCCGTGCCGCGCCCAACCTCGTCCAAAAGCACAAGCGAGCGAAGAGTTGCGGTGTGCAGAATGGCGGCGGTTTCCGTCATCTCCACCATAAAAGTGGATCGTCCGCGGGCCAGGTTGTCGCTTGCCCCGATTCGCGTGAAAACCCGGTCCACGATTCCCAGACGCGCGGATTTCGCCGGAACGTAACAGCCCATCTGAGCCAAAATCACAATCAACGCCGTCTGTCGCAAATAGGTAGATTTGCCGCCCATATTTGGGCCCGTCAATACCAAGACTGTGTGTGTGGTGGAATTCAGATACAAATCGTTGGGTATGAAACGATCATTGCCAGCGCCCAGTTGCTCAATTACCGGATGCCTTCCTTCAACAATTTCAAGGTCGCTGGAATCATCAAACTTCGGACGGCAATAATTTCTGAGCGTCGCAATATGCGCGAATGACGCCAGTACATCTAATTCAGCCAGCACAAGTGCAGTCTGCCGGATTCTTCGCGCCTCGCTGGCGATTGCCGAACGCAACTCAGCGAACAGCCGCCGCTCGATTTCGACGATCTTCTCCTGCGCATCCAGAATTTTCGATTCGTATTCCTTTAGCTCCGGTGTGGTGAATCGCTCGGCGTTCACCAGCGTTTGTTTTCGTTCGTAATCGCCCGGAGCCAGGTGCAGATTGGGCTTGGAAATTTCGATGTAATACCCAAAAACAGAATTGAACTTTACCTTGAGCGATGAAATCCCAGTCCGCTGCCGCTCTCGCTGTTCGATCAGTGCTAAATACTGTTTGCTGTTGCGGCTCAGGTCGCGAAGCGCGTCCAGTTCCTGATCAATTCCAGCGGCGATAACTCCGCCGTCATTCAACGAGATCGGCGGTTCGTGGACAATGGTCCTCTCAATGCGGTCTCGCAAATCGGTGAGTTCGTCCATCGCCGCTGATAGAGTCTTTATTTTGTCAGCAGAAAATTTGCTAACGGCTGCGCGCACTGCTGGAATTCGCGCGAGGGAAGCGGCCAGCGCGAGAACATCGCGAGGGTTTGCGGTTTCCAGTGTGACGCGGCTCAACAGGCGCTCCAAATCTAGAATCCCGTCCAGCCCTCGGCGAACATCTTCGCGAAGCACCGTTTCTTTAATGAGCGCCGCGACCGCATCGAGGCGTAGATTGATCTGTGCGGCTTCAATGGAAGGCCGCAACATCCATGCCCGCAAAAATCGCTTTCCCATGGGTGTGCAGGTTGCGTCAATCGAGCGGAACAACGTTACGCCGGCATCGTTTCCGGCGAAAAGCGGTTCGATCAGTTCAAGGTTCCGCACCGTGACGGCATCGAGAACCAGGCAGTTTTGCCGCTCGTAGAAGCCAACGCGGTCGACATGGTCCAGCTTGCCACGCTGAGTGGATCGCACGTAGTAAAGAATGGCTCCAGCGGCGGAGGCGGCTGCGGACTTACCTGAAAGTCCGAATCCCTCTAGTGAGAGCACTCCGAACTGGTTCTCTAAAAGTGGAATGGCGTGATCCGGAGAAAAAATCCAATCGTCGAGTGGAGTAGAGGCAAATCTAGTTCCGGTATGGATTTGCAGGTTGTAAGCGTCACTCTTGCCAACATCAAATAACGGCGCCGAAGACCCATATAATATTTCTTTTGGGCGTAACTGTTGAAGTTCTTCTTGAACTCTGCGAACGGCATCAAGACCGTGAAATTCGGTGGCGCGAAATTCTCCGGTGGAGAGATCCAAAGCGGCGAAACCTACACGGTCTTCCACCTGGGCGACGGCGGCCAGAAAGTTATTTTCCTCCGAGTTCAACGATGAATCGGCGGCTGTTCCCGGCGTCATTACTCGCGTTACTTCGCGCCGCACAAGTTTTTTTGCCGCGCTGGGAGCTTCCATCTGTTCGCAAATCGCGACCTTGAAGCCTTTGCGGATCAGCTTGGAAATGTAGTTTTCCGCGGCGTGGTAAGGAACGCCGCACATGGGAATGGCAATGCCTTTTTCCTTATTGCGCGAGGTCAGCGTGATCTGTAGCTCGCGCGAGGCAACAACCGCATCGTCAAAGAAGAGCTCGTAGAAATCGCCCAGTCGGAAAAAGAGCAGAGCGGTAGGATGGTCTTTTTTGATCGCGGTATATTGCCGCATCAACGGCGTGGAAGGCTCAGTCATCTAGATTTCTGGTGGGCTGGTGCGCGGATTATAACAAAGGGAGAGCGGCCAGTTCAGTGACGCAAGTTGGTGGTTGCAGGAATTGCGAGTTCGCAGCAGCGGCGGATATCTTGATTCTCAAAGCCGTTCGGCCAATCTCAGTTTTGATTCAGCGCTTCTCAGGTTCCGTGACGTTCAATATGCGATCTCCATTGACATGCCGCAAGACTTGGACGACGCCTGACGGCCAATGAATCTCAATCTGCTCTGCTCGCTTGTCGGCGCCCATGCCGAAATGTACCGGGCCGTCACTCGACGACGCGTAACCAACGCTGGTTGTCATGTGGTTATATTGCACGCCGCTCTTGGTCACAAGTTTGATCGTGGCGCCAATTCCGTCGCGATTGCTTCTGGTACCCCGCAAGGCGATATCAAGCCAGTGGCCAGAGTTGTCACTACGATTCATCCAAATCTCCGCATCCCGGTCAATCGCAGTAACGACCGCATCGACGCGGCCATCTCCATCCAAATCGCCAAAAGCGCATCCCCGATGCCGTGCGGGCGGAGAAGCATCAAATCCTGCCTGCTCTGACAATGATTTCCACTTCCCGTTGACTCCAGGATTATGAAATACCGCATTGTATTGATCGATGGGCTGACCCGGCAAAGATACTGACTGAACGTGACCGCCGCTCACAAACAAATCCTTCCATCCGTCATTGTCAAAGTCATATAAACCGGCCCCATATCCGGACATTTGAAGGCTAGCTGCAAGCATTCCCGTCTCCGTGGTGACCTCGCGGAAGGTGCCCTTGCCTGTGTTCTGGAATAGGGGAAAACTCTGGCCAATCAGGGCGACGAACGCGATATCGGGATAGCCGTCGTTGTTGAAGTCACGAAAATCCACGCCCATACCGGAGACGAAATTGCCGTCCTCGGTGAGGGCCACCTGGCTTTCGAATGCAACCTCTTCGAACTTTGTGCCCAAATTGTGAAAGAGAGAATTGTAGGCGGCGTCATTGGTGACAAATAAATCGGGGCGACCGTCAAGATCGTAGTCAGCCATCGCGACACCCATGCCTTTACCCACATGTGCTCGAATGCCCCACTCCTTGGAGGCGTCCCGAAAAGTCCCATCCCCATTGTTCAAAAAAAGCTGATTGGGTTGGCCTTTATAAAACTTGGGATGGCAGTAATCTCCAACACGATCAAATCGGCAGCGAGGTTCATCGGAGTAACTCCACTGGAGGTAATTGACCACAAATAGATCCAGTAACCCATCATTGTTCACATCTACCCAAGTGGCAGCAATGGCCCATAAGGGATCAAATTCGGGATCGGGACGGTTCAATGCCGCGTCCAGGCCCGATTTCACCGTAACGTCGGTAAACGTGCCATTTCCATTGTTACGGTAGAGCGTGCTGTGATGTACCCCGGCAACAAATAGGTCAGGATGCCCGTCATTGTTGTAATCACCGACGGCAACTCCGATGTCGTATCCGGTCCCCGCGAGACCTGCCGCATCAGTGACATCGGTAAACTTGCCGTTGCCGTCATTACGGAAGAGGCGATTGCGGTATTTTGGTGAGTCCTTTTCCAGGGTGGCAATATTTGCGCCGTTTGTAAAAAAAATATCAGGACGACCGTCGCCGTTGTAATCGAAAATCGCAACGCCGCCAACCATTGTTTCCGGCGCATTCTTCGCTGGAGTGACATCGTTCTCCAGGTGAAATGGGATTGTTTTTAGTTCGAAGCGTACAGGGCTGGAGGCGGAAGCTCCACGCAGAAGAAATGGATTTGTGCCTGCCAGTAAGACAAAGGTTCCAAGCCAGAACGATTTGCATGAAAACATATTAGGTCCGCGAGGCATACCGTCACACAAGTCACAATCTATTTGGACTTCACTTCTTCCCGCTTAGCTGCGGCGTCCAGAGGTCGCATCGGTTCGGTCATCCGCACCGGGTCGAGAATGTCGTTGATTTCCTTTTCGCTGAGTAGTTTCTTTTCCCGCGCAATTTCAATGATGGACCGTCCGGTGGCCACGGCTTCTTTGGCTATCTCCGCCGCCTTCGCGTAGCCGATATACGGGTTAAGCGCCGTGGCCAATGAAACGGTTGCCTGCACGTAAAAGTCGCAGCGGTTCTTGTTTGCCGTCAGGCCGCTGATGCAGCGATCGGTAAATTGCCGCAGCATATTGGTGAGAATGGTGATGGACTGCATTACGCTGTAGGCCATCGTCGGCATCATGACGTTGAGTTCAAGCTGCCCCGCCTGCGCAGCGAGCGCAACCGCTACATCGTTGCCGATCACCTGGAATGACACCATCGCCGCTAGTTCCGGCATAACTGGATTGATCTTTCCCGGCATGATCGAAGAGCCCGGCTGCAACGCCGGCAGGTTGATTTCAGCGAAGCCGGTGTTCGGCCCGGAGGAGAGCAGGCGCAGGTCGTTCGAAATGCGGATCACTTCCGAAGCTAGATTTCGCAGGGAGGAAGAGACACTCGCCATCGCGAAATTCGATTGCATCGCATAGCGCATGTCGTCCACGGGAATGAGTTTCTGTTTCGATATTCGCGCCAACTCCGCAATTGCTTTTTCGCGGTAGTCAGGGTGTGTGTTGATGCCCGTGCCGACCGCTGAGCCGCCTAGTCCCAGTTCGCGCAGCGATTCGCTGGCAGCGCGAATCGCGTCTTTTGCGCGGCGAATCGCCCCCGCATACGCGGCAAACTCCTGCCCAAGGCGCATGGGCACGGCGTCCTGCATGTGCGTGCGTCCCGACTTCAGAATGTCGTGAAATTCTTTTCCCTTTTTCTCGAGTGCGCTCACCAGCGAATCGAGCACGGAGTAAAGTTTTTCCAGCTCCAGAAGGGTCGCCAAGCGCATGCCGGTCGGGAAGACGTCGTTCGTGGACTGCCCATAATTCACGTGATCGTTGGGATGGACGACGGAATAATCGCCCAGCTTGCCGCCCAGGATTTCAGCCGCGCGGTTGGCGATGACCTCATTGCTGTTCATGTGAAAGCTGACGCCGGCGCCGGCCTGAAATACATCCACGACAAATTCTTTGTCCCACTTGCCTTCCTGAACTTCTTTCGCCGCCTGAATAATGGCATTAACGCGCTTTTCATCCACCAAACCTAGAGATTTATTGGCCTCCGCCGAGGCTTGCTTGACCATGCCGAAGGCGCGAATCAGCGTGGGATGGGCGCGCATCCCCGAGATCGGATAATTCTCCACAGCGCGCAGCGTCTGAATGCCGTAATACACGTCGGCGGGAATTTCTTTGCTCCCGATGGAGTCTTTTTCGGTACGGGTTGCGCTGCTAGTGGAGGATGTCATTGGGCTCCTGAAATGCCGTGGCAAATGCAAAAATTGAATTGAAGAAAACTCAAAATTATACCAAGCGTGCGGCGGGCCGTCCGCCTTCGGATGTTAAAATCGTCTTCTCGTTGACTACCAATCCCATTATCGAGACTCTGCCGCGCGCTCAGGTGCGGCCGACGGCTGATTTGCGTTCCGACGTCATTGTGATCGGTGCCGGGCCCACGGGCCTGGCATGCGCCATCGAGGCGCACAAGGCGGGACTCAAAGTTACCGTCATTGATAAGGGCTGCGTGGTCAACTCACTCTACAACTATCCGGCTAATATGTCGTTTTTTACCACGCCCGAATTGTTGGAAATCGGAGACATTCCGTTCACTACGGCCCGGCAGAAGCCGACGCGCGAAGAGGCGCTCGAATATTACCGGCTGGTCGCGCAGCACTACCATTTGAATATTCGCCAGTATCAGAGCGTCAAGGCCGTCACTGGCAAGGACAATGATTTTCACATCGCCACCATGGACCGCCTTGACCGGATTTACGACTACCAGACGCGCAAGGTGATTGTGGCAACGGGCTACTACGATTTGGCGAATTATCTGGGTGTTCCAGGGGAAGATTTACCGAAGGTGTTCCACTACTATCATGAACCGCATCCGTATTTCGATAACGATGTGCTGGTAATTGGAGGTAAAAATTCCGCGGCCATCGCCGCCCTCGATTTGTGGCGGCACGGCGCGCGAGTCACGATTGTTCATCGCGGCGCGAAAATGCATGCCCACGTGAAGTATTGGGTCCTTCCCGACGTTGAGAACCGCATCAAGAACAAAGAAATCACAGCCTATTTCAATAGCAGCGTGCGGGAAATCGCGGCGGATTGCGTGCGTCTCACGACTCCCGATGGAGAAATTGAAATCAAGAATGATTTTGTTTTCGCGCTCACTGGCTACCATCCCGATTATGATTTTCTGCGCTCCATGGGGATTGAGCTTTCCCCGGACCACTGCCGTCCGGTTTGCGATCCGCAGACGCTTGAAAGCAACGTGCCGGGAATTTATGTGGCAGGAGTAATCGTGGCGGGTTCGCGCACCAATGAAATTTTTATCGAAAATGGACGCTTCCACGGTCGCCAGATCGCCGAAGACCTCAAGAAAAAGCTAGCCACCGCTACGTAGCGCACTCCTAAGCTTTTTATCTGAACATGTACTAACTATTTTGCGCCCGGGCATTACTCCCACCAAAATTGTCATTGCGCTCGGTTTGCGTTGGAGGGTTAAAGTGTTTCGCTACTTCGTATTGCTGCTAGCCGTAACGTGGTGCATTCCCATCAGCCTTCGCGCGGAAAATAAAATTCTGGCGGAAGTAAAAATCTTGCCCGCCACGGGCGTGGAAAAAAATGCCGGCGTCTGGGTGGATGGACAGTACTTGGGCTACGTGAAAGAACTCAAGGGAAACAAGAAAATTTTACTCATGCCGGGCAAACATGAAATCACCATTCGCGAGCCCTGGTACAAGGACGATGTTGAGGAGTTGCTGCTAGAGCCAGGAGAAGTTCATACGCTCCCACTCACGCTGGTTCGCAACAACGTCCCCGCCGATAACCGTGCCACGGCCGAATTAAAAATCGAAGCAACGCCGGACCGCGCCGCCGTCTTCGTGGACGAACAATTTGTCGGCCATGTGGATGAATTCAATGGTGCAGGGCAGGGCCTACTGCTGATTCCTGGAGAGCACAAAATACGGGTCGCCTTGCCCGGTTATGAGCCATTTGAAACGGTCGTGAATCTTCGCGACCGCCAGAAGATGAAAATCGAGACCAAGCTGGTAAAGGGCAGCATAACCGAGGAAGGTGGATCCGTCGGCAGCGGCCATTGAGCTTATTTCCCGTAGAGTTTGTCTATTTTTGCCGCGACGATAAAGTCGCTTTCGCTCAGCCCGTTGATGGCATGGGTCCACAGCGTAATTTCCGCCTTTCCCCATCCCAATAAGATGTCCGGGTGATGGCCTTGCTCTTCCGCGATATCGCCCACGCGGTTCACAAACGCCAAGGCCTTCTTGAAATCAGGGAAGGTGTAGTTGCGCGTTATATGTTGCTCATTGGTCACCTTCCACTCAGGAACCTGGCCGTGAATCGCTTCTAATTCTTTGCCCTTCAATGCCGGAGTATCTCCGCGGCAGGGGATGCAAGTCTTACTGGCTAGATCAGGCATGTCGCCTCCAAAATGTTGTCGTCTGAATGTTGTTGTTTCTTAGATGCGAACCTCGCAACTCATGGGATTCCGCGTCAAACTATGACCGGATCATAGGATGGCTCTTGCGGGGCCTCGGGATTCTTAAAGTATTTCTTTAGCCACAATAAATATCCGTAAAAAAGCAGAGTAAAAGACAACCCGAAAAACAGAATGGCTTTGGAATGGGTAAGCGGACTTGAATTTAATTGCCTTAGCTGCTGGGATGACATTCCCATCTTCACGTAAGCATCCATAAGATTGCTTCGAACAGCAGTAATGATGGCTGAGGTAAGAAACAATCCTCGCGTCACCACGGCAATCCACCATCCGGTGGGTTTCAGTTGGAAAAAAGCGCGCGAGAAGTAGGCTTCTAATGCGGCAAGCAGCAAAAGCCCCATTGTTCCGCGTATTCCAACCAGATAAATACCAAAAAACGGCAGCAACGGCTTGGCTAAGCCTGTCAGGCCGTAATAAAACGCGCCTGACGCAAACAGTAAACTCATTGCCAGTACCGGCAGTGGACAACGGTCCGTCCATCTCTCGACCGGGTCATGGTGTCTGCAAGTCTCGCGCACGTCCTGCTGGCTGTAAAAAACTAAAAACGCGATTGGCAGTACGATCAGAAATAGCGCCGCGAAGGCTATTCCTATGGTCAGTATTACTGCCATAACCCCTGTCGGAAGGTCCTTGTTCCCTGCCTGCTGCATGCCCACTCTCATCGCGATTGGCATAACGGCTGTAATCAGCACTACGATTAAGCTTCCGGAAATCAGCCAGATGTACGACAAGATCAGCGACAATGCCTGGGCCACCGGCGCGCTTGAATCGAGCCTATGCCGAGCGCGATCAAAATAGCCGCCAAGCCCGCGTACCAGGCGATAGCCAGAAATTGACTCCCCATAGGAGTGGAGATTCCCGATATCTTGCGCGACATCATGAGTCCGAATAGAGCTAACGGACACATTAAGGCGCAAAAACCTCCGAGCAAAATCTGAATGATCCCGAATATCGTCAATCCTGTGCTTCGGTCGCGGTACGAGGCAGCAGGCGCGAAATCGGAGGCTGTATTCGTAAGCGGAAGATTTGGGGTTGGAGGCATGTTCACGTGGTTGCTCCTGCACAATCTCGGCCCGATGACTGTATCTGGCAGGGAAGCCAAGGTCAATATCGCCAACTTGTTAAAGGCGCACGGCTGGCAGGTTTCCCTCTGCTGAACTTTTCCTGAGGTTTGCCGATATCAGTAAAAGTTAAGTCAGCATCCCCAGTCGATTTCCCATGTGGAGCGAAAACGTATGAAATTGCTTATTGGTGACGATGATGCCGCTTCTAATCAAGAGATCGTCAAGTTGGTCCAGGCCGCAGGGCACGAGGCGGTAAGCGCCGCCACGGACGACGAAGTCACTAAACTTCTTTCCACCGCAGGAGGACGACCCAATTTCGCCATCCTTAATTCTTCTACGCAAAATCTGCACGGATTGGACATCTGCAAGAAATTCCGTGCTGTGCCTTCGTTGTACTACACCTACTTTGTGCTCATGAATGGAAAATCCTCACAGGAAGAAATCATGGCCCTTTTGGAAGGGGGCGCTGACGACTACCTTACTAAGCCGGTAAATCCTGAAGACCTTGCCGTGCGGCTCAAAGCGGGCCAGCGCGTCCTGCAAAATGAAGAGAAGCTCACCAAAATTACCCAGGAATGGAAGATCATGCTCGACAATCTTCCTTTCGGAATTGCTTGCCTGGGTTCTGACGGAGAATTGTGCCGCGCCAATCGTCCTTTTTTTGATCTGATGGGTTATCGCGATATGAAAGCAGTGCTCAACAAGAAGCTGGGCGACACAGTGGTCCGCTTTCCCTCCGATTTCGACGAATTACTCACCAATATCAAAGCCGCGCATCCGTTCGACCGGGTAGAGATGGATTTTGTAAAACGTGATAGTTCCATCCTGAAGCTCTGCGTCTGGGGAAGACCAATAAGTCTAAATGGCGTTGTCTTCGAGCTTATTACTAGCCTGGCATGAATTCTTATTATCTCGCGCGGGGTTTCCCTGGAAAACATCCCCTGCCTTCGCGGCCTGCTCTATAATTCTTTTTAACCTCCATGGTGCGTGACGGCTACTATTACGGATTCGCATTTCTCGCAGTGGCCGCATTACTGGGCTGGGTGTTGTCGCCGCTCTGGGCGGTCGTTCCTGTTGCCTTGGCCGCATTTTTTCTTTGGTTCTTTCGTGATCCCGAGCGCGACATTCCCGCTGCTGCCGGAACCATCGTTTCCCCAGCCGACGGAAAAGTCACCTATATCTCTTCTGTGCTGGTGGAGGGAGTGTGCCGCACCCGCATTAGTATCTTCTTGAATGTTTTTAACGTTCACGTAAACCGGTCGCCCATTGCCGGCACAATTCGCGATGTCCGCCATCAAAAAGGGAAGTATCTGAACGCCATGAATCCCGCCTCCGCTGACGAGAATGAGCACACTGTCGTGGTGGTTGAAGGTGAAGGCCAGACGGTTGTTTTTAAGCTGATCGCGGGTTTGCTGGCGCGCCGGATTGTGTTTAACAAGAAAGTTGGAGATCAGCTTGGCCGCGGCCAACGAGTAGGCCTCATCAAATTTGGTTCGCGCGTGGACATGTTTCTGGACCCTGATGCCGATCTCAAGATCAAGGTCGGAGATCACGTGAAGGGCGGAGCGTCCGTAATTGCCGTGTCGCGCGTTAATTCCGGGATGGCCAGTGCCGGCACGGCGCACGCTGGCCAAGGAGAACGCTGATGGAGCAAGACGAGCGATCCGTTCCCAGGCGTAGAAAAGAAGACCGTGATCCGCGCCGTTTGCGCAAAGGGATGTACATTCTTCCCTCGGTTTTTACCACGTTAAATATCGCCGCTGGATATTATGCAATTCTGCAAGTCACGCATGGTTCGATCGTCGAGGCTTGGCACTTTGACAATGCCGCCAAAGCCATTGGCTTCGCCGTGCTGTTCGACGGACTCGACGGACGCATTGCCCGCATGACGCACACCAGCAGCGATTTCGGACGCGAGTTGGATTCCCTGGCCGATGTGATCACCTTTGGAGTTGCTCCGGCGCTGCTCGCCTGGATGTGGGGTTTCCGCCTGCTTTCGACTCTATTCACCTCCACCGACGTCGTAAATAAACTTGTCCAGTTGGGCGCGATTGCCAGTTTTCTGTTTCTTATTGCCGGAGCGAGCCGTTTGGCCCGGTTCAACATTGCAGTAAATCCGCAACCTTCAAACCCGGGCCGTCCGGGAAAGAAATATTTCGTGGGTATGCCAATTCCAGCAGGCGCAGGCGTAGTTGCGGCGGTCGTTCATTTTTCCGCTGGAGATCCAATTTCCTCCTGGTCCATGGCGATTGCCTGGTTGTTGATGGTAATTGCCGTCTCCTACCTGATGGTCAGCACGTGGCGCTTCTACAGCTTTAAGGACATTGATTTGCGCTCGCGCCAGCCCTTTCGCCTCATCATCGTGTTGGCTATGCTCTTTGCGGCCATCTGGTTTTACTCGCGGCAGGTATTGTTTATTATCGCGCTGCTTTACATGTTTTCCGGTGTGGTCTGGCGATTGCAGTGGATTTTTCGCCGCCGCCGCAACCCGCCTCCACCAGCCTACAAGGAGGCTTCGCAGACCTCATGAGTTCATCATCGAAAATGCCTCCCATTACTCCCTCTGGCTCTCCACGTTCGGGTCTTTATCGCGTGGCGATCGTTGGCGCTAGCACTCTGAAAGGCAAGGAAGTCGCGGAAGTTTTGGCAGATCGTAGTTTCCCCTCGCTCGACGTCAAGCTGCTCGATGACAATGAGTCGATGGGACAGCTCAAGCCCGTAGGCGATGAAATATCGTTTATTCAGGGAGTAAATTCCGAGCAGTTCGACAAAATTGATTTCACTTTTTTTACCTCCGGTCAGGAATTCACGAGAAGCATCTGGAAACGTGTCCGCGAAGCTGGGAGCGCGATCGTGGATCTTTCCTATGCGCTGGAAGACGAGGCTGACGCGGTAGTGCGCTCACCCTGGATTGAACGGCAGTTGGCGCTTCCCCGGCCCCTTGATTTGCAGCCCGGGCCATCGGTTACGGCGCATCCGGCATCGGTGGTCCTCGCGTTGCTTTTATTGCGGGCTCAACAGGCGTCGAAGTTGCTACGCGTCTGCACCATGATTTTTGAGCCTGTCTCCGAGCACGGTCAAAAGGGAATGGATGAACTGCACGAGCAGACCGTTAACCTGCTTTCCTTTCAGCAGTTGCCAAAAAACATTTTTGATACCCAAGTGGCCTTCAACATGGTGAGTCGTTACGGAGAGCAATCCGTTCCTCCCCTCGCCGCGATTGAAAAACGGGTGCTGAAGCATTACCAGAAAATTGCCGGAAAGGACGCGGTCGTGCCTTCTCTTCTGCTGGTGCAAGCGCCCATCTTTCACGGCCATGCTTTCGCTATCCACCTTGAAATGGAGCAACCGGCTGACATCGCCGTCTTGTCCAAGGCATTGAGCGGAGAGCACGTGACCATTGTTCCCGGAGCGGAAGAGGCACCCAGCAATGTGAATGCCTCCGGACAAGGCGATATTCTACTTTCGGTCTTGGCGGACGCGAACCATCCCAACGGTGTTTGGCTTTGGGCTGCCTCGGATAATCTGCGGATTGCCGCGATTACCGCCGTCGAGTGTGCTGAGGCCATGGCGGCTAGCCGCCCACGGGGCAAAATCCAATGAGATTGGCAGGATGGTGCTTGGCCGCGCTGGTTCCCGTCTTAGCGGGATGCGGTTACCATACGGCTGGCCACGTCGTTACCATTCCGCAAGACGTTCACACCATTGCCATCCCGGCGTTTGTGAACCAGACGCAGACCTACCGCATTGAACAAAGATTAACGGCAGCAGTTGTTCAGGAAATGATTGCCCGCACTCACTATCGGGTGGTGAGCCAACCGGCGGATGCTGACGCGATTCTGCGCGGCACCGTCCTCTCCACGACCAGCGCTCCGCTTACCTATAATACGCAGACGGGGCAGGTTTCCAGCGTGCTGGTGACGGTGAGTATAAAAGTTTCGCTCAAGGACAAAGACGGCAAGGTCCTTTACCAAAACCCTTCCTATTTATTCCGGCAGCAATATCAGGTCTCTAACGATCCTCCCAGCTTTTTTGAGGAAGATACGCCCGCCTTTGAGCGATTGTCTCGCGAGTTCGCGCAAACGTTGGTCTCGAATATTCTGGAGGGCTTTTGATGCGCTCGTTTGCCCAGACAGATCGTTTTGTCTCCGATGTGCAAACGCGAAACCTGCGCTCGGCATACGTGTTTGTTGGCGACGAAGTATTTTTCCGCAAGCGGTGCAGGGAAGCCATTCTCGAACATCTGGTCCCCGCCGATCTCCGCGATTTCAGTTTCTTTGAATTTGATTTGAGCGAAACCGACCTGGCGGAAGTTATGGACCGCGCCCGCACGCCCTCGCTCATGGCGCCCTTTCAGGTGTTTTTTGTTCGCGGCGTTAAAACTCTTTTCGGGCGAGGCTCAAACTCGAATGATGCGAAGCTGGCGTCCATCGAAGCTTACTGCAAGGACCCAAATCCCAGCGCCGTGCTCATCTTTATCGCCGACCACATCAGCATTCCCGCCGACGCCCGCCGCATGGACATGCAGGACAAAGAGCGTTACCAGCGCATCCGCGAATCCATGGGGCAATACTGCGCGATCGTTGAACTGGCCCGCGTGGATGA
>JANWKU010000096.1 GCA_025451215.1 Terriglobales bacterium
CGACTGCCTGCGTGCTGATTGAGCGAATATTCGGTCTCCAGCGGAAGCTGATCTTGCCACAATTACCGCAGCCCTTTCGCGTGCGGATCACGATTCGCGACTGGATCGGCGCATCACGGCGATGTTGCGGAGTGTGGGGTGGCCGGTGGGCAAGGATCGAGTGCAGCGGATCTGGCGACGCGAAGGGCTGAAGGTGCCGCGGAAACAGAGGGCGCGAAGACGATTGTGGCTGGGAGATGGTTCGTGTGTACGGTTGCGTCCGGAAACGGGCGAATCACGTGTGGAGCTACGATTTTGTGAAAGCGATGACGCACGACGGACGGGCGCTGCGCATCCTGGTGGTGATCGACGAGTATACGCGGGAGTGTTTGGGGTTGCGGGTGGCGCGTCGGTTGGGAAGTTTGCAGGTGATCGAAATGTTGGCGGATGTGATGTTGGTGCGGGGGATAGCGGAGCATATACGTTCGGACAATGGGCCGGAGTTCATTGCCGAGGAGTTGCGGAAGTGGCTGAGCAAGGTGGGCACGAAGACGTTGTACATCGAGCCTGGGAGTCCGTGGGAAAACGGGTACTGTGAGAGCTTCAACGGGAAGCTGCGGGATGAGTTCCTGAACGGCGAGGTCTTTTACTCGTGGAAAGAGGCGCAGATTCTTACAGAGCGGTGGCGGGTGGAATACAACACGGAGCGGCCACACTCGGCGCTGGGCTACAGGCCGCCGTCGCCGGCGGCCTGCATCCCAGCGCATGCTCTAAACTCAGCTTCACAGCCACGAGCTGTGATATAAACTCTCTCACTCTGCTTGGTACAAAAGATCGGTCAGGTCATCGTAGTGATTCTTTAAGTTCACATCCGTGTAAGTTGAGGTACTTCACTTTGCTGAGGTCAGCGAGAGAGATCCCGGCGACAGAAGCTATTGAGCGCCGAGCGTCTATGGTTGGCGAATCGCGGCTTCAATCGTGATGATGTGTCATTATCTCAGCAAGCTTCGCCAATGCTGCAAATGAGGTTGGGACGGTGGGTCGGTATGAAGGCATTTCACCTCAAGCACTCCTGGGTTGAGTGATGTTTATTACGTACGATCATCGACTGAGAATGTTTTCGGAGAGCTGCTCTACGGCGCGAGGAATCTTTTTCTCTTTGCCTCCAATTTCGACGTATCGTCCGTGGGTTTTACCAACCAATCTTCGCAAGTCAAATCCATATCTTTGTAACCCCTTTGTGCCATAGAACGAGTGATCCGCTACCATAGCCACCTCAAAAGTTACCCGAAGCCGGCTTGCTCGGGACACGGTATGTTTGAATATTTTGCCGGGAAAATAATCGTTGCCCTCTGAGATGACGAGCAACGATTTAGGACCGGCATCGTCGGTGAATTGATCAAATGCAAGATTCACCGCGTCACACAGCTGGACGGAAAAATACTTTTCTCTCGTTTGTTCCAGCCTTACGTCTCGGACCGCCGCAATTGCTTCAGCAGGAGGAACCACCGACTTCACCAGAATCGGAGACTGTGAACCGAATGTGATTACCGAAAATCGGTTCTGCGGTTGATTCAGCTGTTGAATGATTTTTTCAGCCAGAGTCAGCTCTACTTTTAGTACCTTTTTCTGATGGGGGTTTGTGTCCAACAGCACTACAAGCTGCAGACCCGATGGCGAAGGCTGTGTTTTTGTTTGTGGTTCAATTTTGCTCCAGAGAAATGAGTCCGCGCAAACAATAAGCAGTGTCGATATACAAAGAGTGGCCAAACGGGCCAATCGTGACCTCTGTAACGTTGTCCGAGATATTCTAGTCGACATGCTCCCCTTCTTCGAGAAAAGAGATTTCAGGCGGGGGCAGTTTGTCATTTTTCCCAGCCCAGAAGACGTACAGGGTAGGTAACAACGCAACACTGATGAATAGTTCAACAATTAATCCGCCCACAATCACAATGGCAAAGGGCCGTTGTGAGTCGGAGCCGATGTCGTGAGACATGGCGGCGGGCAAAAGCCCCAGGGTGGCCACCAGCATGGTCATCATGATGGGCCGCAGGCGCAGTAATGCGCCTTCTTTTGCGGCTTCGCGTGGGCCCATGTTACGTGTACGGAGCTGATTAATGTATTCCACCATGATGACTCCGATCTCGACGGATACTCCTATGAGAGCCAGAAATCCTAAACCGGAGGAAACCGAGAAATGCGTCCCAGTGCACAAAAGACTGAAAAATCCGCCAAGCGGTGAAAGAGCAACGACAGCCAGGATGAGACCAACCCACTTCCACGAATCAAAGGCGGAGTAAAGAATGAAGGACATGAGCAGGAGAGTAATCGGGACAATTACCGCGAGGCGGCGGTTTGCGCGTTGCTGGCTTTCATATTCGCCTGTCCAATCAAGGTAGTAGCCCTCGGGCAATTGCACATTCTGCTGTACCACTTGGATAGCTTGACGAACCGTACTGCCCAGGTCTCGTCCGCGCACGCTGTATTTGATAGCGATATAACGCGAGTTGCCCTCGCGATAGATGCTCGAAGCGCCATCTTCCAGCTTGATCTGGCAAAGTTGCCCCAAGGACACGCGCTCACCCGAAGGCGCCAGAATCCGGACGTTGGCGATATCCTCTACGGTCTTGCGAAACGGCTCCTGGTAGCGGACGGTGAGGTCGTAGCGCTGTTCCCCGATCAGGATTTGGCTTACAGCCTTGCCGCCAACAGCAGTTTCCACGGCATCCTGCACATCGCTGACATTTATCCCGAACCGGTCAGCGGCTGTGCGGTCGACGATAAGGTTCACATTGGGCTGGCCGCGTACCTGAAATGTACCCAGATCGGCCACACCTGGAATCTTGCTCATCACGTCCTGAATCTCATTGGCCTTGCTTTCCAGGACTTTCAAATCGGTCCCAAAAAGTTTGACAGCTAGTTCGCCTTTGACACCGCTGACGGCTTCCTCGACGTTGTCAGAAATAGGTTGGGAAAAATTCCAATCGACTCCCGGAAACTTTTCCAGTTTTGTGTCCATGGCGGCGATGAGATCGTCTTTCGTCTTGAACTCGGAGCGCCACTTCGAACGGGGCAACAAATCCACAAAGAATTCTGTGTTGTAAAAGCCGCTAGCGTCACTGCCATCATCAGGACGCCCCGCCTGGCTGACGACCTGCTTGACTTCAGGAAAACTGGCCATTACCATGCGTGCTCGTTTGGCCAGCGAGATGCCTGCGGAAGGACCAGTGCTTGGCGCGAGTGTGCCCCGCGCCCAGATCGCGCCTTCGTCCAAGTGTGGCAGGAATTCAGAGCCGATCACTCCACTGAAGCCTAGAAATATCATCACAGCAAATGCCGTGACTCCCAGCCCCAACGTTATCTTCAAGTGATCGAAACACCAGTCGAGCAGAGAACCGTAGCGTTCCTGTAGCCAATGAAACACAGGATTGCGCCACTCTTTTATGTCATCTTTGAACAGCAGGGTGCACAGCACGGGAGCGATCAAGAGTGCGAATAGCAATGCTCCCAACAAGGCAAAGGCCACGGTCCAGGCCATGGGGCGAAACAAACGCCCTTCCACGCGCTGGAGAGTAAAGATCGGCAGGTAGGAAACAATAATAATGACGCGGGCAAAAAAAACTGGCCGTTGTACCTCGTGCGCTGCCGTGCCGATCATCTCAACAAATGTCTTTTTGCCTCGGCCGTACTCGGCATGACGCAGAATATTTTCGATCATCACAACCGAGCCATCCACGACCATACCGAAATCCAACGCACCCAAAGAGAGCAAGTTCGCTGGGATATGACTGAGATCCAGCAGGATTGCCGCGAATAGCAAGGCAAAAGGAATTGTGATGGTTACAATCAATGCACTGCGGACATTACCCAGAAAAAGAAAAAGGATCAGCGTGACGAGCAGAACTCCATCGGTTAGGTTGCGAAGTACAGTATGCGTCGTGTAGTGGACCAAGTCGCTGCGATCGAGGTGTGGGACCAGCTTTACACCAGCAGGCAGCAGATGCTCATTTAGTTGGGCAATTTTGTTGTGCAGAGCGCTGAGTGCGGCGTCGGCTTCCGCGCCTTTGCGCAGAAGGACGATGCCCTCTACCACGTCGTCATCATTGATGACCGTGCCATCTTCATAACGGATGGTCTTGCCAAGTTGTCCAAGACGTACTTTAGGCGCTTGCGCTACCACGGCCACATCGCGAATACGAATTGGAGTGTTGCCTTGCATCTTTAAAATCGTGGCGGCAATGTCATCCGTAGTCTTCATTAAACCCACGACGCGTACGTTGAGCGCCTGCTCGCCGCGCTCAATGAAACCGCCTCCAGCATTCGTGTTGTTTGCGGCCAGTGCCTGCTCAACCTGACTGAGCGACAGCCCATAGGAAACCAGTTTGTCCGGATCGATTTGAACCTGGTATTCGCGGGTGGGCCCACCAAATGGATTTACGTCAACGATGTTGGGTACTGACTTCAGTTGATTGACAACGTACCAATCGTTCAGTGTTTTCAGCTCCATCACGTCGTACTTTGGGTTCGTGCTCTGGAGCGTATAAAACATGATTTGACCGGTCGGGCTGTAATCCGGTCCGAGATCAGGATTCACGCCTTGCGGCAAATTGACCTGCTGCAAGCGGTCGATAACTTCCTGACGGGCATTGAGGGTTGTCGTGTCGTCGTCGTAGACAATGGTAACCACCGACAGTCCCGCGAGTGACACCGAGCGCAGGTGGGTCATGTGCGCCACGCCATTCAATTCAACCTCCAGCGGAACGCTGATTTGCTGTTCCACTTCCTCGGCTGCGTGGCCCGGCCATTGGCTTATGATCTGCGTGTAGGTGTCGGCGACGTCGGGGTAGGCTTCGATGGGCAGGCTGTGGAAGGAAATGATCCCCCAAATGAAGAGCACAACGGCCACGCTCAGTACAAGAATCCGGTTACGAAGAGCAAAGTCGATCAGGTAGCGGATCATTTGTTCTGCTCTGCGACGGCCGAAGAAAATTCCAAAGCGTTAGCTACAATTTCATCTCCGGCTTTTACTCCGCCTTGAATCTCCTGCATCCCGTCCGGGTTTTCTCCCAGCGTTTGCACTTGAACACGGCGAAATTGCTGCGATCCGTCTTTCCGGAATACCCAATCTTGGTCTTGCAGGCGCATGACCGCAGTGGAAGGAACCACTGTCCGGGGCTGCAACTTGGAAGAACGGAATGTGGCAACGACGAACATGCCGGGTCGCAACGATCCATCAAGGTTGGGTAGCACAACGCGCACTTTGGCTGAGCGCGTGTTCGGGTCGAGGATGCGAGAAATGTCAACAATCTTGCCGTGATAAACCTTCCCAGGATAAGCGTTCAGCCGAATCTCAGAGGCGTCGCCCAGATGTACCTTGCCGAGGTCGTTCTCATAAACGTCGCAGAGTACCCATACATGGGTAAGGTCGGCAATGGTAAAGAGATTGGGACTGTTATCTAGACTTTTAATTCCCTCAAACCCAGAAATGTTTTGCTCGACGATGGTGCCCGAGACTGGAGCGCGAAGTTCGATCAGCGAACTCGGACGATCTGGATCAGCGCCTAACAGGCGGATACGCTGCTCCGCATTCTGCACATCCACTTTGCTCTTTTCTTCTGCATCCTCCTCTTGTTCGAGATCCTTTTGTGCGACCGCGCCATGGGAATAGAGCAATTGTGTGCGGTCTAGCGCCTTCCTGCTGAGGTGTTCATCGGCAACAGCTTTCTGATAATCCGAAAATGCTCCAGCCAGATCGGCACTATGGATAGAGAGGAGTACCTGGCGTTTCTTCACGTAGTCTCCCAATCGAACCTTCAAGTCAACGACTTGCCCCGAGCCTTGTGAAGTTACGTGAATTGTCTGATTGACATCTGGAGTGATACTCCCATTCGCATTGAGCACAGTTGGCAGGTCGCGCGTTTCCACCGTCGCTAGTTTGAAAAGTTCAGGGTATTCCACCTTATAAAGATTGGGATCAACCGTGACGTCGGTTTTAGTTGGAGATGCTTTTGTCTCGTTGGAGCAGGAAAGTGCTACGAATGTGGAGAATAATGCAGCGAAAATTAGTGCCTTACGGCCGAACATTCTGTTTTTCACGACCGATACCTGGCAACCGATGCCGCTGACTGCAGAGTTTGCTTGCTCAGGCCGGCTGGAGGAGGTATTCCGCAATCGAAGAATGGTTGGCATGAAGGGGTAACTCTGCACCGATGGCATTCATGGTTTTGACCGGCGAAGAAATTCCTGACCATAGAATTGTGCAGTGCGGCCAGAGAAACCAGAAACCTATCTTTTGAAGTTGGTAGCTATCTTTCGGTGGATATTTGAAAAAGAGTTCCCTTGCGGAGTGCGGCTGGTGCAACATTAGAGATCTGGATGAAACGTCTGCTCTCTATTTTCGTACCAGCTAACCGCATAGCGTTGTTAACAGTTGCTGGCCTGCTCATAACAGCTATCGCGATGATCGATTGGTTCACTAAGCCGTATCTTTCGCTCGGGTTTCTGTACTTGTTTCCCATAATCATCGTGGGCGGCTTTTTTTCGCGTACGTGGATCGTAGGAGTGGCACTATTATGCGCGTTCCTGCAAGAAGCTTTTAGTAATCTGCCGGAAAGCGAAGCGGTTTTTAGGCTATTGCTCAGTTCGCTGGGTTATTCCGGTACTGGTCTTTTTATTTCAGAACTCCTCCGAAATCGGAGTATCACTCTGGGATACGTGGAAGAATTAGAAAACGAAGTAAAACTACGACGTGACGCGGAAGATCAGTTGCAGATTTTGGTGGAGAGCAGTCCAGCCGCAATCGTCACCGTCAACATGGATGGGACAATTGCTCTGGCAAATCAGGCGGCCCAGCAATTGCTTGCGCCCGACGCTCCAACCTTGAACGGACAGCCAATCGGCTTTTATCTGCCATCCTTGCAAACCATAGTTCAGACCCAACCGCCTAGAGCATTCCGAACCACGTTGCAATGTACGGGGCGCCGATCCACAGGGGAAGTGTTCTTGGCGTGCATTTGGTTTTCCACCTACAACACCGTCTCTGGCTCGCGTCTGGCGGCGGTCGTGGTGGATTTGTCCGAGGATTTGCGAAATCGTGAAGATTTGAGTTTGAATCACTTATTGAAGAGCAGCAGGATTCTTGTGGGTGCCATGGCCCATGAGGTCCGCAACTTGTGTGGTGCGGCAGTCATCCTTCAACAAAATCTTTCCCAAGTCCCTCAACTGGAACTTAACGCAGACTTTCAAGCTCTGAGTTCATTGATTCAAAGCTTGGAACGAATTTCAAACCTCAGTGTCAAGGCCTCTCCATCCGACGCTGCTGTCACGGTTGACCTGACTTCTCTCCTCGACGAAGTACGAGTACTAATCGAAGGCGCTTATCGTGAATCCGACATTGCAATCGAATGGCAGGCTGCGAATAACCTGCCCCTGATAAGGGCCGATCGACACGGTTTGATTCAGGTATTTCTGAATCTGGGGAAGAACAGCCAGCGGGCAATGGAATTAAGTGAGACCAAGAAACTACGCGTCACTACATCGCTAGAGGCAAAGCAAGTAATAATTCATTTCGAAGATACTGGGACCGGGATAGCTCATCCCGACAATCTATTTCGTCCCTTTCAGCGGGGGGCAGAGACCACCGGCCTTGGATTGTATGTCTCCCGCTCGATCATGCGTAGTTTTGGCGGTGAATTGCTTTATGAACCCAGGCCCCGGGGCTGTTGTTTTGCTATTGTCGTGCCCGCACTGGCAATGGCTAAGGAAACTGAGAATGATTAATGGCGCAAAACAAGCTGACATCCTCCTGGTGGATGACCACGCTTTATTCCGGGAAGGCGTGGCGCGGCTTCTAGCCAACGAACCTGGCTTTCGGGTGGCGGGATTCTGCGATTCCGTTGAGGAAGCTTTGTCGGTCTTGCAGAAAACCCATATCGACATTGTGTTGCTGGACTTCGATCTTGGCCAGCGTGATGGAAGTGAATTGTTGCGTTCAGCGAGACAACAGGGATTTATCGGCAAGGTGTTGGTGGTTACCGCCGGCGTGGAAAGAGCACAGGCTGCCGACTTAATTCGCAACGGCATTTCTGGAATCTTCCCGAAACACAACTCGGCGGCGTTACTCATAGAGGCAATCCGCGATGTACTCGCCGGAAAGGTCTGCTTTGATCCGAAGCTTTTGCAGGAGGCGGTGAGTGAAGCAAAGGCAACGCAGGATTTTAAATCAGAACAATTCACCGAACGAGAGCGGCAAGTCCTGTCTTACGTGTTCGAAGGCCTGGCCAATAAGGAAATTGCATCACGAATCAGCGTAACCGAGAGTTCTGTGAAAGCGACGCTCCAGCAACTCTTCTCCAAAACTGGTGTCCGGACGCGCAGCCAGCTAGTTCGCGTCGCTTTGGAGCAATATCGGAATCAGCTCTAAGAGTACCTCGACCAGAAAAATATCCCACTGCCCCTATGGATATAGAAGCACTCGCAACGAAGAACAATAAGGATCAACCTACCGGCGTACAAACGCGAATAGGAGGACGGGTGCACCCAATAGCTCCAGACCGTGCTGATGATCTAATTGCAGAAATTGTTGCCGACCGCTGTTCCGATGCTTGGCAAAGTCAACCACGAATCAGAGCAGATATTCCTTAGGGACTTGCCCGATCTTCAAAAATCAAGATGCATGCGCACTGAGGGGACAAGCACCGGACCGCGATCACGGTTGTATCCGGGATTCACGATGTAGGACGTACCAAGTGCGTAGAAGAGGCCTCGCCAAGCGTGTAGATTGTAATAGGTTTCGAGGATATTCTCCCGACCATGCTTGGCTCCTCCGTTTTATTCCAGCCTCCGCGACACTGGCTATTCATTTTCTTTTGGGCTTGCTGGATTTCTCTCGTCCGATAAAAAACAGGATGGTAGCGCCCGAACATCTAATCAATTGGGGGTGGGCAAAGTGGGACGGTTGAATCTTGCCGTCCCATTTTTGTTGAGGTGGAGTTAAAATGTAGCGGGGGGGTGAGAAAAGAGGAATCTTTATGACCCAACTACGCCCCGATAGCTACCCAAACAGTTTCCCTGACGCGATCCTAGCGGCTTTGCAGTGGATGAACCGCCTATTATTTCAGGCTGAATAACCGCAAACGGGACGCGGTTAACGCCGTGTCCCGTTTTTATTTCCGCGGACGCGGGCAAACGACGCGTTTTATCTAACCTCGATGATAAAGAAATATCGCGCCACGAAAATTGGTTCCGACTATGTTCTCTTTAAGGCAGATGATGAGATTGTAAGGATCAACTTTGCCGACTTTCCTTTGCTCGGCATCACCAAGGAAGATCAGCCGAAGAAACTCAATAGAATTCACACAGTTTGGCTGGATTATCCAATCAAGTGTTGTACATCCTCCGAACCCGCCACGATAAATGTCTATCTCGACATCCAGGAGATTGAGGGGCAGCTAGTGCGTGCAGGGTTTACGCTTTTTTATGTTCGTGGAGTTCGGGTAGTTCCCTCGAAGCTGGCATCGAACAAAACGGCGCGGTAGGCCTGGCCA
>JANWKU010000097.1 GCA_025451215.1 Terriglobales bacterium
CTTTGTTGCCGTTGCTGTGTGCTGACTCGGAGAAGAACTGGGAAAGCGGAAGCTCCATGGCCCCGGCGATCTTGGCGAGCGTATCGAGCGAGGGAACTGTATGTCCATTCTCAACCCGCGAAAGATAGCAGCGAAGTAGGCCGGTGCGTTTCTCGATGTCGCCCTGCGACATGCCCTTCTGCAACCTGTAATTCTTAATGGTTAGGCCGATGTTCATAGGCAGGAAGCTTGCCTCCGGAGGCTTTCGGAGGATGGCTGCATAGTAACCAGAGCGGTACCGTCTGGCAAGTGGAAAGTTATGCTGCGAAATATTGGCATAACTGCAATGGGGAAAGAGCGAATCGAGTTTGGGTGTCGCCGGGGCTTAGCCCCGGCGCTACATAATCTCGTAAACTCTTACGCTATTTTTGCAAATTATTGTGCAGGAATTTCACGGTCCGCTGCCAGGCGTCGGCGGCGTCGTTTATGCGATATCCGTCCGTGTTGTTAGGATTTTCAAAGGCGTGGCCGGCGTCGGGGTAGATGGTGACATCTACTTTTTTGCCCAGCGCCTTCATCTGACTCTCAAATTTCTTTACATCGTCTGGAGTGATGCCTTTGTCCTGCGCTCCGAAAAATCCAATAATCGGAGCGTTGATTTTCGCCAGAGCAGCGTTGTCGGTGGCCAGATGCCCGTAGTTGATGACATCAGCTTTCAGGGTTGGTTCTTGCAAAGCGACATCGAGCGAATAGCCGCCGCCCATGCACCAGCCGATGGCGCCGAGGCGGTCTTTTTTTACATTGGGTTGCGATTGCAGAAACGCAATGGCTGCGTGAAGGTCGCGAGCGGCGCGGTCTTCCGGCACTCCGCGCATGATTTCGTGTGCTTCTTCCGGAGTGGTCGCGACTCTGCCGCGATACAAATCAATGGCCAGCGTCACGTAGCCCTCATCGGCAAGCTTTGAAGCCTGCTCCTTCACCCAATCATTCAATCCCCACCATTCGTGGATGACCACCAGCGCCGGGAAAGGTCCGTTGCCGGATGGCGTGAAAATGTAGCCGTGAACGGTTTCATCTCCGCTGGGGTAGGAAACTTCTTTGGAAGTTGCGGCGAAGGCGGAGAGAGTGAAAAAGACAATGACTGCCAGAAGAGCAATTTTTTTAGTAAGCGCCATGTATTCCTCGTGAGTGATTTTTGAATCTGCGATTGTGAATCAGCAGTCGTGAATCGTAAGCCCGCAATTCGCCGCGCCGAATTGCGCTACCACTGTAATTCCATGTATAGAGCACCTTCAATAGGATTTGTTCTGTAGGGCGCGATTTCCTGAAATCCCAGTTGGCGATAGAGCGAAACCGCGTTCGACATCAGCGGCGCGACGGTATCGAGCCGCATGCGCCGGTAGCCAACGCCACGCGCCTGCGCGATGATGGATTCGGCAAGGGCACGTCCGATTTTCAGGCCGCGAAATTGCGGGCGAATATAAAGCCGCTTCATCTCGCAGATTGCATCTTCCAACTTGTGCAAGGCCACGCATCCGGCCAGTTGTCCTTCATACTCCGCCAGCAAAAGTCGGCCATTCGAAGGAACGTAGTCTCCCGGCAATTCTGCAAGCTCCTTGTCGAAGTCCTGAAAACAAAGACTGAAGCCGAGCGATTGCGCGTATTCCAGAAATAACTCGCGAGCCTGCGCAATTTGCTCCGCGGAAGACGCTTGTTGGATCACCAGACCGTGAATGTTGGAATTTACCCCATGAGCATTCCGCCGTTCACATTGAGCACGTGGCCCGTGATGTAGGAAGCCTGATCGGAGGCCAGGAAAGCCACGGCCTGGGCCACTTCTTCGCCGGTACCGACGCGCCCCAGCGGAATCATCCCCAGCGCATGTTGCTTGAATTCCTCGCTAAGCCCCGAGGTCATGGCGGTCTCAATAAATCCGGGAGCGACTGCGTTGCAGGTAATGCTGCGCGAGGCCACCTCGCGCGCAATGGCCATGGTGAGTCCGATCAATCCGGCTTTGGATGCGGCGTAGTTGGCCTGTCCGGCCTGTCCCGTTTGCCCGAAAATCGAAGTGACGTTGATAATGCGTCCCCAGCGCTGCTTGAGCATGGAGCTGATGGCCTGCTGGATGCAGAGATACGCGGAGGTTAGATTGGTATTGATCACCGTGTCCCAGTCGGCGCGCTTCATGCGCATTACCAGTTGATCGCGGGTAACTCCGGCGTTGTTGACGAGGATTTCGATCTTTCCGAATTGCGTGATGACGGCCTTGAAGGCCGTTTTCACCTGGTCTTCTTCCGCTAAATCGGCAACGAAGACCTGGGCTTGTCCACCGGCGGCGGCGATTTCCTGCTTCACCTGCTCAAGCTTTTCCTGATTACGGGCGACCAATGCGACGGCAGCGCCTTCCTTGGCGAGTTGCAGGGCGCAGGCACGCCCGATTCCCTGGGATGCGCCCGTGACCAGCGCGATTCTTCCTGCAAGCGGCATGAATTCTCCTTAGCTTAAAACTTTTAGCAACTTAAACTTTTAACCAGCGATGAAGAGAGAAATTATAGCTGGATGCGCGACAAAGGCCAGATAGCAACTTCCAGCTTGCGAGCAAAGTGCAAAACAGGAGAAGAGTTGGGAAGGGCAATGCCACTCGCCTCGGCCATCGTGTTTGCTTCGATTTCGGCCTCCGCGTCCTGCAAGGGCCACTGCTGGTGATGAATATCACCGCGATAAATGTGTCCTGCAAAAGTTGTGTAGAGGCAGTAACGTTCCGTAAGCCAATGATCCAGCGTCCCTGGCGTGCGAAGGCGAATGGCGCTGATCGGCTTGAATTTTCCACGAAACTCGGCGGAGGGCGCACCGGTCCTGGTGGATTGGTAGTGAATGGTTTCGCCAATTGGCTGCGACTTCATCTGGGCGTGAAAGTAGGGAAGATGAAAAAAACGGCGTGCCGCCCAAACCGCCGGACGATTAGCTGCGTCGAGACTGAAAAAATATACGCCGGGTTTTCCTTGAAGAGTGACATAGGTCCGCACATTCAACTCGGGAAAGCTCGATAAGCTGGGAATCGGAGGCAGACCGCGGCGTCGTATGCCACTCATCCAGAACGGCACCACTCCCACCCACGCGTGTCCATCAAATGTATCGAGTGGTAGTTCAGGCGGGAGGACTCGTCGCAGATCTTCAGGCGGAAGCGGCCAGTGCGCGAACAAAAGATCATGCCATATCTGCGCTGACGTCCAGGGCGTTTCCGGCACTGGCCAGGGACGGTGAGATACGGACTGGAATGAGGGATGCGGCATTCAGAATTGATGCTTAAATCGCGTCGCCAAAACCCGGCCGCGCGAGAATTCCTCCCATTTAGCTTGTCACTATTTAGCTAGTCATCACTACCTTGCAGGATTCTAGCGAAACAGACAATCCGCCACTTATCCACTAAAAGGTATATTAAGATTCCTGTTCGATGGTATTGAGGATTAGTTTTCATGCCTGAAGTGACTGAAATCGTTTCGCCTGCGAACGTCGCGCAATCCGAGAAACCGGCGGTCGAGGTTTTCGCCGTGTATGGCGTTGAGCCGGAAGTGTTGGCTTATGCCATGGCCAAGTATTCGCGGTCGGCGCTTTCCATGAAGGAGTCGTTGAAGGAGATCAATCAACAGAAGGCAGAAAAGTTTCTCAATACGTTTTACTTTCAATACGGGCATCGTTCGATTGCGGATTTGGCGCACATCGCGCTGGCCATCGAAAAATTATCGATTCTCGCGGCCATTGCGGTGGCCGACGAGCAGCGTTGGGATGGGCAGGAGCGCTCCACGCGCTATCAGGATTTCAGGAAGAGCGGATACTCCACGCCGGATTTTGGCGGGGATGAAGAATCGCGCGGGGCGTTTCGCGCGGGGATTGACCGACTGTTCGCTGAATACGATTCGCTTTCGTTGAAGGTCTTCGAGTATCTGCAGAGTATTACGCCAAAGCCCGAAGAGATGAAGCAGGACGCTTATGAGCGCACGCTGAAGGCGCGGGCTTTTGATGCCTCCCGCTATCTGCTGCCGCTGGCCACGAACACTTCTCTTGGCGAGATTGTGAATGCGCGAACTTTGGAGACGCAGGTGGCGCATCTGCTGGCGCATACGCATAAGGAAGTGCGGGTTCTTGGAGAGTTGTTGAAGCAGGCTGCAATCTCTCCGGCATACAACGCGAATGCAGAGTCGCTGCGGGAATTGGTGAAGCAGATCGCCGCGGTGTCGCCGGAATTGGCGGAGCGAGCGGATCGGGAATTATTGCGCGAAGTACGGGTTGCGCCGACGCTGGTGAAGTATGCCGATCCCAACACTTACGAAATCGAAACCAGGCGCGAGCTTCGGCAGGCGGCAGCGGAACTGATGAAGAATGCGCCGGTTGAATCAGCCGACGCTGTTGATTTGCTTGAGGAAGACCCGATGGAGGTGGAACTGGCAACAACGCTGCTTTACCAGCACTGCCATTATTCTTACCGCCAGATTCGCAAAGAAATTGCGGCCGCCGGAGAAAAACGGTGCACGGAAATCATTGATCTCGGCCTGCGCCATCGCGGACGCCACGACGAAATGCTGCGCAGCTTCTCGGCGGGCCAGCAGTTCCGCTTCGACATTTTGATGGATATTGGCGGCTTTCGCGACATGCACCGTCATCGCCGATGTGTTCAGATCGAACAGGAATTTACCGCGCAGCACGGATATGACACGCCGCCCGAAATCCAGGCCGCAAAATTGTCGCCGCAATATGATGCGGCCATGCAGAGCGTGGCTGAGTTAGTGGAGAGACTTGCGGGCGCCGGAACTCCCGAAGCGGAAGAAAATTCCCAGTACGCCATTCCACTCGGCTACCGCAAGCGGTGCCTGTTCAAAATGGACTTCGCCGAAGCGGTTTATATTTCTGAGCTTCGCACCGGCCCGGCGGGGCACACTTCTTATCGCAATGTTGCCTATGCCATGTACGAAGCGGTGGCGAAGAGATACCCTGCGCTGGCAAAATATTTCCGCGTACACGACGTAAAGCAGCCAGTTGATTTATTGAAGCGCTAGTTTCCAATCAGCGCTGGTTCCTAATCGCTAGGTTGCAAATCAGCAGTGAGAAAAATGACGAAGGTCTTTTTGCGGCTTCTTGCATCTGCAATTCTCGTCCTGCCGTTCGCCCAAACTAAACGTTCGAAGCCGCCGATCGTTGCCGCTTGCCATGAAGAGAAGAAGCGGAGGAGCCTCGCAGAAACTTTTCGCAGGCTTCTACCGGCATGGGTTTGGAGAACAGAAACCCTTGCACCAAATCGCAACCCAAGCGGCGAAGCAGTTCCAGTTCCTCCTGCGTCTCAACCCCTTCCGCCACGACGCGCAATCCGAGTTGCTGGGCCAAAGTCACGATTGCTTGCACGATAGCGCCTTTTCCTGTGCCGTCGCCGGAGACCGAATCGAGATCGCGGACGAATGATTGATCAATCTTCAAAGTATCAATGGGAAGGTTTTGCAGATATTTAAGGGACGAGTATCCGGTGCCGAAATCATCGATCGCGGAGCTGATGCCCAAAGCACGAAGCTGCGCCAGGCGTTCAGCGGCGCGTTCGCAATTTTTCATCACGACAGTTTCGGTAATTTCAACCTCAAGCGCCGACGGAGGCAATCCATTTTCCTTCAGGGCGCTGGAAATTGTCTCCATCCAGTCCTGCCGCTCAAACTGCAGCGTGGAAACGTTGACCGCGACCCGTAACCTTGGATAGCCCATGGACCGCCAGACCGCGAGTTGACGGCAAGCCTGGTCAAGAACCCATTTGCCGATAGGCACGACTAATCCAGTCTCCTCGGCAAGGGGAATAAACCTTTCGGGCGGAATTAACCCTCGCTTGGGATGCGCCCAGCGCAACAAGGCTTCAAAAGCGACCAGTTCGCCGTTTGCGAAAAACTGGGGCTGATACTCAAGGTGAAATTCGTTTTTGTCGAGAGCCTGGCGTAAGTCTCCCAATAGATCCAATCGTTCGCGCAGATGAGCGTTGAGTTCTGGAGTGAAGATCTGGAACCCATTCTTGCCGCTGAATTTCGCATGGTACATCGCAGTATCGGCATGCTGCTGGAGAGCTTCAGGTTCCATGCCGTGATCGGGGAAGCAACTGACCCCTATGCTTGCGCTGACGGAATAATCACGATCGGCGATAAGGATCGGCTTGCGCAGAACATCAAGGCAGCTTTGCGCAATCATCAAAGAATCGTCTACTGCTTTTACATCGCTGAAGACGAGACAAAACTCGTCTCCACCAATGCGGGCCAAAGTGTCGGCTTTGCGTGTGACCGAACGCAGGCGCCGCGAAACCTCGATGAGCACCTGATCGCCAGCCTGATGGCCCAACGTGTCATTGATGTACTTAAAACCGTCAAGATCGAGAAGCAGCACAGCCACGCGAGACTGGTGACGATTAGCGTAGGCAATGGCCTGCTGCAGCCGGTCTTCGAGCAGAAACCGGTTTGGCAGTCCGGTAAGTGCATCATGTTGCGCCTGGTACGAGAGCCGGTCGGTCAGGCGGCGATGTTCAATGGCGATGGAAGCCATTCCCGCAGCCACGTGCAGCCGGCTGCGATCCTCAGGAGTTGGTTCTTTGATTTCTCGAAAGAAAATAACGATCACGCCGAGCGGCAAGCCGCCGGCGTCAAGCACGGGAACCGACCAACACGACAATAGGTTCAACGACGCTGCCCATTCACGGAGCGACTTGTGCCGGCTCCGTGCAGGAAGATTCTCTACAAATGACATCTCCCAGGACTGGGAGTTCACATCGAGAGCGGAAGCGATTTCCTCCAGTGTGAATCCTTCAAGTCCCATTGAAACGTCTTTGCTAAAGGTGCTTGCCGCGACGAAACAAAGCTTGCTGGGCTTCAGAAGCAGGGTGGAGCACAGAGCCCCGGGAAGCTGACTCTCCAGAATGTGCACCAGCTTATAGAGGCTTGCTTCGAGCGGCTGGTTCTGGGTAATCATTTCCAGAAAATTGCGGCGTTCCACTTCCATCCGCTCGTTGCGTTTGCGTTCCGTTACGTCGCTTGCCAATAGCAGCCCGGCGGGCTTGCCGGTCCACATGATCGTTTGCAGCGCGAGTTCCACGTCGAATGGGGCGCCATTTTTCCGTCGGTGCAGGGCTTCGGTGGGAATGCCGGACTGGGCGGTCTCAAGCAGGGTGCCGAGAACATCCGCCGATTGCAGCACAGTGATTTTGGTGGCCAACAATTCTTCTGCCGAGAATCCATATTTGCTAATTGCCGCTTTGTTCACCGCGAGGATCAAAAGTGTATGCAGATCGAACACAAACGTCGGGTGAGGATTGCTCTCAAACAAAAGCTGGTAGCGCTGTTCGCTGAGGGCCAATTCAAGCGCTTGCGCGGAGAAACGACGGTCGACGACGGAAGTGAGAAGACCGAAACCAAGAATGACCAATGTCATAAGGACAATGGCGGAATTGGCAAGTGCGGATATGTCAATGGCGTACGACAAGTTCGGCGCCATTGCCATGGGCGTGAAGGTGACCGCCGCCATGCCGGTGTAGTGCATGACCGGGATGGCCAAACCCATGATGATCGCGATGGCGATCTTCAGCCAGCGACTCTTGTTCTCCTCGCGAAAATGCGAGGTGAGCCAGAGTGCCGCGAAAGAAATAACGACCGCGAACAATACCGACAGCAGCCACAGGCCACGATGATAGTGGTGCATTGCGGCAAGACGCATGGCGGCCATGCCGGTGTAGTGCATTGCGGCAATGCCCGCGCCCATGAGCAGACTGCCTCCAACTACGTTTAGAGCAGTCATGTGTGGACGGCTGACGACATAAAGTGCAATGAAAGAGGCGAAGATCGCTGCCAGCAGTGACAGCAGCACCGTCGGCAGGTGATAGTAAACTCGCATCGGAAGGCGGTATGCGAGCATGCCCGTGTAATGCATGGCCCAAATGCCGGTTCCCATGGAGGTCGCGCCGCCGACAAGCCACATCAGGCGGGCATAACCTCGCGTAGCCGTCACCCGTCCCGCAAGATCAAGAGCCACGTAGGAAGCGAAAATGGCGATGGCAACCGAGAGGGTTACCAGACGATAGTCATAACTTGCTGGAATCGCAGTTGAGATATTCATGAAAAAAAGCTTTAATTCGTGGTCGGAGGGGAATAAGGCAGTTTGCTTTTTGCGAGGCAAGTCCACAAGTTACCGCGGTAATGTTTCGACAGGCCCGGTGGTCATGTCAGGCAAGGGGCGCATTGGATGGGATTTAGGTACTCTGCGCGGAGCAAGCGCGAGCCGATTTTTGGCGAAAAAAAGAGAAGAGATATTTCGGGAAATTTGGTGGCGGCGGTAGGACTCGAACCTACGACCTACGGATTATGAGACCGTCGCTCTAGCCACCTGAGCTACGCCGCCATGGTGTAATTGTACTTTGAGGAAACAGATGCTGGCCGATGCGGCCTGGATCAGAGTTCCGCAAGATGGGCGTGATGGCTGCCGCATCTTGAGATTTGATTCTAAAAGTCACGGAAACATAGTGTCAAACGACATTCCATAAAGACGATCGAGATCTGGGCCATTCCTCCGTTCGCTATAATTCACTGACCTTTCATGAAAGCCATTGCCATTATCCCCGCCCGTCTGGCCTCCACGCGCCTGCCGCGCAAGATGCTGCGCGAAATCGGCGGCGTGCTGCTGGTGGCGCGCGTTTATAGCGCTGTGCGTGCCTGCACATTACTGACTGACGCGATTGTGGCGACCGATTCTGACGAGATCGTGCAGTTTTGCAAGCAGCAGGGAATTAAGGCCGCCATGACGTCATCGTCGCACCGCAGCGGGACTGAGCGGGTGCATGAGATTTCCCAGTCCATGGCGGCGGATATTTATCTGAATATTCAGGGCGATGAGCCGCTTACGCGGCCGGAGCATGTGGCGTCGATGATTGAGTTAATGAAGGACGAATCTATTTTGGTCGGTACACTTAAGACAAAGTGCCCGCCTGAAGACGTGCCGAATCCCAATGCCGTGAAGGTTGTGAGCGCCAGTGACGGCCGCGCGCTTTATTTTTCTCGCGCGACCATTCCTCACGACCGGGACAAGACCAATCCTGCTTACTTTAAGCACCTCGGTTTTTACGCTTATCGCAAGGCCGCGCTGGACCGCTTCATCACTTGGCCGGAGTCATTTTTGGAGCGCAGCGAAAGGCTTGAGCAATTGCGCTTTCTGGAAAACGGAGTTTCCATCCACGTGGCTGAAACTCCCTTTGACACCGTTGGCGTGGATACGGAAGATGATCTGCGACGGGTGGAAGAGATTTTAAGGCAACGAGACAGCTAACCAACTTGTCGTTCCGAACCGCTTTCGCGGGGAGGAATCTGCTTTTGACCGGACCAGCAGATTCCTCGTCGCTTCGCTCCTCGGAATGATAATCAAGTGTGTAGAGAAATAACAATCTGTAGTGGGCGCTAACCGTTCGCTCTGGCCCACGCTTCGGCAGCCGCCACTCTCCGAGAGATCGCGGGATGGGAATGAAAGAACCACTCCACGAATTTCGAGGGTGTTTTCTCCGCCAGATTCTGCTCGGCCAGCTTGTTCATGGAAGAGATAAACGGATTAATGTTCCCGATGGTCGAAAAAGCGTAGCGGTCTGCTTGCCGCTCGCAGTATCGCGAGTAGGCGTTCATGGCAGGCATGAGCAGGAATGACAGCACGGTCGCGACGAGCGCCAGCAGCGGTAAATTAGCGTAATCGGAGAGCATGGTGAACATCTTCAAGCGGTCGGTGGCGTAGTGCAGGGCCCAGTTTGCCATCCAGAAGCCTGCGAAAGTAATTACCGCCTGCATGCCGATCATCTTCAAAATGTGTTTGTGGACGTGATGGCCGAGTTCGTGGGCGAGCACGGCTTCGATTTCATCGGGAGAGTAATTTTCCAGCAGAGTATCGGCCAGGATGATGCGCCGCGTATTGCCCAGTCCCGTGAGCGCGGCGTTGGCCTTCTTGCTTTTCTCCGACAAGTGCCACTTATAAACCCCGCGAATGCGGCTGCCCGCCTGCGCCCCTAGCCGTACCAGCCGGCTTTTTAATTCTTCATCCTGGAGTGGCTCGAATTTGTAAAAAATCGGGAACAGGACCACGGGCGCGAGTTGGGCCATCAGGATAAAAAAGCCGAGAAACAACGCCCACGTAAGCAGCCACCAGCGTTGCGGAAATTCCCGGATAAAAAAGTACAGCAGCTCCGCGGCGATTAATCCCAGGATAAGTCCGAGCAGAAAGCCTTTGGTTTCGTCCCAAATCCAGCCACGAAGTTTCTGGTTGGAGAGGTTAAAGCTGTGTTCCAGCCGGAAGCCATAATAAGAAAAGCCGAGGCCGATGAACTTGGCGATTAACATCAGCATCAGCACATAGAGGCCTACGGCCAGAACGTAGTGTTGACCGGCGGAGCGGTATGCGACATCGCGCAGGGTGCCTGTCCATCCGGTCGCGAGCAGCAGAATTAGAAGAACCAGGCCGAGAAGAAAGTCGCTGATGCCAAGCCAGCGGTGTATGCGGTTATAGCGTCGGGTCTCGGGTGAATCGCCCGAGGCGGCCATGTTAGCGGGGGAAGCGGTCATCCAGCCACTATGGTATCTCGGGGAAGAGCAAAGGGGAGAATAAAATGGCTATGCAAGGACAGCAAAACCGCATAAATCCGTGAATGCAACTCAGGAATTAGAGGATGGCATGAACACTTCGAAACTGAAAGAGAAAGCAGCCGCGTTTGCCGCAATGCACCATGGACCGAAAATTTTGCTGCTTCCCAATGTTTGGGACGCTGCGAGCGCGGCGATTGTGCGGCAGGCAGGATTTGGGGCGCTAGCCACCAGCAGCGCCGGCATCGCCTTTTCGCTTGGGTATCCCGATGGCCAAAGAATTTCGCGGGAGGAGATGCTGGCGGCTGTTGCGCGAATTGCGAATTGCGTGGATATTCCTGTGACGGCGGACGTGGAAGCGGGCTACGGGCCTCGCCCCGAGGACGCTGCTGAGACTGCACGCAGTGTTCTTGAAGCTGGAGGGGTCGGGATGAACCTGGAGGACGCTACGGGAGACGTCGCGAATCCCCTGGAAGATTTGCAGGTGCAGGAGGAAAAAATTCGCGCCGTTCGTGAGGTCGCCGTCAGGTCGGGCGTGCCGGTCGTGTTGAACGCGCGCACGGATGCGTATCTGCTCCAGGCGGGCGAGTCCGAGAAGAGATATGACCTGGCATTAAAGCGTCTTAGCGCATTTCGGGATGCGGGCGCGGATTGCCTGTTTGTTCCCGGATTAAATGATGTGGAGACGATCCAGCGTTTCGTGCGGGATTTGAAGTTCCCTCTGAATATCCTTGTCGGTCCGGGCTCGCCTCCGATTGCAGAGCTTGAAAAAATGGGAGTTGCCAGAGTTAGTCTGGGTTCGGGCGTAATGCGCGCGACCCTTGGTCATCTGCAAAGAATAGCGGCAGAAGTAAAAACCGCCGGAACTTACAAAACCCTCGAAGAAGCGCCATCATTCGCGGAGATGAATCGGCTGTTGAGCTGAGCGCCACGCTCGCCGGAGTACCATATGCAGGTGCCCTCGCTCAGTCAAAAGCTTCTGGCCTATCTTCTTCGGCAAGAACTGATTCAAGCCGGCGACCGCATTGGTGTTGCCATTTCCGGCGGGGCGGATTCAGTGGCATTGCTGCGCCTGCTGTTGGAATTGCGCAAAGATCTGGGCATTGTGCTCTCTGTCGTACATCTGAATCACCAGCTTCGCGTGGAAGAGTCCGACCAGGATGAGCAGTTTGTAAAGTCTCTGGCGCTGGACAGCAAGCTGGAATTCCGGGGCGAACGGGCCGCCGTCAAAGCCCACGCGCAAAGTAAACATCTAAGCCTGGAAGCGGCGGGCAGGGAATTGCGTTACAGCTACTTTCACCGTTTGCTCGATCAAAATTGTGTGGACCGGATTGCAACCGCTCACACGCTCGACGACCAGGCGGAAACCGTCCTGCTGCGGTTGGTGCGGGGCACGGGAACGCGCGGGTTGGCGGGAATCTATCCTAAGCTGAATATTCTGGCGGCCAGCATTCCATCCCGAACGTCGGGTGCGGCCTTCATCGTCCGTCCTCTGTTGAACACATCCAGAAAAGAGTTGGAAGTTTATTTATCGGAAATTGGTCAGGACTGGCGCGAGGACAGCAGCAACCTTGATCCGCGGTTTTCACGTAACCGCGTACGCCGTGGAATGCTTCCATGGCTCGAAGCGAACCTAAATCCCTCGGTCCGCAATACCCTTGCGGACGCGGCCGAGGTCGCAAGGGCTGAAGAGGAATACTGGGAGAACCTGGTGCGGGATTTGCTGCCGAAAGTTTCCGTTCAAGACTCTGGGCCGCATGCCACGCAGCTTGACCTACGGGCTTTGCGCGAACTGTCTTTGGCCCTTCAGCGCCGCGTGCTGCGTGCTGCCGGAGCGGCTTTGGGGATGCATCTGGAATTCCAGCACGTGGAACGGGTCCTGGAATTGGTGAACGAAAAATCCGCACGCGGGCCATTTTCCGTACCAGGAGGGAGCGTGAGAAAAAGCGCGGGGAAAAGTCATGACTGGCTTTGCTTCCAGCCGGAAAATCTTGCCATTTCAACGGTCCTATCGGGTTTTGCCTACGCGCTCCCCGTTCCCGGGCGCATTGTGGTGAATGAAATTCAAACTGAGTTCCATGCCACGTTAATTCCCGCAGGCGCGCCGGAAGGGTATAATCCCGGAGATTCTGAAAACCTGATGGATGCGCGTCTGCTTGCGCAAAAACTTCAGGTGCGGAATTGGCGCGAAGGAGACCGCTTCTGGCCCGCGCACACGAAAGCCCCCAGGAAGATCAAGCAGTTGTTGCAGGAACGGCGAGTGACAGGGCCGGAGCGCAAGGTTTGGCCGGTGATTGTAAGCGGCGATGAGATTGTGTGGATGCGTGGGTTTCCCCTTCCCGCTCATCTGCGTTCAAAGAATGGGACCAGCAGCGCGGTGAAGATCCAGGAACTTCCCTTGACCGGGAGACCTTAACAGGAGATTGAGACTCCATGCCTGAACCAGCGAACAAGGGGCAGATGCGAACCGTGATTTCGACGGAGCAGATACAGAAGCGAGTGCGGGAGTTGGCCCGGCAGATTTCCGCGGATTATCGGGACCGCACGCTTCATGTGCTGGCGGTGCTGGAAAATAGCTTTATTTTCACCGCCGACCTGGTTCGGGCGATGGAGATACCCGTGATCTGCCAGTTCATCAAGCCTCGCTACAGCTCGAACAAGGAAAATCCAGACGGGATTATGGAGATTTTCTTCAGCCAGGGGCCCGACATTCGCAATCAACATGTGCTGCTGGTGGAAGGGGTCGTCCATTCGGGGGTGACGACGGAGTTTTTGATGAGCGATTGCCGCTCCCGGGGAGCGGCCTCGGTGCGGCTGGTAACCCTGGCCGACCGGCAATCGGCCCGGCGGGTGCCATTGCAGCCTGATTATTTCGGGTTTTTGGTGGATGAGAGCGTTCTCATTGGGTATGGCCTCGGTTCGGCGGAGCAAACGGGCCGAAACTTGCCTTATCTGGCCACCGGCGGTTAGCTGGGCGCTGTAACTCTGGAACTGGTGACTAATGTTTGCGGCGAATCACTGCCCTTTTTGTTTCCAGTAGGGGTAAAATCTAAAGCGGATGCATTTTCTTCAGTCGAGTTGGCTGCTGGGGCATCTATATGGTGTGTGGAATACTTCTCTGTAAGCCTTGAAGATATTCCGGGGAGTATGTGAGTGAACTCAACAGTAAAAACGATTGTCTTTTGGGTGGTCATCGCGGTTTGCGCGGTGTTGCTTTGGGAATTAATTCGAACCGGACAGGCCGGCCCGAAAGATAAAGAGATCAATTTCTCGCAGTTCATGTCGGAAGTGAATGCGAGCAATGTCAAAGAAGTAACGATCACCGGCATAGATGTAACTGGAAAGTACAAAGCTGACAACGCCGGCTTCCATCTGACCGTACCTTCCAACTATCCCGACATGATCAAGACGCTAGGCGATAAGGGCGTCACCATGACCTTCCATGACAACAGCGGCGGAGGTTGGCTGCTTCAGATACTGACCATGTGGGGGCCGCTTATTGTAATTGCCCTATTGTGGTATCTGATGATCCGCCAGATGCAGACCGGCGGAAACAAGGCTTTGTCATTCGGCAAGAGCAAGGCCCGGCTGCTTTCTATGCAGCAGAAGAAGATCACCTTCAAAGATGTTGCGGGCGTAGAGGAAGCAAAAGAGGAGCTAAAGGAGATTATTGAATTTTTGCGCGAGGCGCAGAAATTCCAAAAACTCGGCGGGCGTATTCCTAAGGGCGTACTGTTGGTAGGCCCTCCGGGAACGGGCAAGACTTTGCTGGCGCGCGCTGTGGCCGGCGAAGCGAATGTGCCGTTCTTTTCGATTTCCGGTTCCGACTTTGTTGAAATGTTCGTTGGCGTCGGCGCGAGCCGCGTTCGCGACTTGTTTGAACAAGGCAAGAAAAATGCTCCCTGCATCATCTTCATTGACGAAATTGACGCGGTCGGACGCCATCGTGGGGCAGGCTTGGGTGGCGGACATGACGAGCGAGAGCAGACTTTGAATCAGTTGCTGGTTGAGATGGACGGATTCGAGTCGAACGAAGGCGTCATTCTAATGGCGGCAACCAACCGCCCTGACGTGCTGGATCCGGCGCTTTTGAGGCCGGGACGTTTTGACCGGCGGGTGATTGTGAACCGTCCCGATGTGCGCGGCCGCGAGGAAATTTTGCGGGTACACACACGCAAAAAGCCACTTGCTGACGATGTTGATCTTTCGGTCCTGGCCCGCGGAACACCAGGCTTTTCAGGCGCTGATCTGGAAAACATGGTGAATGAAGCGGCTTTGGCGGCGGCGCGGCAGAACCGCAAGGCTGTTTTGATGTATGACTTCGATCTCGCCAAGGACAAAGTTCTGATGGGCGTGGAGAGGAAGTCGCTCATCCTTACCGAAGCGGAAAAGAAAGTCACGGCTTATCACGAGGCTGGCCATGCGCTGGTCGCGGCGAAGCTGCCGAATTCCGATCCTCTTCATAAAGTCACCATCATTCCGCGCGGCATGGCTTTGGGCGTGACCATGCAGTTGCCGATTGACGACAAGCACAACTACACCAGGGATTATCTGGAAACTGAAATCGCCATCATGATGGGCGGGCGCATTGCGGAAGAGATGTTCCTGAACCAAATGAGCACTGGCGCGGGGAATGATATTGAACGCGCTACCGATCTTGCCCGCAAGATGGTTTGCGAGTTCGGCATGAGCCAGTTGGGGCCGCTGACCTACGGCAAGAAAGAAGAGCAAATCTTCCTGGGCCGCGAAATTGCCCAGCACCGCGACTACAGTGAAGCCACTGCCATTAAGATTGACGAAGAAGTGCGACGCTTAATCAGCGAGGGCTATGATCGTGCTCAGGCAGTGTTAGCTGCCGACCGCGAAATCCTGGTAAGGATTGCGCTGGCTCTGTTGGAGCGCGAAGTTCTGGATGCCAACGAAATCCGCATGATTATCGAAGGCAAGGAACTGCCGAAAATCACGCCTCCACCGAGGTCTGATGATGGCGTGCAGCAGGTGCTAAAGCCGGAACCGGGCCGTCCTGGATTGGCGAAGAGTCCCGAAAGACCGGCTCCAGCGTAAACGTCTCACAACCATAAGAACTTTAAGGCGGCCTCAAATGGCCGCCTTTTATTTTCGTTTTGATTCCGGGCGAATGATTTTTGGCAGATGATCGCAAGCGCTCGCCTAGAATGATTTCGTGCCAGCGCAGCGCCTTGAATTTTCGCCCACTGAAGATGTTCCGTTTTTCGCCGCGCTCCCCGCTGCCCCCGCGGTATTCGTGCTTCGTTCCGGCAATGCGGAAGCGGAGCCTTACGTCAGTAAGACGGCCAATCTGCGCCACCGACTTCAAAGACTGCTAGGCCAGCCGGAGGAACCGAGCAAGCGGCTGAACCTGCGCGCTCGCGTGCAGTCGGTTGAATTCACCGGCACGGGTTCTGATTTCGAGTCCGGATTTCTGCTTTACCAGCTCCTGCGCGAAACTTTCCCTCAAGCTTACGGCGCGCGCATGCGCTTTCGTTTTGCCGCTCTGGTTAAGCTGCATCTGGAAAACGATTATCCGCGAGCTTCGGTTACTGCCCGTCTGGGTCGTCTGCAACGGAAGTCTGCTTACTATGGGCCTTTTCCCTCGCGCGCGTTTGCGGAGAAGTTTGCCAGCGATTCTCTGGATTTTTTCAAGATGCGGCGCTGCGTGGAAGACCTGGCCCCGGATCCGAATTTCCCCGGCTGCGTTTATTCAGAGATGAAGATGTGCCTGGCTCCTTGCTTCAAGGGTTGCAGTGATGAGGAGTACCAAAGCGAGGTGAAACGGGTACGGGACTACTTCGACAGCGGCGGAGATTCCTTGTCTCGCGACTTTTCCTCGCAGCGCGACGCCGCCTCAGCAAAATTGCAATTCGAACAGGCGTCGGCATTACATGCGCGGCTGGAAAAATTAAAGCCTTTGTTAAGTCAACTGCCGGAACTGGTCAGGCGGATTGATGAGTTGAAGGCGGTGCTTATCCAACGGAGTGCCGAAGCCGGCGCAATAAATTTTTTCCGCGTGGATGAGGGCTGCATCGCGGGCCCGTTCGCATTTTTTATCCAGCCAGTGGAGCACACACGGCCGCAATCCATGGAAGCGCGGGTGGAGGAACTGCTGCATGCGGCCCCGAAAGCCGAGCCGAAGTCGGCGCTGGAGGTCATGGAGCATCTGGCAATCCTGAAGCGCTGGTTCTTTCGCGGGACGCGCAAGGGAGAAATCTTCATGGCCGATCCCGGTGGCATGCTGCCCTTGCGGCGGATTGTGCGCGGGATTTCGCGGGTTTACCGGAACGAACCGGCGCAGATGGAAAATCCGCCCGCGCTTGAAAATTAACTGCAAATTCGATGGAAGGGACAAGGCCCTCCTAGCTGGCGATCTTCATTTGCTTGTCCACGCGCGGCGCTCGCTTGCGGAACATTACTTTCACCTGCTCACGCCAGCGTTCATCAATGCCAATCAGCGTCCAATCGATTACAGGCGAAATGTAGCGAAGCAATGTGTCGGTGGCGGGATGAATGTGCAGCGCGGGAGCAACCAATATAAGCTGCGGGAGTTCCACGGAAAGCTGGCGGCCCGTGAAATATCCGAAGCGCTGGAACTCGCCGCGGGAGTGGTGCCAGGCGACGCGAGACCAGTAGTCCACGCCCTGGAGCGGAAGATGAATGTCTTCACTGGTCTTGAGTTCAACCACGGCCAGGCGACCCGAGCGAGTGACTGCGAGCACGTCAATCATCGCCCGGTCGGCTGCTGAGAATGCGGGCATTTGCGAGTAGGCGGGGAGGGCCTCCAGGCGTTCATCAAGCAGGCTTATATTGTTTGCGACAAGCGATTCGAGCCAGCGCTCAGGATGCGATCTCCACAAGGGATGGTCGCGCGGGCCTTCGGGGTGACGCACCTCGCCGATGCTGCGAACAAGGCGAACAAACTCTTCTTCGTTGGAATCATTTAGCGTTCGTTCCGACGTGCCCAAACCGAAAACAATTTCTGTGACACTGCGGAAGTTCCTGGGATCATGGGCCAGCCGCGCTTTCGCGAATTCCAAACCATAACGGCGAAAGGCGATTTCAGCGGAGCTGAGCACGGCAATTTCAGCTTCCGGCATCCAGTTGCGGATGCGGGCAATGGCATCGGCAAAGCGGCGGAGGACCGCATCCTGGTCGGGAAACTGTACCAGCCGGGTATTGAAGTTTCCACGGTCTGCAAGGTCCATGGCCCGCAGCAAATCTTCATGCTCGTCAAATTCATAAAGCTGCCATCGCGCCGCATCGGGATGCAGATGGGCCATGCGTTGCAAAGTAAGAGCGGAGGATTTTGCGGGCACAAACAGCTTGAGCCCTTCCACCACGAACTTTCCCGCCTGGTTTAAACGGCAAAGGTCGAGCCACAAAATTGCGAATGTAAGCGCGGCGTCAATGGAGGATTGTGTTTCTTTTGCATTGACCCCAAAAACCGCAAAAGCTGATTGTCCGCGATGGATCAGCCCGCGGCAGTATACTGGGCCGAAAGAGTGCTCCAGGTCTGCCGAGGTCCGCAGGTCGCCGATCGTGTATCCGGGGAATTGCCGTTCCAGAATGCGCCTCAACTTGTGGCGGTAAGCGAGGCGGGCGGCGCGCTTATCGTTAGGGGAGCGCAGGTCGCGAGTGCGGCAAATTTCTAGCCGCGTGGGTTTGGATTGTCCCAGTTTCTGCACCGCCAGCCGCAGTACGTCGCTTTTTACTTCCATGTCCACAATGCGGCGCACCAGGTTCCGTTCGGAGGACCACAGGTGTAGGAGGCACCGGTTGTGTTCGCCAGTAATGGAGTACTTTGCCTCTGACAGGTCGAAAACTTCGTTTCCGTTCTCGCGAACTGTGGCGCGATTCGAGCCTTGCAGGAATTCCTCCAGTGCTCGGCCCATGGATTCAGGGGTCATGGTGATATTTTCAACGTTGGGAAATGATCTGTATGTGACGGATAAACATGAGGGCATCCTAATTCCAGAGCACATTCAGCCTTATGGGATAATAGGTTGCCGGAGTCTTTCTACAGCGGCGGGACATCCAATGACTGTGAATCATAATCAATTCTTTTTCGACCACTACGGGCTTACTAATCGGGACCTGGAACGCTATTTGGCGGCCGCGCTTTCCGCTGGCGGCGACTATGCCGACCTTTATTTTGAATACCTTTCCTCGACCTCGCTGATGGTGGATGAATCCATGGTGAAGTCAGCGGCGCAGGGGATTTCCGCTGGCTGCGGGATACGTGTGATTTCGGGCGAGCGCACCGGCTATGCCTATACGGACGATCTTTCATCGGAGCGGATTCTGCGCGCGGCACGCACGGCGGCGTTGATTGCCAGCGGCCCGGCAAAGACCCCGAAGATGGGGTTTGCGGAAAAAGCCGCGAGGAGCTTGTATCCGGTAACGCTGCCCTCGGTGGACGCGGAAATTACCGCCAAGGTGGAGTTGGTGATGCGCGGCGACAGCACTGCTCGCGCCTATGATCCGCGCATTAAAGAAGTCCGCGCCAGTTATGCGGATGAACTGCGGAACATTCTTGTGGTCGGCTCCGATGGAACGTTCGCGGAGGATTCCCAGCCTCTCGCCCGCATGAATGTTTCTACCATTGCGAAGTCGGAGAAGAGTTCCGGACGAGGTAGTTCCGGAGGCGGCGGCCGCGTGGCGCTCGACTTTTTCTTTGGCGAAAAGACGCCGGAATATTTCGCGCGCGAAGCGGCGCGACAGGCAATTCTTCAACTTGATGCTCAGGAAGCACCGGCGGGTGAAATGGAAGTTGTGCTCGGCCCCGGATGGCCTGGAGTGCTTCTGCATGAGGCCGTCGGCCATGGACTGGAGGCGGACTTCAACCGCAAGCAGACCTCGGCTTTCGCGGGATTGATCGGCAAGCGCGTAGCCAGCGAAAAGTGCACGGTGGTTGACAACGGCACCATGCCTTGGCGGCGTGGGTCGTTGAACGTGGATGACGAAGGCAATTCCACGCAGGAGACAGTGCTAATTGAGAACGGAATCCTCAAAGGGTATTTGAGCGACAAACTTTCCGCTCGTCTCATGGGAATGGCGAACACCGGCAATGGCAGGCGTGAGAGCTATGAAGACATCCCGATGCCACGCATGACGAACACTTACATGCTCGCCGGTCAGGACGATCCGCAGGACATTATCCGCTCGGTGAAGCACGGCGTGTATGCCGTTAACTTTGGCGGCGGGCAGGTGGACATCACCAACGGCAAGTTCGTGTTCGCGGCGTCGGAAGCTTACATGATTGAAGATGGCAAGGTGACTGCCCCCATCAAAGGCGCAACGTTGATCGGCAATGGGCCGGACGTGCTTACGCGAGTCTCGATGGTGGGCAACGATCTGAAACTCGACGAAGGCGTCGGTACTTGCGGCAAGGACGGCCAGGCGGTCCCGGTGGGCGTGGGTATTCCGACCATCAAAGTGGACCGTCTTACCGTAGGTGGGACCGGACGGAAAGATCCGGGCGGGTTTATGCAGTAACAACTTCTTATAACCACGGAGTCGCGGAGGCACGGAGTTACTTCATTAATATTCAGCAAAGAACGAGATGAATTACTTTCACGCTTCTGTGCCTTGTAGGTAGACAGAAGTTTGGTTACTCCGTGCCTCGGTGTCTCCGTGGTGAAAATATTTAAATATGCCTGAAATTCAAACAGAATCCCCAAGCCAGCAGATTGAAACCGACTTGCGCGAACTGGCGCAGGACATCGTCCGCCGCGCCATGGCTGGCGGCGCGACCGCTGCAGAATGCGTTGTTCGCGAAGGCGATGAATTTTCCACGCTGGTGCGGATGGGCCAGGTGGAAACGCTAAAAGAGTCGGGTTCAAAGTCCATTGGCGTACGCGTATTTAACGGACAACGGACGGCCAGCACCCACTCCAGCGATTTTTCCCGGCAGGGTCTGGATCGCATGGTGAAATCGGCCATTGAGCTTTCGCGCATTACTTCCGAAGACCCATTCGCGGGGATTCCGGAGGCTTCACAACTAGGGTCGCTTTCCGGCGATTTGGACCTCTATTACTCCGATGTCTATTCTTTGCCCGGCCAGGAGCGCATTGCATACGCGCGACGCGCGGAAAAGGCCGCGCTGGAAGTGGACCCTCGGCTGAAGAATTCCGATGGCGGATCGTTCGATGCCGCCACCGGCCACAAAATCCTCGCCAACTCGCACGGATTCGTAGGCGAATACCGCCGATCATATTGTTCGGTGGCTGCTGTGCCGATTGCGCAAACAGAAGATGGCGCCATGCAGCGGGATTACTGGTTTTCCGTAGCGCGCAGTCTGGATAAGCTCGAATCACCGGAGCAAGTCGGCAAGATTGCCGCGCAGCGCACTCTGCGACGCCTGGGCGGGCGCAAAGTGAAGACCGCGCAAGTGCCAATCATCTTCGATCCGCTGGTCGCGACTTCCATTCTGGAGCACATTTTTGAGGGCGTGAATGGCGACTCCGTTTATCGTGGTGCATCCTTTCTGGCGGGAAAGCTCGGCGAAAAAATTGCCGGCGACCGGGTCAATATTATTGACGACGGCACTATGGTTGGCGGCTTTGGCACCAGCCCGTTTGATGGCGAAGGGATTCCCACGCGGCGCACCATTGTCGTCGAAAACGGCGTGCTCAAATCGTATTTGCTGAATACCTACACGGCGAAAAAGTTAGGACTTCAAACCACCGCCAACGCCTCCCGCGGACTAGCCGGCACGCCGGGACTTGGGCCGGGGAATTATTTTTTACAGGCGGGCGCGAAGACCCCACAACAGATTATTGGCGACATCAAAGATGGGCTTTACGTCACAGAATTTATGGGCCATGGCGCAAACCTGGTGACTGGCGATTATTCGCGCGGCGCTTCCGGGCTTTGGATTTCCGGCGGAGAGCTGACCTTTCCAGTCGAAGAGATTACGGTTGCCGGGAATTTGAAAGACATGTTCTTTAACATCTCGGAAATCGGCAATGATCTTGAGTTTCGTGGCGCCGTTGCGAGTCCCACCTTGCGAATTGATGGATTGACTGTGGGAGGAGAATAAAATCTCCGACGACAAAATCACGGCCCGAACTACGGCCCCAACCACGGCGATGGATGGCCTCCTCCAGTCGCAAGCCACCGAGAAGCGGAAGTGGTTTCCTATTGTGGCCGCGATTTGTTTGCTGGCGGCTGCACTGGCTGCGATTCTGCTCGTTCCCGGCGACAAAGCAAAACCGCCGAGCGCTCCGCCCGCGTATGCCGCGAACGTCAAACTAACGAATGTGCACATGATGACCGCCGAAAATTTTATCGGCTCCAGCGTCACCTACATTGAAGGCAACGTTGCGAATGCGGGCGACAAGAGCCTGACGGGCGCAACGGTCGAACTCACCTTCAAAAATTCGCTCAACCAGATTGTCCAGACCGAAGATGTGCCAGTACGGGTATTGCGCACGTCACAGCCGTACCGCGACTTCGCCAATCTTGCCGATTTGCCGCTCGCCGCGGGGCAGAGCAGGGAATTCTGCCTATCACTCGAGCATATCTCCGCAGACTGGAACCAGCAGTATCCCGACATCCGCGTAATTGACGTTTCCACGAAATAAAGGCTGGCCGCAGATTTTCGCGGATCAGCGCGGAGATTCATTCCCGGGCTGTGCCAATTCCCAGATGCATGCCAGATGATGATCGTCATGCTCGGCGACAAAATATAGATGGTCCACCAGTCGCATCGGCGTCTTGAGCCGGGGATGAAGCGCAGTGCGGGAATATAAATTTGCTTCCAATCCTTCCAGCCGTTGCATCAGCTTGTTTCTTGCCTGGCGAAAGTCGGCCAGAATGTCCTCCGTACGCCGCGCGTTGTAATTGGCTTCTCCGGTTTTGCGATTGGCAAGGTCGGTCGCGGTAAGCGTTTCAGCTCCATTCACGTAATCTTCGACACGTGCCAGCCACAACGGTTCCAAATCGAATAGATGGCCGGCATTTTCCTGAGCTGACCAGCTTTCACCTGCTTTGCGGACGAGAATTTCGTGGGAAATGGAACGCATCAATTCTTCCAGCCGGGCCGGCGTTCCTCGCAAGCGAGCACAAAGGTTGGGGTACATTTCCGCCGGAAATGACAAATCAAATTTACGCTCAAACCATCTGGGAACTTGGCTCATCCAACAATCTCCTGAAATTTCGGAGCGGACCGGGAGATTCCGAATCGTGGCCTACAAATCCGCGTCTATAAGATAGTGGTTAATGCTTCGAAGGATTTAATTTTTGATTTTGATTCCCGACTGCAAACAAGAGGAGCTTTAAAGTGGAATTCCGCAAGCTTGGCAAAAATGGTCCCGCAGTGTCCGCGCTTGGTCTGGGCTGCATGGGCATGTCCGAATTTTATTCTGGCCGTGACGACAATGAATCCATGGCCACGATCCACCGTGCGCTGGAACTTGGCATTAATTTTCTCGACACTGCCGACGTTTACGGGCCATACAAAAACGAAGAATTGGTAGGTAAGGCCATCGAAGGCAAGCGCGATAAAGTTTTTCTGGCGACGAAGTTTGCCATTGTGCGCGATCCGAATAATCCACAAGCTCGCGGGATCAACGGCAAACCGGAGTATGTCCGTAAGTCGTGCGAGAGCAGCCTGAAGCGGCTGGGAATTGAAACGATTGACTTGTACTACCAGCACCGCGTGGACCCCAATACGCCGATTGAAGAAACCGTTGGCGCAATGGCTGAGCTGGTGAAAGCAGGGAAGGTGCGTTACCTCGGCCTTTCCGAAGCCGGCGCGCAAACGCTCCGCCGGGCGATGAAAGTCCATCCCATTACCGCCTTGCAGAGTGAATATTCGCTCTGGACGCGCGATCCGGAGGATGGAGTTCTCGCCACTTGCCGCGAATTGGGAATCGGCTTGGTGCCTTATAGTCCATTGGGAAGAGGCTTTCTGACCGGCCAATTCAAGACATTTGAAGATTTTTCAGCGGACGATTACCGGCGCTTTTCCCCCCGCTTTCAAGGCGAGAACTTCCAGAAGAATTTGGATCTGGTTGCCCATATTCAGAAAATTGCCAGGGAGAAAGGCTGTACCCCGGCGCAACTCGCGCTGGCGTGGGTGCTGGCCCAGGGAGATGATTTGGTTCCGATTCCCGGCACCAAACGCCGGAAATACCTGGAAGAAAACGTAGGAGCTTTGGATGTGAAATTGACTAAGGAAGACCTGCGTCAGATTGACGCCGTGTTCTCTTCCGGCGCCGCCGCCGGCCAGCGCTATCCAGAGCACATGATGAGCTTGGTGAACCGCTAGTCTTGTCATGTTGAGCGGAGCATTGCTTCGCTTCGCGAAGCAATGCGCAGTCGAAACATCCCTATAGTCGTCACGGCTTCATGTGGAGTGCGGATCCGACGAAACGACGCGCTGGTTAAATCAAAACTTAGCTTCACTCGTAGTGCTTAACGTAGGGATGCTTCGACTCCACAGATCATACGCTCGCGCATGATCTGTTCCGCTCAGCATGACAGTGGACTGTGCCCGCAAGCCTGTGAAGAACCTGTGGAGCGCCGGAGCGCACCACCTGAAGTTGGGAAAATTTAGGTCCTTAACCTCTCTCCAAACTTCGCTGTGACCCAAACTCGGCATCCGGCGCGGATTTTCACAGTTGACTTTCATCCAGTAGCGGAGCTAAATAGTGCCGCCGGGTTTCCGCCTCGCCGAAAATCTACTTTCCTTACGCGAGAGACGTGAGACCTGCCAGGAGAGAGATAAAGCGATGAACAAAGCAGATTTAATTGATCGTATTGCGTCCGGCGCGGGCATCAGCAAAGTACAGGCGGGCAGCGCCATTGACACCGCCATGGACAGCATTACCGGGGCGTTGAAAAAGGGAGACCGCGTGGCGCTTATCGGTTTTGGGACCTTCTCGATCTCGCAGAGAAAGGCCCGCAATGGCCGGAATCCGCAGACCGGGGCAACTATTAAGATTGCCGCACGCCGGGTGGCGAAATTTACCGCTGGCGCGGAACTGAAGAAGGCTGTAAATCGCGGGAAATAAGCGAATTTGCGATAGATCAAGCGGCAGGCGACCCCTGCCGCTTTCTTTCTATAGGACCTGTTTTATCCCGCCATTGCTTTCCTGATTCAGCGTAGAGGATAATCCCAAGCAGAGGGCCAGCGCGTTCTGGCCTGGGGCCTACTTTGCGGTGAACCTTCCCAACTCCATCACGCTTACCAGAATCTTCAGCATTCCGCTGCTGATGTGGATTCTTTTGAGCAACCACTTCCCGAGCGCCAACGGAGAAAAAGAGCTGCTGGCCTCAGCGCTGTTCATTGCAGCCTCCATCACCGATGGCATTGACGGTTATCTTGCCCGCAAGCGCGGCCAGATCACGACCATGGGCATGCTGCTTGATCCGCTAGCCGATAAGCTATTCATTGCCGCTGCCTTCATCAGCTTGGTTCAGTTGAATCCCCGGCTGGTTCCCGCCTGGGTGGCCGTCGTGATTATCGGGCGCGAGTTTCTGGTGAGCGGTTTGCGCTCCATTGCGGCGTCGGAAGGCTTCACCATTGAGGCGAGCGAACTAGGTAAGTTTAAGATGGTCGTCCAGATCGTCGCGGTCGTCGCCGTAATACTTGACCATCGCTGGACGGAATGGCCGATCGGAAAGAACTACATTTTCCCCGTTCACTGGATCGCATTTCTCGCCATCTGGTTCATGGTGGTGCTGTCGCTGGTTTCCGCCATAGACTACTTCGTCGCTTTCTGGTCGAAGATTGACCGCAGTGCGGAGAAGCGCCGCCGCCGCGCCTTCGTGCTGAGCCGGCGGAGGAAGCATGATGTTCCCGTTGCCAAACTTCAGGAAAAATGAATTCTCCGCGCGAGACTCCCGGCACGAGTTCTCCGAAGACGAGCGCAGGCTCCTGCTGGAACTGGCGCATCGTTCCATTGCCTGTGCTCTGGAAGGCCGCGCGCTTTCTTTAGGGCCGGGAACGGACCATCTGACTGAAAAACGCGGCGCCTTCTGCACGCTCTACCTGGATGGCCAGCTTCGTGGCTGCGTAGGTTACGTCTTCCCGCTGGCGCCTCTACTGCAAACGGTCGCGGAGACGGCGCGGGGCGCAGCATTTGACGATCCACGCTTTCCGGCTGTGACGCCTGAGGAAGGCTCCAGGTTGAAAGTATCCCTAAGCATACTTTCTGTTCTCACCCCGATTGCTCCCGAACAAGTCGAAGTGGGTACGCACGGATTGTTGGTGAGCCGCGCCGGAAAACGCGGCGTGCTTCTGCCGCAGGTGCCCGTCGAGCACGGTTGGGAGCGGACAACGTTTCTGGAACAGACTTGCCTGAAGGCCGGTCTTCCTCCGGACGCATGGAAGACCGGGGCCACGCTGGAAAGCTTTACGGCGGAAATTTTTGGAGATGAGGGCTTAGCTTAAGTAAGCAACTATTCCAGGATTCCAATTAAGATAGTTCCGCTCGCTTGCGCGGAACGATCTTCTTCAGGTGATGCGCCTTCTCAAACTCCATGGCCAGCTCCCGCGTGTCCAGATTCTCGCGGATGTGCGCTAGCCGCTGCTCCAGCTTCAACAGAGCATCCTGAAGGTTCGCCTTGTTGGTGAGGGCAATGTCGCGCCACATGGACTATGGGCTGCCCGCGATACGCGTCATCTCGCGGAGGGCGCGGCCTCCGGCTTCGAGCAACGGCGCCTGTTCGCCGTATTCATCCACCAGCGCGGCAGCAAGCGCGGTGGAGATCATTTGCGGCAGGTGGCTGATCCAGCCGCAGAGTTTGTCATGCTCGGCGGCGTCCATGCTGGC
>JANWKU010000098.1 GCA_025451215.1 Terriglobales bacterium
AGGTGGGAGCTTCTTCCTGTATGCCGCCGGAGTCAGTCAAAATGAGAAAACAACGGCGAAGCAGACTGACGAAAGTGCTGTAATCCAAAGGTTCTGTTAAATGAATTCGATCTGTATCTCGCAATAATGCTTGCACGGTATGGAGTACATTGGGATTCAGGTGTACGGGATAAATGACGCGAATATCAGGGTGCTGCTTTACCAAATCCTTTAACGCCAAACACATATTCTCCTGATCACTCCCCCAGGACTCGCGGCGGTGGGAGGTGACAAGAACCAGGCGGGAGTTGTCGTCTGGAATGCCGGCCAGCGGAGTATTTTCCCAGGAGTGCGGCAAGTCACCAATCGCTCGCAGAGTGTCTACTACTGTGTTCCCCGTCACCACGATTCTTCCCAGCGGAACGCCTTCAGCCAGAAGCTTGTCCCGCGATAAAGCAGTCGGCGCAAAATGAATTTCGCTCAATACTGAAACCAATCTGCGGTTGGCTTCCTCGGGAAATGGATTGTAAATGTCATGGCTCCGAAGTCCGGCTTCGATGTGGCCCACTGGAATTTTGCAATAGTAGGCAGCCAATGCCGAAGCGAATGCAGTCGTCGTATCTCCTTGGACCAGCACAATGTGCGGTTGAAATCGGTGGCATGCGTTCTCGACCGTATCGAGCACTCGGCCGGTAAGAGAATTTAGCGTCTGATTCGGTCTCATCACATCGAGATCAAAGTCCGGTTTGATTTTGAAAAGCTCAAGCGCGTGTTCCAACATGCTGCGATGTTGGCCGGTATGCACGACAGCAGTCTCAAATTCAGTTGAGCGCTTTCGGAGCTCACGAATCACGATGGCCAACTTGATCGCTTCCGGTCGTGTCCCTAGCACTGCGATTACCCGACACTTCATACTCACCTCTTTTCTTCCGTTGTCTAAATATTGGACGAGCAATAAGTTAGGTGATTTTCTTCGGATTCTATGTCACTTCGGGTAAGCATAAAAATCACTTTAGTAACGGCAACATGAAAGTCCTTGCATGACGAGATTTTCGTCAACCTTCGAAGCCGCAAAACCGTAGATCCGGAGGAGGCGCAACGCCAATCCCGGTGACGGCATGTCGGGCCGCAAACATTAGCATTAATTGGACAACGCCCATTGTTAGAAATGTATTAGTCAGGTTTTAGCGATTTATCGCTCTAATGTGGAATCCACTCGACTTCATAACTTAGCCGTACATTTGACAGACGAAGCAGTACGGACTTGTCAGTCAAACCTGACGACCGGAACAGCAAAACGCGTTTTAGAGCCCCCGCCACCGTTGGCGGTAAACGTTTTGAAATTATTACCGCAAGTCTTTTGGAATGAATGTCGCCTAGAATCCCACTCTCTGCCATACCTCTCGGTTTTAGAAAATCGGAGCTGGAGTAACCTGCTAGCTTCCCTATCCAACTACTTGTGGGGCGCGCAGGCGGACGATTGCTAATTCGCTTTGTTGAGTTTTGTTGGGCTGTGAAACGAATCGCCCGGTCATTGCACTATTGCCGTGTGCCCAAACTCGCGATTTGACTTAAAAAACACATTATTTACACCGTTTACCGTAGATATTGGACTGGGTGATTACAGTAAAGACGGTATTGCCCAGAGGCTTGAATCCGAGTCAACTGGCGTTGCGGTTAAGTGCGAAGTTGAAGGATCTGGCGCGTCTTGCGGTTCTTTCCGGAATTCGCACATGGGTAAGGGGCTACCAGGGAGAAAGCAGCGTTTTAATTTGGCTGTGAACTGGAGGAGTTTATGAGTTATCCGGCTTTGGGATATTCGTGGTATCGGGCCTATTGCGCGGCGATGCTCCACGCCGATGAAGAGAGTCTGCTGGAAGCTGTAAGCAGTGCGCGTCAGGCCATTCAAAACCGGGCGACGGAGTTGGATCTTGACCTATCAATGAGCGATGGAGAGGGGAAGCAGCTCCAGGAAGCGCTCCATTATTTGACCCTGCTTGAGGACAACACGACAAAAGAAGGCGGTAGGCTCTTGTGGTGTTGAACATAGCTGGGATTGGATCACCCCGGCGTGTTTGTTTTCCAGAATTTCTGATGTAGTACGATTTAATCCTTTTGACCGGTAGCGCAGTTGTTCAACTGCGCCATTCCTAACACGCGTCATCCACGTCGAGCACGCACGATGGAGGGTTTCTGCCACGTTAGCGAATCCGTGGCGGTGTCATTCCCGATGGCAGCATACACTGTGTGATCTGACGTAAGGTCCCTCGCAAAAGCAGCTCGGGATGACATGATTTTTAGAGTTGCAATAGAAGTGGTGGTGCAGTTTGAAGTCTTCAATCCTCGCTCTCCGATAATCCTCGATCCCTGATTCTTCAATCTTCAATCGTTAATCTTGGATTAGTACCACGTCCAGGGTTCTGGGGCCGTGCACGCCTTTGATTCGGGTCATTTCGATGTCTGAGGTTGCGGATGGCCCAGAGATCGTTGTGAGGGGCAGAGTGCTGAACGGCTCCATATAGCGGATTGCTTCGGGCACAGTTTCCAGCACTTGATTTTCGAAAACGACGCACAAGTGATAGTCGGGAATCAGGGTGAGGGCCCGGGTTCCTTCGGTGGCGGAGTGGCGTAGGAAGATAGTTCCGGTGAGCGCAATGGCGGCAGTGCAGGCTGTGAGTACTCCTTCCATTTTGTCCATTTCGGCGTAGGTTAGGCCGTTATTGGCAGGGACAAATTCGATATCTGAGGCCGCCAGCCACGGTCCGGAGATTCCCGGCGGAATGAGGATGCGATGGATGTGGCGGGCCGCGAGGACTTGGGCGATGGTGGAGGAAAGCTGTTGGTTGGAACAGCGATGAACACTGGTGCCGTAGTCGCGGAGGCGTTCGGAGAACAGTTCGAGCCGGGATTGCGGGTCGAGTTTTCCGGAGTGTTGGTATTCGCGGGCAATTGTTCCGTAGTCTTTCGCGATGCGATCTTCCGTTATGCGGTCTTCGGTTAGACCGTTTTGTTCACGTTGCTCAGGCGCGACTCCCAGACTGCGGCGGATTTTTTCCAGGATTTCTGTTCTTGAAGTGGTCATGAATGTTGCTCCTTGCGGCGCCGCTTCCACCACTGGCGAAATGATTCCGCGGGGGCGGAGCGCATATTTCTGGTTTCAGACCATGCTCCGAGGAAGCCGGGGAGTTTGCTGATTGTGCCATCGTGCACGAGCGGCCACTGCGCGATGCGGACAAATTTCTGCGCGGTGGCGAGGCGCCGCGAGCTGGAGAGCGCGAAGGATGCCGTCTTCATGGCTATTTTTTCGCTGGCTGGCGCGTCCCCTGCGGCGACGACTTTGCCGCGCAACTCAATCAGGACTTCCGGAATATTGATTTTGACGGGGCACGCTTCATAACAGGCGCCACATAAAGAGGATGCGTAAGGCAAGGATTGCGAGTGTTGCATGGATTGCAACTGCGGTGTGACGATGGCGCCGATGGGGCCACTGTAGATTGAGCCGTAGGCGTGGCCTCCGGTTTGGCGATAGACGGGGCAGACGTTGAGGCAGGCAGCGCAGCGAATGCATTGGAGAGTCTGGCGGGTTTTTTCGTCGGCAAGAATTTCAGAGCGGCCGTTGTCGAGCAGGACTACGTGGAATTCTTTTGGACCGTCGTTGGGGGAAATGCCCGTCCAGATGGAGTTGTAGGGATTCATGCGCTCGCCGGTCGCGGAGCGGGGGAGCAATTGCAGGAAGACTTCGAGGTCAGAGAATTCAGGAATGATTTTTTCTATGCCGACCAGACTGATAAAGACCTGGGGCAGGGTGAGACACATGCGTCCGTTGCCTTCGGATTCGACAATGCAGACGGAGCCGGTTTCAGCGATGGCGAAGTTCGCACCGCCGATGCCGATTTTTACGCGCAGGAATTTTTCGCGAAGGTAGCGGCGGGCGGCTTCGGTGAGGTCTTCGGGCTGGTCGCCGAGAGTTTCCAGCTTCATTTTTTCGAGAAATAGCTTTCGGATTTCTGTTTTATTGCGATGCAGCGCGGGCACGACGATGTGCGAAGGCTGGTCATTGCCGAGCTGCACAATGAGGTCGGCGAGGTCGGTTTCAAAGGGCGTGATGCCTTCGGCTTCGAGGGCCGGGTTGAGGCGGATTTCGTCCGACGTCATCGTTTTGATCTTGATGACTTCTTTTTCACCGTGGGAGTTGATGATGGCGGCGATGATGGCATTGGCTTCGTCGGCGTCCTTTGCCCAATGGACGCGGCCTCCGGCGGCGGTGCAGGCTTTCTCGAATTGCTCTAAGTATGTGTCGAGATGGCGCAGGGTGTGCGCTTTGATTTGACGCGCGGACTCGCGCAGGGCTTCCCAGTCGGGCATTTCAGCAGCGACGCGATTTCGCTTGGCGCGGATGACGTCAGTGGCGTGGCGGACATTGCGGCGCATTTGTGCGTTGGCCAATTGTTTTTTTGCGGCTTCGGGGAAGTCCGGGGCCTGGGCCGCGTTGCCGACGCGAACCGTCATTGATCGCTCCCCGGATTGCTCACGGGTTCGGTGGCGGCGAGGATTTCGGCGATGTGCATGCACTTTACCGGCGCTTTTTGGCGGGTGAGGCCGCCGTCAATATGCATGAGGCAGGAGTTATCGCCGGCGGCGCAAACTTGCGCGTTGGTTTTTAGAATGGAGCCGATTTTGTCGGAGAGCATGGCCGAGGAAACGGGGGCGTTTTTAATGGCGAAGGTGCCGCCGAAGCCGCAGCATTGGTCGGAGTCGGGTAGTTCGGTGAGTTTTAATCCGCGGATGTTTTTTAAGAGTTGCATCGGCTTGTCTCCTACATGCAGTGAGCGGAGAGAGTGACAGGAGGTATGGAACGTGACCGGATGCGGGAAGAATGCGCCCACATCGGTGACGCCGAGTTTGTCCACAAGCAGCTCGGTAAATTCAAAGACGCGCGGGAGCAGATCGTTTACTTCATGGATGAGTTTGGGGTCGGTGGAGTCGGCGGCCATCACCGGGAAATGTTCGCGAATCATGGCCACGCAGGAGGCGGAGGGGATGCAAATGACCTCGGCACCGCGGAAGACTTCCAGAAAATGGCGCATGAGCGGGAAGGCTTCCTGTTGATATCCGGTGTTGTAGTGCATTTGTCCGCAGCAGGTTTGGGCTTCGCGGAACTCGACGGTGTGGCCGAGGCGTTCGAGGACTGCGACGACGGCTTTTCCTGTCTCGGGGAAGAGCGTGTCGTTGTAACAGGTGATGAATAAGGAGATCAGCATGGGTGACTTTCGCTGACGAAAACTATACCTCACTTGATATCAGCAAAAGGCCTTCCTTGTGTGATCTGCACGACTAGCCCGACAAGGAAGAGAAACTTTAAAGCTTGTTGTAGGGGATATTCGAGGCATATAAATGCCATTAGCCATGATGAGCGAAAGTAACAGTTCCGCTCCTGTTCAGAATGATGCGGTTGCAACAAGCGAAGCCGGTTGGAAGGCTTTTTGGTTTTTACCGCATGTCGTATTGGTTTATTTGATAGCCCGCTTTGTGACCCCTTGGCTGGCTGGGTGGACACTCGGAACGCTCCTTCCTATATTTGGTCTGGGCCTACACTTGAACCGATTCGAATTTCTCTTTTCTCATTTGTTGTCACTAAGTTCGGTACCCGCGTTTTGCACGGGACTTGCTAACGCTCGGTTCAGGCACAGCGCCGCTCAATTCGTTTGGATCATTCCAACGCTTGTCCTCATATACAAACTTGCAACATTTTCCTCGACCGACTCTGTATTGTTCGGCGATCCCTTGTCGCGGTTTCATTATTATTTCAGCGGTAATTTCCTGATTCCTGACTACCACACATGGAAGGAGTTCTGGCTAATTGCGGGATCTCTAGACATGACCAGGGGTGTGGACCAACTGCTTTTCACTGGTCCATTTTATGCAGGCATTGCCTACAGTTTGGGTGTGTGGATTGGTATTCGGACAGAATTGACTCGAAAAGTAATTGAGAAGTTTAAAGAATGGGAGAAGTCGAGATTTGAGAATCGGGTTGAGAATGTCTAGTCCTATGTAAACAGGTGCGGCGAATTACCACAGAAATCATTACTAAAAGCCGATGCCCGATGGTGATCTTCTGGCCATGTACCTTCTCCATGTAGACTATAGGTTCTGGATTCGAGTGACTTCCTCTCCCCATGCATCGCCAGATAGAGCTGAGCAATTCTGACGCATCCGTGAGCGATACCGAACAATTGAAAGATGGTGCGCAGGCGCGGGACAAGGGCCAAGATCAGCAGCATGACCAGAATCAAAATCAAGAAAAAGACCTGCTGAGCACGCCCATCCGCGATTTGAAGTTGAAGATTGAAGGTTCTCCCCTACAGAAATTTGTGGACCGGCTGTATGCCGAACTGGAGCAGAAAAAGCTGCTCAAGTTTCATCCTAATTGTTATTTGACAGATGAGTGGGGATGTCCTTCGGGCGAGCCGGTGATTGGGATTCCTTTTTATCTGGCGAGCGCGGAGTTGTCGCGGCTTGAAGAAGAGATGAACGATCTGGAGACGAGCCGCGAGGTCATGATGTTTTTGCGGCACGAAGCCGGGCACGCGTTCAACTATGCGTATCGCCTGCATAGGACGCCGGAGTGGAAGCAGCTTTTTGGTTCCTTCCGCAGGCCGTACCGCGACAATTATCGTCCGGTGCCGTTCTCGAAGGAATATGTACGGCACATGGCGGGATGGTATGCACAAAAGCATCCGGATGAAGATTTTGCGGAAACTTTTGCGGTGTGGCTGACGCCGCGCTCGGGCTGGAAGACGAAATATCGCGGCTGGGGAGCGATGGCGAAGCTGCGGTATATGGACCGCATCGCGCGAGAGTTGGGAAATGCGGATCCGGCGCGGAAGCGCGGGGTGCCGGATGTGACCGTGGACGAAATGGAAGCGACGGTAGGTGAGTTTTACCAGCGGTCGTCGGAAGAGATTCCCATGATTGATCTGGCGCTGGACACGGACCTGCGGAATATTTTTGATGCGTCCCGGCGGCGAAAATCAGTAAAGCCAGCGCAGGAATTTTTGCGGCAGAATCGGAAGACAGTGGTTGATAAGATTGCTTATTGGACAGGTGTGCAAAGGCCGTTGGTGAGGCGTTTGGCTGAAGCGATCGAAAAACGCGCCGGCGAACTGCGCTTGTTTGCTGACACGCAACGGACTTCGGAGCATCTAACCAATGTGACGGTGTATGCCACGGCATTGGCTGCGAATTACATGGCGCGGGGAAAATTTATTCTGTCATGACCGGGACGAAGCTGAAGGTCGGAATTCTTTACGATGTTTGGGGCGAGGCGGAAGCCGCCGTTCCCGAGGTCGAGGAGTCTTCCGCGAACGAGAAAAAGCCGCGACGCAAAACCAAGAAAGTTCGCAAAGAGCGCAAGGAAAAAGAAGACCGCGAAGAAATTTTCGAAGCTCTCGAGAAGCTGGACCACCAGCCTTTCTATCAGGTGCTGGACGGAACGCCGCAATGCCTTTCTGCGCTTTCCAAGTGCGGGGCGGATTTAATCTTCAATCTCACGGAATCATTTGCCGGCGACGACACTAAGGAAATGAACGTGGCCGCCTACATGGATTTGATTGGCATGCGCTTTACGGGGGCGGGCCCGCACGCGACTTTTCTGGCGCAGGACAAGATCATCGCTAAAAAACTATTTGCTTTCCACAATATAAGGACGCCAATTTTCGCGACTGCTTATCGCGGGAAAATTGACCATGCGCATGACATCACTTTTCCGCTGATCGTGAAACCGGTTTGGGAAGATGGGTCCATTGGGATTGATGCGGAATCGGTCGTTGATAGCGTGAAAGAACTGATGGAGCGCGTGGAATACATTCAGGATGAATTCGATTCGCCGGCGCTGATTGAGGAATACATTGAAGGGCGCGAGATGTATGTGGCGATCCTGGGAAGTTATGAGGCGGCGCAGGCGCTGCCGCTGGTGGAACTGGATTTATCGAAGTTGCCGAAGGGGACTCCGAAGATTGCCAGCTACGACGTGAAGTTTGAGAAAGAGACGGAAGGTTACCGGCTGACGAAATCCTCGGTGGTTGAAGGGCTGGATGAAGAGTTGACGGAGAAGGTTAAGGAGACTGCTTTGGCGGCGTATCGTGCGGTGAAGCTGCGCGATTATGGACGGATTGATTTGCGGATTACTGCAAAGGGCGAGGTTTATGTGATTGAGGCGAATCC